>CAYVWX010000057.1:0-14805 GCA_964455635.1 uncultured Lentimicrobiaceae bacterium | reverse complement strand
ACGGCACAAAAGTTATTATTAACATTCAAAGCAAACTAACATGATTAACACGGTACTTGTAGATGATGAATCATTCCATTTGGATAGCTTTGGGGTCATCCTTTCAAAAGTAATTCCGGAAGTAAATATTATTGCCAAAATATCCTCGGGTAAAGATGCACTTCTTATGCTGCCAAAACTCTCCGTCGATTTACTTTTTCTTGACATAATGCTGGGTGACATGACAGCTTTTGAACTATTGGAAAAACTTAAAAACCATCATTATCCTATTATATTTGTAACAGCGTACGAAAAATATGCCGTACAGGCTTTTAAAGTAAATGCCATTGATTATTTATTAAAACCCATTGATGCTGATGAACTCAAAGCAGCTGTTTCAAAGGCCATGTCAACACCCTTTTCTGTTGATAAAAAACATAAATTGTTGGCTGATTACAACATGGAAAAATCGGGAAGCCTGATGATTAAAGAAAAGGACACGCTTACCTTTATTTCGTATAGCAATATTTTATACTGCATTTCAGACGGCAATTACACTGAAATTCATTATAACGATAACGGAGACGAAAAACATTTGCTTGCCACCAAAAATTTAAAATATTACCACGACCAATTAACCCGTTTCAATTTTTTACGCATCAACCAATCGGTATTAATAAATGGCAGTAAAGTAAAAAAAATATTAAAAAGAAAAAGCCAACTCATCCTCAACAACGGGACAACCTTTACCATTGCCAAGCGAAGAAAGGCTGAAATTATTAAGAAATTGGGGGGTATTTAGATGTGAGATTATCTTTTATTGAAACAACTAACCTCCCGAATATCATTGTTTTTTGCCCGAATTATACATTTTTTAACCCCAATGATAATTCAACAAAGCTCTTCCCGCATTGCTTTCTGTTTTGATGTAATTTTATCATACATTTTTTTCAAAGTCTTTTAGCAATAAAGCTAAAAGAGTGTCTATATTATTAACTTAAAACCAAAGTTATGAAAGCTAAATTAACATTCATTATTATTATATTGTTTTTTCAGTCTGCTTTTGCCCAAAATTATTTTATTAATCGAAATGAATTAAAAACAATCGATGGATTTAATATCCCATTAAATAAGGTACTTAATGATACTGTTGGAACGATTGTAATTTTTTGGGAGATGAATGATGCCCAATCAAACAGGAATCTCGATAATCTTAATGAAGTATGGCAGGAAAAAATAAAGCCTTACGGAATAAACCTGATTTCAATTTGTGTAGATAAAACAGGAACATGGTATTCGGTAAAACCTTTTATTGCAAGCAAAGAGTGGGAATCGGAAAATTATATTGATTTTAATGGAAAGTTAATACGGGCTTTAAGTATTTCCAATATTCCGTACACAATTTTATTAGATGGAAATAATGAAATAAAATGCAGATATTCGGGGTATTGTATAGGTAATGAAGAAGAACTCTGCAACAAAATTATAAAATGCATTGAAAAAGATAAAACTCTTGCTCATTTTAAGTAAACCATCATCAAACAAATTAAATATGTTGGAAAGCTAAAGCAACAACAATGTTTTATTAGCATTTTATGCCTCATATTTTAAGTATCTTGTTGGGAAATTAATCGTATTCCCGTATCCAATCATTTTCCTCCCGGATATCACAAATTTCGGCCCGAATAATAAATAATACCGTCAACAAATGGTTTGCGTTAAATTTTATGATAATTTCATTTATCAAAACAGATGAATTATCTGAACATTCATAAATGATTATTGTATCAAAAAAAATTATTTATTATGAAAAAAATACTTGTTATTGTTTTTATGTTCTGCAGTCTTGCAACTTTTGCCCAAATTTCAATCAATAATAGCGGCAATCCTCCCGATACCAACGCTATACTTGATTTACAAAGTAATAACAAAGGGATATTAATACCCCGTATTGATTTGGATTCCAGCACAATTACCAATGCTTTAGGACTTACACAAAAGGGTATGATGGTTTATAATACAAACGGAAACTACGATAACGGAGCCGGATTTTACTATTGGTCAGGTTTTAAATGGCTCCCTTTAACAAACTACAGTTTTGCCAATAATATTATGGACTATGACAGCAACTCATACGCTACCGTCAAAATTAATAATAAAGTATGGATGGCTGAAAATTTACGTACTACTCATGCTCCCGACGGGACGCTGTTAGACGCAATTTCCTACTGGGGTAATTATGATTCTGATACTCTGGAAGAAATATATGGAAGACTTTATGACTGGCCTACAATTATGCAAAATGACTCTTCTTCAAATTCCAATCCCAGTGGTGTACAGGGTATATGTCCCGATGGATGGCATTTACCCAGTAAAGCCGAATTTGAAGAATTGGTAAATGCTGTCGGAGGAGATTCCTTGGGAGGAGGCCCCTTAAAAGAATTTGGCACTTACCACTGGAATTTGCCAAATTTGGGAGGCTCAAATTTAAGCGGATTTAATGCATTACCGGCAGGCCTGGTTATGCATTCACCCGGAACATATTATCATGGTATGTACTTAGGTGAGTATGCCTATTTTTGGAGCTGCACGGCAAACGACACTACAAATGAAAGGTTTAGTATTGCTTTGTACTACGATTACAAAGGTGTATGGGAGGTTTATAACTATAACGCGCTATATTTCTCAGTACGCTGCGTAAAAGATTAACCCGGGTCAGGTCTTTTTCGTACAAATTTAAAAGTAAAGCTAAAATCGAAAAATTAAAGCAGCCGAAAATTTTTTAATGTTTAGGCAGTGCTCTGCCCGCATAATATAAAGTATCTTAATCAAAGTAAAAGCTTTTCAGGTTTTCGTTTAATCATAAAAACAGATTTTACAACAAAACACAAAATTCTCAATTCCACACGAAATGTTTTGAGAAATTTTGATTAATACCAAAACACTACATCACAAACGTTTCAATGTTTCCCGGAGTAATAGCGTTCACTTTTTCAGGATTGTATGCCTTAGTGAAAGTAAGCGGCATTTTGACTTTTTTTGCCGGATTTAACTTAAATTCGTAAGCAGCTATTTTCCCGTCCTGATCTTCAATAAAATCAACTTCCTGTTGTTGTGTGGTTCGCCAGAAATAGTAGCTTCCGTAAAAATTATTATACCGTAAATATTTAACCCTTTCGGATATGATAAAGTTTTCCCACAAAGCACCTTTGTCAACTCTCATTTCAAAAGGCTGAAAGTTACCCGTTAAGGCATTTCGGATTCCGTTGTCGTAAAAATATATTTTTTTGCTCTTTTTTATTTCGTTTCTTACGTTTCTGCTAAAAGCATCCAACCGGTAAACAATAAAAGCTTTTTCGAGTAAATCAATATACTTTTCAACGGTCTCTTTATCAGCCCCCACTAATTGAGCTAACTCGTTATAAGACACTTCGCTGCCAATTTGCAAAGCCAGCGCTTTTAAAATCTTGTCTAAAATAAGCGGCCTTTTTATTTTACCAAACGATAAAATATCTTTATACAAATAGCTTCCGGCAATGTTCTTTAACAATACGATTTCATTACCCGGCGATGTTACAATTTCGGGATAATAACCATAGACAAGCCTAATGGGAAGCAGCCGTTTTTCATTTAAAAGTCCGTGATAATTTGTCATCTCTTTAAAAGAAAGCGAAAAAAGCCGATACTCAATTTTCCTGCCGGTAAGCGGTTCATTAATTTCGTTAGCAAGGTCAATGGAAGAAGAACCGGAAACAAACAACTGAATATCTTGTAACCGGTCGGTTATTAATTTTAAAGTAATGCCAATATCGGGAATTAGCTGCGCTTCATCAATGACAACGATTTTGGCATTAGCAAACAAGCTGCTAAGTTGTGTGGAAGTAACGTGACTTAGCAGTTCCTTAGTGTCGGGTTCGTCACCATTAAACACCATTACATTCTTTTTTCCGGCAATTAATTGATTTAATAAAGTTGTTTTACCAACCTGCCTCGCTCCTAAAATCAAAACAGCCTTTTTTAAATGTAAATTTTGTACTATTTGTTGTTTAAGCAACCTTTGTATCATTATGGGAAATTTTTGCAAAGATAATATATTTCGATTGTAATCGAATATTATTATAATATTTTTCGATTATAATCGAATATTATTATAAAAACAGATGAAGTAATATGGTACTCATCATGTCAATGAAATTGTTCAAAGTTAATTATTTAAAAAAGTGATAATTGTAAGAAAAACAAAAAACAACTTGTACCCGCCTCTGTTTCTCCTCTGCGGAAGAGAAGAATGGAATTTATTTGCTACTTTTTATCTGCTACATGAAACGCACTTTTTAACTTTCAAACAACTTTAACAGTTAAAATCCCACCACTATGTTAAAATTATCTTAATTTTTTCCAAATAAGGGTTAATTTTTTGGTTTATTGTTTTTTGTAACACTTTTTTACCTTTATTTGCAGCGTTATTCGATTTATTGTAAGACATTTCCAACTTACAATAAGGGTAAATAACACCGGTTGTAAATTGTATTTTCTATCCTTCGCGTTTTTAACCCTGGTTCGTTTTTACTTTTTTCCCGGATTTTTAGTTATTTAATTTTTTATAAAAATGAACATTTACATTGGAAACATTGCTTACTCGATGGACGACCACGATTTAGAGCAATTATTTGGCGAATTTGGCGAAGTATCAAGTGCCAGAATTATTATTGACAGAGCTACAAACCGCTCTAAAGGTTTTGGTTTTGTTGAAATGCCAAACGACGACGAAGGCCGTCAGGCTATTGAAGCCTTAGAAGGCAAAGAGATTAATGGTAGAAACCTCAGGGTTAACGAAGCCCGTCCAAGAGAGAACCGCTACTAATCGACCAAAAAAAATTAAAAACCCCCGTCTGATATTCAGACGGGGGTTTTTTTTTCTCTTTTTAGCAACGTATTAAGCCTTCGCGCTGTCTAAAACCTGACGATTTATGTTTTAATAAAAATACTTACCACATTCGTTAGTAACAAATAAACCCATGAGGCAAAAAAAGTTTCTTCTTTTCTCTTTGTTATTTTTTACAACTTTTTTTGTGTCAGCCCAAAACGGAGATTATGTAAAATATAAAACCATCCCCAACGATGGCGGCGACCCTCCCATAGCCAACATAGACAGCGTACGGAGCTGGGTTTTAAACATCCTTCATGCCGGTGGCGGAATGATTGACACCAACAGCATCAGGTTTGTGGGCGACCCACACGCATTTTGCTATTTTTACAACGGCGACAACAACTTTTCGGAGCTGGGATGGGATACCGGTCTGGCCTTATCTACCGGTGATTTAAAGCTGCTCGAAACACCACAAAACACTTCGGGATATGCCGACCTTGTTGACTTTGGAATGCCGGGAGACACCTCTCTTTTTGAAATGTACAAACGTATTTTTAAGCCCCCAAATTTCGATACCGTTCCTACCATGAGCATCCACACCGGCGATGCCGCTTATATCCAATTCGATTATCAGGCTTACGATACCATGATTAGCATCGAGTATGTTTTTGCTTCTGACGAATATCCTTACAACAACCCTCAGTACGATGCTGATATTACCGATGTTACGCAATGGTCGATTGATAATATGAACGACTTTTTCGGAATATTTATTGGAGGCATAGGCACTCCTCCGCAAAATCTTTTACCGCTTAACAACATCTCATACACCGACCCGCAAGGTCACGAATACGAGTTACCCGTATGCGCCGCCACACTTAATAAAAAACAGCACAGCAGCTTTTTCCATCCCAATCCGCCACCGCTGGGAGCCGGAGCCGGTTTGGAGTTCGACGGGTTTACTTCCGTATCACCCAATGCCGACCCCCCTCCTCCTCGCGACGGAAAAGGAGAGCTGAGAACCATTAAAATTGAAAAAAAAGTTACGCGCTGTTCACGAAAGACTATAAAAATTGCCATCGAAGATTACCTCTATCATTTTCCCAATGAGGATCCGGGATTTTATGTTAATTCAACGGTATTTTTAAAAAAAGGTGCTTTAAAAGGAGGCCGGTCAAAACCGGGTTGGAAAGTTATCGGTAAAAAATGGACAGGTCTTGGCCTTACCGGAAAACTAATTGAACCCACTCAGGATTCAGTGGAAGGCTGCAACGAACTTCTTGTCACCTTTCAACTTGATTTTCCTCCGGGAGGAACCGATACCATTTACCCCATTCCGTTTACCATTAATAACAACTGCCGAAACCTGGTTTATGTTATCGACACCACGCACAACAACGACACGTTAACCGTTGACACGCTTTATTTTGGCCCCACCGAAACCATCAAAACCATCCGGTTAACCACCCACGGGTTGTCGTTTGAACAAACAAAAAACTGTATTTTTTCGTACCCCTCTAATCCCTGCGAATTTGATAATCCTTTTGGAGGAGCCTATACCGGAAGAATTAATCTGGAACTTATCGACAACAGTCCCATAAAATTCGATTTTGATCCTTCGCCGGGTTATAAAGAGTATGAAGCCTATTGCAAAGAAACCATCGACCTGCGTGTGGACAGTACCGCGGGCAATGCATCCACGCATGGCGGAGTAAAACCATTAACTTACATCTGGCCCGACGGCCCTATTCCTCCTGTACCGGTGTACTCCTACACGGTAAATGCCAGTCCCGACTATGTACCGGTAACCGTTCTTGATGTTTGTGGCAACACCACTTCCACACAGGTTAAAATTGTTAACAAGCCCATTGTACTAAAAAAGATACAATCTGTTTTTTTGTGCGGCCCGGGACAAGAAGCCACCGTTCCGGTTGAAACCATCATACCAAATCCCACCGATATGCCCGGTTATGCCATCAGTCATGTAGTGTGGCAACGGCAAACTCCTCCTCCGGTTATTCCCCTTGGCGACAGGGATGGCGACTCTGTTACAGTAGTTTACGACAATGTGGTGGGAGATGCCATATGGACTTGTGGCTATACGGCAACCGATATTTGTGGCGGCACAGCCGATTCGGTTTTTACCGTTAACCAGTCAAGCCTGGTGCTCGAAAATATAGGTGTTTGTAAAGGCGATTCCATTGAGCTAACCACCGGAACACCGGCTCACTGGTATAAATGGTACCGCTATAATCAGGCCGGCGATTCTACGCTTGTGGGAACCGCTCAAACAACTTACGACAGCAATTATCCTTTAGGCCTTCCTCAAATTATATATAAACTTTTTATTGAAGACAACTGCGGAGAACGGCAAAATGCCCAAATGTCGGTTTTTGTGGATACCTACGAACCTCTGATTACTTATAACCCGAAAGATGAAATCTGTTTTGGAGAAGACATAACACTGGAAGCCAACGACAATACTACATCAACCGTTTCCTATACCTGGCTAAGCGGTTCCGATGTGGTAGGTACAAATCAAACCATAACTTTCGGACAGTCCGATTATAACACACCGGGAAATTACAGCTACACATTAAATACGGTTTCGCAATCGCAATATTTTTATTGTCCCAACAGTGCCGAAGCAACTTTTACGGTACATGCCAACCCCGCTTCGGCTTTTACCATCGACCCGCCAAACCATGCCTGCACCAGCACCGATATAAATTTCGACTATTCAGGTAGCACCACCAATAAATCCTTTGGGTGGCAATTTGGCGATGGTGCAACCGACCTAAATCCGCACACCACTCACCAATATACAGCCCCGGGTGATTACAATATTAACCTGCACATCGATTTAACCTATCCGACACCCACAGGACATGTTTGCTCGTCAGACAGTTCGATGGTGCTTACGGTCGATCCGCTGCCAAAACCCGATTTTAGTGCCAATCCCAACGAGGGTTGCGAGCCGTTGTTTGTGCAGTTTACCGACGAATCACAGGATATTTTGCCGGGAGCCGTTTATCAGTGGCAGTTTGGCGATGGCACCTCCGGCGATAACATCGCTCCTAATCATAACTATAACAACTACGGCAAATATTCCGTTTCCTTAAAAATATCGAATACCGACCGCTGTTTTACAGAAATTTCCAAACCCGATTATATTATAGTCAATCCCAACCCGAAAGCCAACTTTGTTGCCGACCCGTGGATAACCACCATGGATAATCCCGTAATTGTTTTCATCGATTCTACAGTAAGCATTGATGGTATAGATGCCTACAACTGGAGTTTTGGCGATGGTGATAATAGCATTGAACAAGACCCCGAACACACTTATAGCAAAGCCGGCGACTATACGGTTACGCTGTTGGTTACCACCGATAAATCGTGCCCCGACACCATAACAAAACAGGTAAGCATTACCGAGTTTGTGGTGCTTTACATTCCATCTGCCTTTGCTCCGGGAAGCGCCATTGCCGAAAACAGGGTGTTTACCATAAAAGGTACTGCCATGGACGACTACAATATTTACATTTTTAACCGCTACGGCCAACAGGTATGGAGCAGCCATAATTTTGAAGACTCGTGGGACGGAACCGACATGAATGGCCGGGAAGTGCCTGCCGGAACCTATATTTATAAAATTGACGGCACCGACTACAAAAAAAGACATATTTCGTATAAAGGAAATGTTACAATAATCAGATAACACCCATTGACAATGGTACAATGATTTAATGGTACAATGATATAATGAACCCGATACTCGCTGAATTATGATACAATGATTTAATTGTACAATGATATAATGAACCCGCTACTCGCTGAATAATGGTATAATGATTTAATGGTACAATGATATAATGAACCCGTTATTCGCTAAATAATTATACAATGATATAATGAACCCGTTACTCGATTAACCATTGAACTACATTGAACCTCTGAACCCTTCATCCTCTGATCCTCTGATCTTTTGTCCCCCTGATTTTCTAATCCTTTGAGCTTTTGAACCTCTGAACCATTAAACACCCAATTCATTCTTACATCAATTTAGTCGTGTAGTAAAGCCACTTAAGAGTTTTTAACTTTTTTTCGTTTATTAATATTAACAGCACTTATACTTTAGCGGTTTGAATATTGTATTTTTGCCGAAAATTCAATCTGTATGCATCATAAATTCAAAATAACCTTACTCTTTTTAATTTTATTTTCAGCCGTTGTTATTGAGGCTCAACAAAAAAACGACACTTCCGGGTCGTCTCATGCTACAGGCCGTTTTTTAATTGAAGATTCACCCGTTGTAAAAACGCTCGACAGTTTAGCTTTTATAAAAATATACGGCAAACGCTACTTTACGCTCGACAGTACACGGTTTCAAAAGGCAGGCTCTAAACCTGATGCTGCTCCCACTGTTCCCGACTCGGTGATAAAAAAACGCCTTGCCATATTAAATGCGCAAACCCCCATCGAGCTTACTTATAACAAAGAGGTTAAATCGTTTATAAATCTTTACGCCAACAAACGCCGATTGCTTACCGAAAAGGTATTGGGCCTGTCGGAGATATATTTTCCAATGATTGAAGAAATACTTGACAGGTACGACATGCCGTTGGAATTAAAATATCTTGCGGTTGTTGAGTCGGCATTAAATCCGCATGCAGGTTCAAACAAAGGGGCCAAAGGATTATGGCAATTTATGTATGGAACCGGAAAAGTATATGGACTTAAAGTTACTTCCATGGTTGACGACCGTTACGATCCTTATAAATCGACGGTAGCTGCCTGCGAGCACCTGCAGGATTTGTATGATATTTACGGTGACTGGTCGCTGGCAATGGCTGCTTATAATTCGGGAGCCGGTAATGTAAACCGTGCCCTTCGCCGTTCAGGAGGTGTTAAAAATTATTGGGCTGTATGGCCTTTTTTACCGAGAGAAACCAGAGGTTATGTGCCGGCCTTTATTGCCGTTGCTTATATTATGAATTATCCTGCCGAGCATCATTTGTACCCCATGCGTCCAAATATGTTTTTTTACGATATCGATACGGTTCATGTTAGTGATGTGCTGGCGTTTGACCAACTCCACGAAATGTTGCACATCCCCATGGAACAAATTAAATTTTTAAATCCTCAATACAAAAAAAACATCATCCCCGCAGTAAACGGCAAACAATATATTTTGCGTTTGCCACGCCGCTATACCGCCGATTTTATCAATAACGAAGATTCGCTTTACATGTATAAAACCGTTAGAGGTATAGAGCACGATAAATTGATGGCAGCCGTAAAAAAAGCCGGCAACCGAAATATTCATATCGTGCGAAGTGGCGAAAGCCTGGGCCTTATTGCCAAAAAATATCATGTATATGTAAGCCAGATTAAACGATGGAACCATTTAAGAAACAACACCATATATCCGGGGCAAAAACTGGTGCTTTTTGGCTATGCCGGAAAACAGGGCAAATCGTATGCGCACAAAGCACCTGTTAAACGGTCAAAAAACAAATCGTATTACTATGTAAAAAATGGTGAAAACCTGGGGTTAATTGCCAAAAAATATCACTGCTCGGTAATTGATTTAAAAGAGTGGAACGGGTTACACAGCAACACCATCCATCCCGGACAACGGCTATATGTTTATAAACCGGTTAGCAAAAGTAAAACAACCCTTAAAAAAGGAAAATATATGTACCATGTGGTTCAAAAGGGAGATACCTTATGGGATATAGCCAAAGAATACGACGGGGTAACGGTAGAGCAAATTAAACGGCTTAACAGAATTACCAATACCCACCGGTTAAAACCGGGACAAAAAATTAAAATCGCCGTTATTAGTTAATGGCAGTATTTTTGTAGCGTATTTTCCAATTGTATTTTTAATACTTTTATGCCATGATTACATCTAAAAATATAGGAATATTGTCGTTTTTAGCCATAATATTCCTGTTCAGCTCCTGCACCGAGAATAACACAAAATCAAGATTACCCCGTTCCATTGGAAACACTTCCGAAGTTTTGGTGGTAATTCAGGACGAAAATCAATGGACGGGAACCGTTGGTAAAACCCTTAAAAAATACCTTGAAGCCGACCAGTACGGCTTACCTCAGCAAGAGAGCCTGTTTAAACTTGCCCACATAACCGGTTCGTCGTTGAGCGATCTTTTTCAAAAGCATCACAGCCTGATTTTTGTCAACATCAATAAAAAATATAAAAGTGTTAAGCTTACCCGTACCGACAATAAATGGGCAAAACCTCAGGTAATTTTTACTTTAACGGCACCCTCGAACAAAGCATTTGAGAAAGCTTTTGCCCAATACAGCCCTCAAATTATAAAAGGGTTAAACAAAGTTGAGCGCCAGCGCATTATGAACGTTTTTAATGCTGCCTCCGACATAAAAGTAATGCAAAAATTTGCCAATAAATTTCATTTAAGAACCGTGCTTCCGGAGGGCTTTTATGTGGCCAAAAGCGAAGCGGGTTTTATGTGGCTAAAACGTGATGCCAATAAATATAATTTGGGAATAATTGCTATTTCGGTACCTTACAAAGATACCATTCAGTTTTCCAATGCCAGCATAGCTTCACGCATTATGTTGTTTATGAAAAATTATATCCCCGGCCCTACCGACGGATCATATATGTCGCTCGACACCACTTATGTGCCTCCGGTAACCAAACCTGTTTCCGATTTTTTTGTTCCTTTTACTACAGAAACACGGGGTATGTGGCGGGTTGAACACGATTTTATGGCCGGGCCTTTTGTGGCATATACCTTTATCAATCCGGTAACAAAAGAGCTTACCACCCTGTTTGGTTATGTTTACAAACCCAATAAAAACAAGCGTAATTTATTGCGGCAGGTGGAAGCTTTGTTGTATTCTACAAAAGCTTATAAAACAAAAAATCAGCAAATACCTAAACGCTAAAATTTATACTGATAGATTCGGTATTTTTTATAAAGTTCGGCATTAATATTTATTAAAGCCCTGTTCATCATGGTGTTGTTTTCCAATATCCAACTGGCCTCACCCATGTGATAGCCACGTTTTGTACCGTTATGAAATGTTTTAGCATACATGCAGGCATCAATACCGGTTTTACGATAGTTTTCGAGAATCCCCAAGGTAAGAACCCTGACACTTTTAACCTTTTTCTTAAAATTGATCAGTTTTAAAAAGTTAAAAGGAAAAAGTTTCCCGTTTCGTATTTTAATAAATATTTCGTTAATATTGGGTATGGTGGCCGAAAAAGCAACAGGCTTTCCGTTATCTTCCACCATAAAAACCAAATCGGGCGTGGTTATCATTTTTAACTCTTTGGCCAGTGCCATAAATTCATCCTCCGTCATAGGAATAAAACCCCAGTTATCTTTCCAGGCTTCATTATAGATATGCCGTATCTTGGGAATTTCATCTTTCATGTTTTTAAAATCAACTTGCCGTATAATGATTCCCTGCGACTTAAGTCTCTCTTCTATTTTGGCACTCAGGGTAAGCATCCGCTCCGGAATTTTAGTTTCCCGTAAATACCAGGCAAGCAAATCCATTCTTTTTTCGAGGCCGTAATCCAGCAATAAATTATCGTAATACTTTTTGTTGTGAGTCATCATTACAAACGGAGGGGTGTCGAAACCTTCGATTAACATACCGCAGGGGTCGTTGGTTGAGGGGTTCATGGGCCCGTACATTCCCTCAACACCCTTTTCTTTAAGCCATGCAACAGCAGTATCCACAAGGGCTTTGGTTACTTCCTTGCTATCAATGGCTTCAAAAAAGCCAAAAAATCCCCAATTTTCTTTCCAGTGGTCAACATAAGCCTGATTGGTAACGGCCGCAATACGTCCAACCACCTCATTCTTATCGTTGAAAGCTAAAAAATAGTCGGCATCTCCGTGCTTAAAAAAAGGATTTTTCTTTTTATCCAACGTTTCTTTGGTCATAATCCGCAACTCGGGAACATATTTTTCATCCCCGGCATAATGCCTGTAAGGAAAATCAATGAACTGATTTAATGCCTTTTTAGATTCAACTTTTTTTACTGTAATCATGATTTTGATTTTATTAACAAATGCCAAATTTAATGAATTCTTAATACAATCAAAATAATACCTATTTTTGGAGTTCTTGTAGTAAGTAAAATTCTTTGTTTGTAAAAATATTCATTAACACAACTATTAACATGTCAGAACTTCAAAAAAGAGCCGTCAAATTTACTGAGCCTCAAAGAGTAAAAGATTTAGGGCTATATCCCTACTTCAGGGTTCTTCAGTCGGGTCAGGATAAAGAGGTTGTTATTAACGGAAAAAAAGTATTGATGTTCGGGTCGAACAACTATCTGGGTTTGACCAGTCACCCTAAAATTAAAGAAGCTGCCATTGCCGCCATAAAGAAATATGGATCGGGGACTGCCGGGTCAAGGTTTTTAAACGGTACGTTGGATATACATTTGGAACTGGAAAAAAAATTGGCTGATTTTGTGGGAAAAGAAGACACCATTACCTTTTCAACCGGATTTCAAACCAATTTAGGTGCCATTGGCGGTGTTGTGGGACGCAAAGATTGTATTATTATTGACGAGCAGGACCACGCCTCATTAATCGACGGAACCCGTTTGGCTTTCGGCAAGGTTTATAAGTACAAGCACAACAACATGGAATCGCTGGAAAAGGTGCTTGCCAAACAAACCGATTATGACCTTAAGCTTATTATTATGGATGGCATTTTCAGCATGGAAGGCGATATAGCCAAACTTGACAAAGTAGTTGAACTGGCTAAAAAATATGACGCCTCCATTATGGTGGACGATGCTCACGGCTTGGGTGTTTTAGGAAAAAACGGCAGAGGGACTGTAAACCATTTTAACGCAACCGATGATGTTGAACTTATTACCGGCACTTTTAGCAAGGCACTGGCAACGGTAGGCGGATTTATTGCCGGTTCAAAAGAAGTTATCGATTTTTTACGCCATACCGCCCGCAGCTTTATTTTTAGTGCCAGCCTGCCCCCGGCGGCAACAGCTTCGGTAATTGCCGCCCTTGATGTGGTTGACGAATCACCCGAAATTGTAAACCACCTTTGGGAAAATACCGAACTGTCGATTAAACTGTTTAACCATTACGGCATCGACATTGGAAAATCGGAAACTCCTATTATTCCGGTTTACATTCGCGACAACGAAAAAACTTTTATATTAACAAAAATGTTGCTGGACCAGGGTATTTTTGTTAACCCGGTTATTTCGCCGGCAGTACCGCCCGAACAATCGCTGTTACGTTTCTCGCTAATGGCAACCCACACAAAAGATCAGATTGAATACACCATCGAAAAAATTTATAACACCGGAAAACAAATTGGTGTTTTTAAATAGGTAGAGGCTATAAGAAGAGACCGCACGAGTGGGGGCGCGACTTAAAGTCGCACCCCCACTACTTCTTCCCCGAAAGACTTTCTGTAACTAAGAAAATTATCTTTTCTTTTTAAAAAAGCTTGAAACCCATATTATTACCACATTATAATATTATAGTCTTCTTTTTTAATTTCCAGCCATTTTCATTTAATGTGGAAACACGGTTAAAAAAGACCGCATTAAGCTAAGTGGGGATGCGACTTAAAGACGCACCCCCACTATATCTGCACTCACCTAAAAGGCATCCTGTTAAGTTACCAATCTTTCAGAAGCCTAACAAGAATAAATAGCGAATACAAAACATTAAAAAAAGCGATAAGAATTAACCTACCGCTTTAAATGTTTTCACAACGGAATAATCCTTATTGTGAATTACTTTCAATTTGTTAGGCAAACATACTATTTTCTTTTGATTTCTCCAAAACATTAACTATTTTTATTGACTTTAAAATCACAACTTTAAATACAATTACTATGAAACGAATTTTGGGGCTGGATTTAGGTACTAACAGCATTGGTTGGGCATTGGTGGAAA
>CAYVWX010000056.1:0-15122 GCA_964455635.1 uncultured Lentimicrobiaceae bacterium | reverse complement strand
CAAATATTTAATCAAATTAAGGAGACGAATTCAGGTTTTCGTCCACCACAAGCTAATATTGTTATAAAGCGAGGTCAAAGTGAGTTAAGACAGGGAGAAATTGTTTATACTCCTCCGCGTGATGAGCATATTATAGAGGCTCTTATGAACAATCTGATAGAATTTTTAAATGATGATATTAAGTATTCGATTGATCCTTTAATAAAAATGAGTATAGCTCACTATCAATTTGAAGCAATACACCCCTTTCAAGATGGTAATGGGCGCACCGGAAGAATATTGAATTTATTATATCTGGTAAGTAAAGATTTATTGTCGCAACCAATTTTGTACATATCAAAATATATCATTTTAAACAAAGAAGACTACTATTATCATTTAAGTGCCGTTACTCAAAGAAATTCGTGGGAAGCCTGGATTTTATTTATGTTGGATGCTGTTGAGAAAACGTCACTGATTACAAATGAAAAAATAAATGAAATTATTGCTCAAATGAAAGAAACTCTAAATTATGCAAAGAGTAGAATAAAATGGTATAATAAAGAAATAAATGAAGCTATTTATAGCCAGCCCTATATAAAACCGAAAGTTATAGGTAGAATTGTTAATAAAACATCAAGAACTACATTAACCAAATACATGAATGAGTTGGTTGAGCATAAAATATTAAGACCCAAGAAGATAGGGAGTGAAGTATATTTTCTTAATGATGATTTAATTAGAATATTAGAAGAGTAACAAAACTTAATAAAAAAACAGAATGTGTTTAATGGTGCGATGTGCATTATTTGGCTATGCACGACAATTATTTTTGACCCTTTCAAATTAAAATTTTCGGATAAACGCACTCAGTTTTTCATGAGGCAATAGCCCTACTTTTTGTTTTAGCCGGTAGCGGGCACTTTTAACCGTATGTGGCGAAACATTTAACAACGAAGCCGCTTCCTTTACATTCAAATTTAATTTGACAAGTGCACAATGCCGTAAATCGTTGTTGTTTAGCCGGGGATATTTTGTGGTGAGTTTGCTAAAAAAATCTTTGTTAACCTGTTCAAAATACATTTTAAAAAGTTTCCATTCCTTATCGGTTTTCATGTTTCGTGCCAGCAGCAGGTTTATCTTTTTTAAATTCGGCCTGAACTCGGGTTTTACTTTGCCCGAAATTTCTTCCAGTTGCTGTTTAACCTCGCTCAACACTTTGTTTTTTTGAACCATGTTTAGCGCATGGGTACTTAGCTGTTTCGATTTAAACTCGATTTCATGCTCCATCTCCTTTTGCCTGATTAGTTTTGATTCAAGTTCTTTTTCGGCTAATAATTTTTTTTGTATCAGCAGCTCTTGTTGCTGACGCGAGATCTGACGCTCTTTTTTTCGCTTCAGATAGATTAAAAATCCCGAAACAATTACCACGGCAACAACGATAAAGAGCAGGTAAAGCAATCGTGCTTCGCGCCATCTAATTTTTTCTTTTTCATGTTTTAGCAGCTCAATCTGTCGCTCTTTTTGTACGGTTTGATATTTTGCTTCCATATTGCTTAACCGTGAGCTGATGAGTACTTTTTCCAAGCTATCCTGGTATGCATTGTATTTTTCAAAACAACCTAAGGCCCGCCTGGAGTCACCTTTAATTTTATACAGACTGTAAAGCTTGTATAAGCTTTCGTTAACCACATTGGAAACCTTAAACTTTTGTCCCATCCTTAACGCCCTGTTTAACATTATTTTAGCCGAATCAAAATCGGAAACCTCCAAATAATATTTCCCCAACGACAAGGATACGTTGGCTACCTGCCCGGAGTCGCCGATAGCCAAAAACATAACTTCGGCTGCTTTCAGTTCCCTAAAAGCCTTTGTATTCCTCCCTTGTTCCAACAGTGCAACGCCAATGTTTTCATCGGCTGTGGCAATGCCATCTTCAATTCCAATGGCTTTGTAAATTTTTCTTGCTTCGTAAAACAATACTAAAGCCGAATCGTAATTTTTATCAAATTCAAGATAAACGGTTCCCAACGAGAGGATATTGTCAGCGTAATTTAAATCTTTTTTTCTGCTCAAATGCAAGGCACGCAATATATGCTCCTTTCCTTTTTCCTTGTCTTTCATGTCGAGATAAAGGTTTCCGATGTTTCCGTGAACATGCATCAGCCCCACCGTATCGTTGGTGGCAAGGTATAAATCAAGACTTTTTGAAAAAAACTCAATGGCTTTTAATGGTTTTCCGGTCTGGCTGTAAATATTGGCCAGGTTTTGATAAATACCCGCCAGATTGAAAGTGTCTTTAAGTTGTTTCCTTATTTCAACACATTGCAAACCATACTTAATCGCTTTGTCGTATCGTGCTCTTCTCCGTTCGAGCACACAAAGTAAATTGCTGGCAAAACCCAAACCCCATTTTGAATGAACCGTATCGGAAATCCGAAGACCTTTAACGGCATAATAAACTGCCGAGTCGTATTTGCTTTGGTAAAACAATATTACCGCCATGTATAAATACGATTCGGAAGCTTGTTCCGAAATTATGCCATTTTTATCAGAAATGCCAACTGCCTGTCGGCTGTAAATGATGGCACTGTCCAACGAAATATCCCATAATTTTTTTGCCTTATCGTTTAGCTTCGACAACTTGTTGTTTTGTTGATACAAGGTTTCTCCTCGGGCAGTTTTACTGCTATATGTCATTAACAGAATACTAAAGATTACCGCAATTAATTTTATTTCTTTTTTACGGTAAGGGATGTCCGCTATACTCATTACAGTTTGTTTTTTACAAATGTAATGAATCCATCGACTGAAAACTGACAAACCCAATAAAAATATTATAAAATATTGAAATAAAGTTTGATAAAAATTAAATGCATCCTTTTTTAATACCTTTTTAAAATTAAATGCATCCTTTTTTAATACCTTCTATAATTGATAATCATGTCATTTTAAACTTGTTTTGTGTTTGAAAATAAATAATACATAGTTATGCAGTGTTTAATTATTACCACCAAATCAGGAGTTTCACTTCAATTTGATGATCTCATCGACAACGGTTCGGTCATGCTCCATTATGAAGAATCGGGATTAAAGTTGAATTACCCGTTTTCAAACACCAATTTTGTGATGCTGCCTGCGGGATATTTTTTAAATCGTGGGGCTATTAATTTAAAGGTAATATCCAATAAAATAACTGTGGCAAAAAAACGAATCAACAATTTTGTCCTTAAAAATAAATAATTATGAAAAAGCTATTACCAATACTTTTTTCGGCTGTCGTACTGTTTTATGCTTTAACAACCAACGAGCTAATGGCTCAGATTGCCATAAATACAACAGGAGATCAGCCCTCTTCATCAGCTATGCTTGATGTTTCGGCTACCGATAAAGGAATGTTAATTCCGCGTCTGACGCTGGCGCAACGAAACCAGATTGCCACGCCCGAAACGGGTCTTTTAATTTATCAAACCGACAATACCCCGGGTTTTTATTACTGGACTTCAACGCAGTGGGTGCGTATCGGACAGGATAATCAGTCGTGGGGTGTAACAGGCAACAGTGGAACATCTTACCTTAATAATTTTATTGGTACTACGGATGCGCAGGACCTTTCATTTCGCACCAATAACGTGTCAAAGATGCGGTTAACCCAAAAGGGTCAGCTGGTGTTTATTAATACTGGTCGTTCCATTTTTATTGGCGAAAATGCAGGTAATAATGATGACCATACTTTAAACCTGAATGTTTTTGTTGGATACTCTTCAGGTAGTAGTAATACTTCAGGCCAATATAATACTGCTGTTGGGTACGAATCGTTAAAAAGTAATTTAACCCAGGGTTCAAACACTGCGGTAGGCACTTTTTCTCAATACACGAATCAGGCTTCCGGAAACAGTTCTTTGGGTACGTTCTCGCTGTATCTTAACACAACCGGTTATCAAAATAATGCAGTAGGGTATGGTGCGTTACGCAGTAATACAACCGGGTTTTCGAACAATGCTTTTGGATCATCCTCGCTTTATAACAACGTAAATGGTAATTATAATATTTCACTCGGCGGGTTTACTATGATGAACAATCAGTCCGGTGGTAAAAATATTGCAATTGGCTCACATGCACTCTATAATCAAACATCCGGAAACAACAATATAGCCATCGGTTATGACGCCGGTAGAAATATGACCACGGGTTCAAACAATATTGTGTTGGGACACAATGTATTTGCTCCGGACGGTGCCGGTAACAATCAGCTAAACATTGGTAATTTGATTTTTGCCAATGGTGTTGATGGCGAAGACTCCACCCTGTCGTCGGGCAATGTGGGAATAGGAGTAAAAAATCCTACGGCAAAATTTGAGGTAAACGGACAGGTTAAAATATCGGGAGGTTCACCCGGTGCGGGTAAATATCTTGTTTCCGATGCCGACGGCCTGGCTTCATGGGCACCGATAGCAACTACGGTACTTTATGATGCCGACAGCAACACGCTTGTTCAGGTTGAAAAAAACAGCAATGAAGACAAAGTCCGTTTTGATTTAGGTGGTACCGAATATTTGGTGTTGGATCACGGCAGAATCAATGTAAAAAATACGGGAGGCTCGGTGTTTTTGGGCAATGGTGCAGGAGCAAGCGAGCACATTTACAACAGAAATAATGTTTTTATCGGCGAACAGGCGGGATATAAAAACTACTCGGGAAGTGCCAATGTCGCCATTGGATATCATTCGATGTACAACAACGTTTCTTTGGGTTATTTTAATGTTGCCTGTGGTTATCTTTCTTTGTTTGCAAATACTTCAGGGAGCAAGAACTCCTCTTTTGGAACTTTATCGATGTACAACAACACTGATGGAAAATATAACGCCGCTTTCGGATACAACACCCTTTATAATAACACCTCAGGGTACTCAAATGTAGCAATGGGAGCAGCGGCACTTTACTCAAATGCCAACAAAAGTAATTTGGTTGCCATTGGCGACTCGGCTCTTTATCACAACGGCACAGGCGCTTCAGGACAAAACGAAGGTACAAACAATACGGCTGTTGGCTCCAAAGTATTATTTTCAAACACAAAGGGATACAACAATACGGCTGTTGGTAGCATGGCACTGTACAGCGACACAAGCAGTTATTCAAATGTGGCTATTGGCCATGCTGCACTTTATTCTAATCTTAATAAAGCAAACAACGTAGCTATAGGTGATTCAGCACTTTATTACAACGGTTACGGAGGAAACTCTTATGATGCTTCACTTAATACGGCGGTGGGTAGCAAATCATTATTGACAAATACAACAGGTGTTGAAAATACCGGTATCGGCTATAGGGCGATGTATTCAAATACCAGCGGCTTTGAAAATGTTGCCGTCGGTTGTTTAACGCTCGAATCAAATACAACGGGCGTTTGGAATACGGCCACCGGAATGGGTGCGCTTAGCAAAAACACTACGGCAAACGGCAATGTTGCGACGGGATATTATGCAATAGGTTCAAATACTACGGGTGCCGGCAATACGGGTACCGGATTCAGTTCGCTTATATTAAATAAAACAGGAAATGAAAATACGGCCATTGGGATAGTCTCCCTCCATTCAAATGTATCAGGTAGCTTTAATACGGCAGCGGGCGCTAATGCTCTTTATGAGGATACATCAGGCTTTTCAAACACAGCCATCGGAGTTTCGGCCTTATACCAAAACACCAACAAAAGTAATTTGGTTGCCATTGGCGACTCGGCTCTTTTTCACAATGGTACCGGTGCAAGTCAAAATCAGGCCATAAAAAACACTGCAGTGGGTTCTAAAGCTCTATTTAACAACACTACCGGTTCAGATAACTCAGCTTTAGGATATTGGTCTTTATACTCAAATACAACCGGCTTTAGTAATACCGCCTATGGAAGCAGAGCGCTCTATTCCAATTTAACCGGTAATTACAATACTGCTGTTGGAGAGCAATCGTTGTATACCAATACAACGGGTAATAATAATACAACAACCGGATGGTGGGCACTCAGATATAATACATCAGGTAGTTTTAATACTGCCAATGGTAATGCAGCGGCAGCACATAATATTTCAGGTGATTACAATACGGCAACAGGTAGTTATGCTTTTAATACCAACACGTCAGGCGGTTCCAACACTGCAACCGGAGCTTATTCATTATATTCCAATACTACCGGTAATTTTAATACATCAAGTGGTGTAGATGCGCTATTTTATAATACAACCGGTAAAAATAATTCCGCCTTCGGGTTCTATTCGCTTTTTCACAATACAACAGGCTTTTCAAACACATCCATGGGAGTTTCGGCACTATACCACAACACCGACAAAAGTAATCTGGTTGCCATTGGCGACTCGGCTCTTTTTAACAATGGTACCGGTGCAAGTCAAAATCAGGCCATAAAAAACACTGCAGTGGGTTCTAAAGCTCTATTTAACAACACTACCGGTTCAGATAACTCAGCTTTAGGATATTGGTCTTTATACTCAAATACAACCGGCTTTAGTAATACCGCCTATGGAAGCAGAGCGCTCTATTCCAATTTAACCGGTAATTACAATACTGCTGTTGGAGAGCAATCGTTGTATTCCAATACAACGGGCTTCAAAAATACAGCATTTGGAGAAAGATCGCTATTTTACAATACATCGGGTTTCAATAATGTAGCCACCGGATATTTTGTCCAATATTTAAACACAACCGGTTACAATAATGTAGCCACCGGATATTTTGCCCAATACTCAAATACAACAGGTCATAACAATGTAGCCACCGGATATCGTGCCCTATACTTAAATACAACCGGTTTCGATAATGTAGCATATGGTTTTGAGGCACTTGATAGTATTACAACCGGCTTTAGAAATACAGCTGTCGGAACGAAGGCTTTTAATACTACAGTTAATTATTTCAACTCTACGGCGATAGGATATAATGCTTATATAACGGGATCAAATATGGTAAAATTAGGCGACAGCTATGTAAGCTGGATAGGTGGACATTCGGCTTGGTACAACACTTCCGACGGCCGCTTTAAACGGAATGTTAATGAAAATGTAGCGGGACTTGATTTTATTATGAAACTTCGTCCGGTTACTTACACCTGGGATATAAAAGCACTAAACAACTATATGGGAGTTCATGACGAGGAGAGCGGAAATAATAACAGCCAAAAAGTGCATACGGGATTTATTGCCCAGGAAGTGGAGCAGGCTGCCCGCGAAACTGGTTTTGATTTTGATGCCATACACACACCACAAAGCAAAAACGACCCTTATTCGCTGGCTTACGGCGAGTTTGTGGTGCCTTTGGTAAAAGCGGTACAGGAGCTTAATCGTGATAAACAAAAGATGAAAAGCAAGCTGGATAATCAACAGCAATTAATCGACAAACAAACGCAAACCATAAACCGGTTACAACAAAAAGTGTCAGAAATAGACAGGTTAAAAAAACAATTGGAAAATTTGGAAAACAGGTTAATAAAAAACTGATCAATTTGTTGTTATGCAGGGGTGCAGATGAATGTGCCTCTGCATATTTTTAAAAAAAAGAATGCCAAAGGTAGGAAATTTGGTGCGCCATCATCCTTAAAACCAAACAAGGGTGGTGGTTTTTTTTAATCAATACCCGATTAAATAAAAAAAACAAACTCTTACAACCGGTAATAGGCTGCAATTACCAGGGCATCGCTGAACTGGCCAAACCAAAATAGCCGTTTGGCATCGCCGGTAACATTGTTTTTCCGGATATTGGTTAACGAGTTATTGGTGCGCAGGCCTGCACTTAACCTTTCCGAAAAAACAATTTTCATCCCCAGATTTACCTGTAAGGTTAACCTCGCAGGTTGGTTTGCATTTGCCTTGTCGCTGATGGTTAGCTGGTCACTTGCCTCGTAATAATGTATTAACACCCCCATCGACGGGCCGGCTTCAACAATAAACCTGCCTGTTTTATATTGATAAAGCAATGGAAGCTCTACATAATCAACCCTGAGAATATAAGGGAAGTCGGCAGGATTTTTTTCGTAATCGGGATTGTGTCGCGAGCCCTTTTGAAAGTAGGTCAGCTCCATTTGAAGCGATGAGTGGGTGGTGAAATTATAATTTACCCATCCCCCCGCAAAAATTCCGGCTTTGTTAAAACCGTTGTAACCGTCGCCGGCCACCTGACCGGCTGCCAAACCCAAAGTGGCTCCTCCGGTAAAACCCTGAGCGAAAATCAGCCCGTTAAATGTTATAATCAATATCAATAAAAATAAAATCCTGTTTTTCATATTATTTTTTTAGGCATTAAAAGTAATTGAATTTTCATTATCAGGCGGTGTGATGGTTTAAAACGGCACAACTTAACGATAAATTAACTTCAACAAATGTACTATTGATTAAATTTATTTACTTTCGTTTCAAATTGTTAAAACATGGACAAAAGCAAATTTAGCCTGTTAATTGTTGATGACGAGCCCGATATTATTGAGTTCGTGAGCTATAACCTCTCCCGCGAAGGGTACAAAATCAGTACTGCTAACAATGGCCTCGAAGCGGTTAAACAGGTTGAAAAAACCAAACCCGACTTAATACTAATGGATATTATGATGCCGGTTATGGATGGCATGACGGCAGTGTCAAAAATAAAAGCACTGCCCGATACCGAAGATATTATGATTGTTTTTTTAACTGCCCGGGCAGAAGATTATTCGCAGGAAGCCGGTTTTGAAGTGGGTGCCGACGACTACATTTCCAAACCCATCAAACCTAAAATATTGGTTCATCGTATTAACGCATTGTTGCGAAGGGTTCACAAGGCCACAGCAATGAATAAAATAATCCAACGTGGTAATATTACCATCGACCCTACCAAATACGTGGTGATATACAAGTCAAAAGAAATTGTTTTGCCCCGCAAAGAGTTTGAACTGTTACTAATGCTTGCTTCCTATCCCGACAAGGTGTTTAATCGTGATGAAATTCTCTCTCGTGTTTGGGGAAAGGATGTGGTGGTTGGCGATCGTACCATTGATGTACACATACGCAAAATTCGCGAAAAAACCAATGCTGCCATTATTGCTACCATTAAAGGGGTCGGCTACAAATTTGTTGAACAAACCGATGTATGAAATCCTTTAAGTTAAACCCGGGTAATGTTGCTTTTGTTGACGCATTATTTGTAACGCTGGTTTTTGTTGTTGCTTATATTGCCATTTCGCTTATATGGTTCACCTTTAAGCCCGAACCCCTGCTAATAAGTGTTCCGTTTGTGTTTTTGGTTGACTATGTTGTGATAAGGTATTCTTTCAACCGTATAATTTTCAATCGTATTAAACTGATTTATAAAGTAATCGGAAGATTTCCCGACTCGGGAGAGAAAAAGAAAAACAGTGATAATCCTCTGGAAACCATTCAGGAAGTTGTTTATCAATGGAGTGAAGACAAAAAGAAAGAGATTAAAAAACTAAAGCGCATGGCTGCCTATCGGCGAGAGTTTTTGGGCAATGTATCGCACGAGCTTAAAACCCCTATTTTTAATATTCAGGGTTATGTTTCCACTCTGCTTGACGGAGGTCTTGAAGATGATACCATAAACCGCCGGTTCTTATCGAAAACCGAAAAAAGCATCGAACGGCTTATCAATATTGTAAACGATCTGGAGAGCATTTCAAAACTGGAATCGGGCGAGGTAAAACTGAAAGAAAAGGTTTTTAATCTTTACGAGCTGGTGGAAGAGGTAATGGACTTTTTGGAAATGAAAGCCCAAAAGCTAAATACAACAATAAACGTTAAACCTAAAGTACCCAAACCATTTTTTGTTAAAGCCGACAAGGAAGCCATTAGGGAGGTGCTGATAAACCTTATGGATAATGCCATAAAATACGGCGACAAACACAGCAACACCGTTAAAGTAAAACTTTACGATATGGACGAAAAAATTCTTGTGGAAGTTACCGACAACGGGATAGGTATTCCACAGGAGTTTTTGCCCCGTATTTTCGAGCGCTTTTTCCGTACCGACAAAGGGCGCTCGCGCGACCAGGGAGGTTCGGGGCTGGGCCTTGCCATTGTTAAACACATTATTGAAGCACACCGGCAAACCATTACCGCCCGCAGCAACATTGGCGAAGGCACTACCTTTTCGTTTACTTTGCAAAAACCGTAATCCGAACCATTAATCGGAATAAACGAAGTAGAAAAAAACAATTACTTTTACATTTTTTTAAAGTTCAGCTTTAAACAACTCCTATATTTGCAAGGTCTTAAAAAACCAAATGAAAAAATTATATAAGTACATGCTGCGCTCCTATTTGGGGCCCTTTTTGTTCACCTTTTTCATTGCACTGTTTATTTTACTGATGCAGTTTTTATGGAAATGGATTGACGAATTTGTGGGCAAAGGCCTTGAGTGGGATGTGCTTACAAAGTTACTTTTTTATGCCTCCACCACTTTTGTTCCCATGGCACTTCCGCTGGCAATACTGCTGTCGTCCATCATGGTTTTTGGCAATATGGGCGAATATTACGAGCTTGTTGCCATCAAAGCTTCGGGCATATCGTTGCGAACAGCCATGAAACCATTGGTAATACTCTCTGTTGTAATCAGCATAGGTGCTTTTCTGTTTTCCAATTATGTGCTTCCGGTAACCAATCTTAAGTTTGGCGCTTTGCTGTACGATGTCAGACAAAAAAAAATGACTTTTAATCTTTCGGAAGGCATCTTTTACAACGGGCTGGAAAACTATGTAATTAGAGTGGACAAAAAAGATAAAGACGACAAAACCATTTACGGGGTAATGATTTATAACCACACCTCGCGGTTGGGAAATGTAGAGGTAGTATCGGCCAAAAAGGGAATTATGGAACTTACTCCCGACCAAAAAAAGGTGGTTTTTACCCTTTTCGACGGTTACAATTACAAAGAAGTTACCAACCAGCGACGATACCGAATTACCCGTCCTTTTGAGTATGTAAAGTTTAAAAAACAGGTTTTGGTTTTCGATTTGTCGGCTTTTCAGTTGAACAAAACCAACGAAGACCTTTTTAAAAACCACTATACCATGCTTAACATCCGCCAGCTGGATATGGCCATTGATTCCCTGTCGGGAATGCTCGCACAACGACAAAAAACATATGAGCAGTCATTTATAAAAAAACTGGATGTTTCGGGACTCCCTAAACCGGCACCCGCTGCCGGCCCCCATAGCAAAAAGCAAAAACCGGTTGATGTTTTAACGCTTTTTCCCGATTCGGTGTTACAGGCTGCCACAAAGTACAAACATCCTGTTTTGGCTGATAACACACTGTCCGACAGAGTTGAAATTTTAAAATATGCATTAAAAGAAGCCCGTAATTTAAAAGAGAGTGCCCTGTTTTACAAAACCGAGAAAAGAGGCAGGCAACAGCTTATTACGCGGCACGAAGTTGTTTGGCATCAAAAATTTAAACTCTCCATAGCCTGTTTGCTGTTCTTTTTTGTGGGAGCACCCCTGGGCGCCATCATCCGGAAAGGAGGGTTGGGCATGCCGGTGGTAATGTCGGTATTTATTTTTGTCATTTATCATGTTATCTCCATGACCGCCGAAAAAGCGGTTAAAACCGGCGAAATGAATGTTGTACTCGGTATTTGGCTCTCAACCATTGTAATTTTGCCCCTCGGGCTTTTCTTAACCTGGAAAGCCACAACCGATGCGCCGTTGCTGGATGTGGAAAGCTGGAAACAATATTTTGAAAAGCTGATAATAAAAGGCAGAAAAAAAATTAGTTAAACAAACATTTTAATTGCTGATTTGTGAAAATACTTTTTGTTTGTAATAAGTCGCCCTGGCCGCCCAAAGAGGGAGGCCCCATTGCCATGAACAACATTATTGAAGGAATGGTTGACAGGGGGCATCAGGTTAAGGTGCTGGCGGCCGTTACCAACAAATATTCTATTTCGATAGATGAAGTGCCAAACAGCTACCGCAATAAAACCGGACTTGAGCTGGCATACATCAACTTGAAAGTAAAACCTGTCGAAGCATTTTTTAATCTGTTTACACGGAAATCGTATCATGTTAAACGCTTCATTTCAAAAGATTTTAATAAAAAGTTAATTCATATTCTGCAACAACAGGAGTTTGATATTGTTCAAATAGAGATGCTTTACATGTCGCCCTATTTAAAAACCATCAGAGCCTTTTCTCGTGCTAAAATTGTTTTAAGAGCTCATAACATTGAGCATTTAATATGGAAACGGGTCGCCATCGAAGAGCAAAATATTGCCAAAAAACTTTATCTGCGTCATTTGGCAACCACGCTGGAAAATTATGAGAAAACCATCTTAAACCGTTACGACGGCATTGTGCCCATCACTAAAAAAGATGCTTTGTTTTTTTCAGGCCAAACCAACGTGCCGGTGGAGGCAATTTCGTTTGGAATTAATTTTAACAACATACCTTATAAAAAAGATGTTAAACCCGAACATGCACTGTTTCATATCGGCTCGATGAACTGGATTCCCAATATTGAAGGTGTCAAATGGTTTTTAAAAGAGGTATGGCCCGACGTTGTTAAAAATTTCCCCCGATTAAAACTCTATCTTGCCGGCCGCGAAATGCCCCAGTGGCTTAAAAGTACCAAATTACCCAATGTGGTTGTGGTTGGCGAAGTTGGGGATGCTTTTGATTTTATGGCATCTAAAACCATTTCGATAGCACCCCTGTTTTCGGGAAGCGGTATCAGAATAAAAATTATCGAAAGCATGGCCATGGGAAAAGCGGTAATAGCCACCAAAGTAGGCGCCGAAGGCATTAACTATACCCGGGGCGAGGACATTTTAATTGCCGATACCAAAAAAGATTTTTTAAAAGCCATAAAAAAACTGTATAACAATCCCGACCTGACCACAGCCATAGGACAACGTGCCCGTCAACTGGTTAAAGAGCAACACAACATTAAAAACACATCCGTTCAGCTGGAAAATTTTTATAAAAGTTTGCTTCATCAGCCCAATCCTTAACAAATGTTAGAAATCTTTATGCTAACCGATAATTAACTAATTTTGTTCCATTAATTAACAGTCATGATTTATATTACACGCAGAGAGCGATTCAATGCGGCTCACCGGTTATTTCGTCCCGAATATTCCGACGAAAAAAATATGGAGGTTTTCGGAAAATGCTCAAACCCCAACTGGCATGGGCACAACTATCAGCTTTTTGTTACCGTAAAAGGGAATGTAAACCCCGACACCGGTTTTTTATTAAACCTGAAAATTCTGGGTAAAATCATCAGAGAGAAGGTGATAGATAAAATAGATCACAAAAATATTAATCTTGAAGTTGATTTTATGAAAGGAAAACTGGCCTCTACCGAAAATCTTGCTATTTCCATCTGGAATGAGCTGGAAGAGTCTGTTAACAACCTAAATGCCACCTTGCATTGTGTAAAAGTAACGGAATCGGAAAATAATTATGTTGAATATTATGGTGACAAATAGTGCAACACGGCTTGCCAAAATGACAATGGCATCCTATTTGATTCACCTCCCGTAAAATTTGTAAAATGAATAAATCGAAAGAGATGTTGGGTTATGAGCGTATTGATACGTTTGCTCCCGATAAATTGGAAAAACTTGAATACCATTACCACGAAATATTAAAACTTATTGGCGAAGACCCCGGGCGGGAAGGGCTGCAAAAAACGCCCTATCGTGTGGCAAAGGCCATGCAGTTTCTTACACAGGGTTACGATCATGACCCAAAAGAGATTTTGTTGTCCGCTAAATTTAAAGAAGACTATCGGGAAATGGTGATTGTAAAAGATATTGAAATATTTTCCATGTGCGAACACCACATGATTCCGTTTATCGGCAAAGCACATGTTGCCTATATTCCAAACGGTTATATAACCGGATTGAGTAAAATTGCCAGGGTGGTTGAGGCCTATGCACGCAGGTTGCAGGTTCAGGAGCGGCTTACCACACAAATTAAAGAAGCCATTCAGTCAACCCTTAATCCGTTGGGCGTGGCTGTGGTTATTGAAGCCAAACATTTGTGTATGGCCATGCGCGGCGTTCAAAAACAGAGTTCGGTAACCACCACTTCCGATTTTACGGGAGCTTTTAAAAGAATAGAAACCAGAAACGAATTTATTAATTTAATTTCAGCAAAATTATCTTAAAAAAACAGGAGGATTTATTATGATGAGTTTTCAAAATAATCAATACGGCAATATTAATCAAAGGGCTGAATCAGTATCGGTTTCAAACACCTTTGTGTCAGGCGTATTTATGTGGATGTTTGTGGCACTGTCTATTACGGCGCTTACCGCCTGGTGGTTTGCCACCACACCTGCTTTGCTTCAACTTTTAATCGACCCCAATACCGGAGGCATGACAATTACCGGCTGGGTGGTCATGTTTGCACCTTTAATTTTGGTATTTGTTATCTCGGGAGGTGCGCGGCGCATGTCGGCCGCAACCATGCTGTTGCTGTTTATCGTTTTTTCGTTGTTGATGGGTGCCAGTCTCAGCTTTATCTTTTTAGCCTATACCGGCGCATCCATTGCTAAAACATTTTTTATTACCAGCGGTATGTTCGGTGTAATGGCAGTAGTGGGTTACACCACCAAAACCGATTTGACAAAATTCGGCAGCATTATGTTTATGGGGCTGATAGGTATTATTATTGCCAGCATTGTTAACATGTTTATGCACAGCGGGTCGATGGATTATATTATCAGCTTTTTCGGCGTTTTAATATTTACCGGACTTACCGCCTACGATGTACAAAAAATTAAAAGAATAGGGGCACAAACAGATGGCTATTCGGCTGACGACAACGTTAGAAAGCTGATGCTTTTCGGAGCTTTGTCATTATATCTCGACTTTATCAATTTATTTCTATTTTTGCTGCGTTTTTTCGGCAACAGAAAGTAAAATACTTAACAACTCAATATGATAGCATACGTATTTCCCGGACAAGGGGCGCAATACATTGGAATGGGAAAAGATCTTTACGACAAGTCGTCCAAAGCCAAAGACCTGTTCAACAAAGCAAACAGTATCCTTAAATTTAAAATTACGGATATTATGTTTGACGGAACCGAAGAAGAGCTAAAACAAACCAATGTTACGCAGCCTGCTATTTTTCTGCACTCGGTAAT
>CAYVWX010000055.1:0-15295 GCA_964455635.1 uncultured Lentimicrobiaceae bacterium | reverse complement strand
CAACAGCAGTTACAACTGCTTACAATATCAATATCTTTTTATCATTTTAACGGTCTGAAAATGGTTACCGTCAGATATCTTAACAAAATAAACACCTTCAGGCATGCTGCTGCCGTAGCTTTCAAAATTTAAACGATAGATTGGTGTTGAAATCTCTTTTTCCAACACAACCTGCCCCATGGTGTTAAACACTTTAATATCAGCCTGTTTATCACCACTTGTCAACTTAATATTTATAAAATTGGAAAAAGGATTTGGGTAGAGCAAAGCAATGTTGTTGTTTCCCTCTTTGTTACTGTCAACAGAAGTCAACAACCACCAGGCACTTTGGTAATTGGGAATTCCATAGCCCAGTAATGTATCGGGATTGGTATATTGGGAAGCACTTTGCATAATAGCCTGTTGGATTTCCATGTTGGTTTTTTCGGGCATAGCCTGCCATAAACACGCCGACATTCCTGCTATTATGGGCGAAGAAAACGAAGTTCCGCTTCCGAAAGTAACGCCATTTGCACCGTCCGACACGGCTGTTCCCCAACCGGTGGCTGCCACATTGGGCTTTATTCTTCCGTCGGCGGTAGGCCCTGTGGAGCTAAAGGGTGCATAAGTACCGTTGTTATCGACAGCACCTATTGAAAACACACTGTCGCCATCGGCTGGAGCACCAATATATTGCCATGGACTTCCGGCACTGTTACCGGCACTGTTAACAACCAAAATTCCTTTGGCGGCAGCCATATCAGCACCTCTTGTAATAACAGTAGTATTTCCGTCCATATCGGCATAAGTATGATTTTGTGCAGGATCATCAAATTCGGTATAGCCCAACGAGCTGTTAATAACATCGGCTCCCACACTGTCGGCAAAAGCGGCTGCCGAAACCCAATTATACTCTTCGGCCACATATTCCTGATTGGCGTTTTCCGATCTTAAAAGCCAATAAGATGCTTCGGGTGCTGTTCCTATCATAAGTCCCGGAATATTGGCAGCCATGGTTGACAACACCATTCTGCCGTGGTAGTGTGCCATATATACATTTCCTCCCGGTGTAACAAAATCTTTAGTACCTAAAATACGGCCGTCGTTTCGTAAACTGTCAAACAGCATATCCACATCCACATAATCAAAACCGGCATCAAGAACGGCAATTACCATGCCTTCGCCACGAAATCCTGCATCGTGCAACGGTATGCCGTTTATAAGGTTTATTTGTCCCTCGGCATAGCCGTAATCGTACACATCAGCTTCTCTGTTTAAAACCATATTGTCAGGTTTATTTTCAGGCCCTGCCGATTCTTTATCAAAAAACGGCTTGTCACCATTGGCAGCAGCACCCGAAACGGAACGGGTTGACGCAACATAAGGTAACGCATTGATGCTGTCGATAACCGACTGGTCGGTGGTTGCCACAAGCACACCGTTCATCCATTTAACGGCATTAATTATTTGTGCTCCCGTAGCTGCCACACCGGCCCTATATTGCGGATTTACAGGCAGGTCGGTTTCGTTATAGCCTATATTTTGCCTGGCCCTCCGGTCGATGGCACGTTGCGACAAAAAATCTTCGGGATGATTAAGCGAATAAGGTGAATTGTTTTTATCGGTAAACTGAACATAATATTTTCCAGGAGCAACTTGTGCAAATCCACGGAAAATGAGTGTTACAAAAAGAAGTAAAAGTAATTTTTTTAAATTCATTGAAATTGTTTTTAATATATTTTCTTTTATAAGATGTGATTAAGTAACCACAAATATAGAGGATGACAAAAATAGTATAAACTTAGTTGGCACTGTTGCCGGTTAAAGTAAGGTTGTTGTTTTTATTGTTGATGTCCGGAATTTTATCGTCACCCAATACAATATGGTCTATTTTTTTATCAGGATTGGTTTTTATGATTACAGCATCTTCGCCCGGTTTCCAAACAATTGCCGTGCGATAGATATTGTCACGTGTACCATCGGTGTAAAAGCAGGCAACCTTAACCGGAAGTGGTAGTCCTCCCCAATTTTGTATCACAATTTTATTGTCAAGGGTTACTTTTTTAATCCCGAGGTCGGCATAATATTTTTTAAAAAACCAGGGGATAAAATACCATTTTAAATCCATGCCTGTCCCGGCTTCCATGGAAGCAAAAAAATCGTAAGGCATGGGATGTCTTCCGTGCCAGCGCATCATATAAACATGTAATCCTTTGATAAACAACGAATCGCCAAGCATGTCACGCAGGTAGTGATACGCCATCGACGGGCGGTTATAGGCATGTGAACGATAGGTTTGCCAATTGGAAATCATGTACGAGAGAGTCATTAAGGTAACCTCTTTTTCGCTGCCGTTCAACGTTTCAAAAGTAGATGACAGCCGTTGAAAATAGTTGTACTTGGGAGCCATCTCTTCCATAATTCCGTTGGTAAGATAAGCAGCCCATCCTTCATCCATCCAGGCGTACTTTCTCTCGTTGGTTCCCATATAAAAAGGGAAATAGGAATGTAAAATTTCGTGAAAGAAAAGGCCTTGTGCCGAAGGAACCGATTTGGGATCGCCATCGTTGGCCATCATGGGCGATTCCATGCCGCCGGTACGCCTGCCGTTGCTCCAGGTTGTCATATGCGGATAGGGATACGGAACACCGGGTAAAACTTTCGACATATAATTAACACTCCAACGACACCATTGTGCAGCCTTTGGAAAAGTGAGCATTGAATCGGGATAAACGGCATCTACAAAGGTCCTTCTGCCGGTAATGGTATCCACCACCAGCGAACTTCCCTGCCAGTTTACGGCTTTGTTGGCCCCAAAAGTAAAGTCGGTAACATATTTTGCTTTAAAGTGCCATACATTTTTGGCCTTATAATCTTTCAGCACTTTTTTATTCCGGCAGTCGTCGGCCGTAAACAGTGTTGTAATTTCGTCGGATTGCCGTGCTTTATCAATCTTGTTAACTATTTTTTTGTTGTAAAGCTCTTTTTCATTTTGTAACATTCCCGTTGCCCAAACCATAAAACCCGGAGGCATTGTTAGTTTTACATCGTAGTTGTTAAAATCGTTGTAAAACTCGGTAACACCGTTAAACTCAATTTTATCCCAGCCGTCAATATCATCATACACAGCAATTTGAGGATACCAATAGCCAATCATAAAATTATTTTTTCCATAATTCCCCATACGATTCCAACTTTTTTGAGGAATATGAAACGACCAGTCTGTTTCAAGGTAAAGCGAATCGTTGGGCAGCAATGGTTTTTTAAGCCTGACAATCATATTTGTTCCCGTTTCGGAAACCGATCCGAAAATGTTTTTACCAGTTTTATCGGTTACATTAAAGTGGTTATAATTAACTCCGTTGGTAACATCTTTGGCGTTTATTTTCCAACTGCGGGCACCCCCCTTTTTATAAAAATTTTGATACATCCGAATTACCAGCCGGGTTAAAGTATCAGGACTATCATTGTGATACACAACTTTTTCGTGGCCATTAAGACGACTTTTGTTTGCAATCAGGGAAGCATTAATTACATAGTCGGAATGATTTTGCCAATAATTGACTCCCGGCCTACCGTCAACAGAACGTGTTCCTTTTAAATAAGCTTTTTTAATTTCTTTGGGAACCATTCTATTCCACATTTGCGCTTCCAACCCAAAGGTAAAAAGTAAAATAAATATTGTAACAAATATTGATTTTTTCATGTGTTTGTATTTTTGTTTACCCTGTGGAATAGTTATTTGCAAATTCCACAGGGTACTGTGGTATTTTGATTTATTATATTTTTTACGCCCTGAAAGGGCAGTTTAAAATCAGGAACACTCTTTCCCCGATAAAAAATCGGGATTCGTAATTAATCGGTTTGACCATGAATAGTTGCCGATTATTAAGCCTGTAATATCTCGGTTAAAAAAGAATTTAAAACGAGTAAAAATGCTTGAATTTGCAACTTTCCCGGCAATTATTTATGAGCCTTTGTCAGGGGGAGTAATTCATTCAATTCAAAGTTTTAAAGAAAAGTCAGTCCAATCTTCTTATTCAGACCGGTTTCAAAAATTCGAATTAACGTTGACAGTTGTATATTTCCTTTAGCATTTTCAATTTTTGAAATGTAACTTTTCTTAGTTCCAGCTCTTTCTGCTAACTGTTCTTGTGTTAGTTTCGCTTCTTTGCGTGCTTCTTTCAACATTTCACTTACAATGAACATCTGAGCTTTTTCTTCAAAATTGTTTCTGCTTTCAGAACCTATTTTTCCGTGCTCCAGTTCTAATAATTCATCAAATGTTCGTATGTTACTGTAGTCTGTCATAATCCTGATTTTTTAAGTTTAAAATATTCATCTTTCAATTTCATTGCTTTTTCAACCTCATTCTTTGGTGTTTTCTGTGTTTTTTTCTGAAACCCATTAAAAAGAACAATTAATTCCCCTTTGTCAAAACAACAAAATACCCGGTAAATGTCAGCTTGATATTCTACTCGTATTTCAAAAAGCCCATCATAACCTGCCAATGGTGCTAAGAACTTTTTCGGTACCATTTCAACCTGCTTTATCAACTCAAACACATATTTGAATTTTAACTTTAGTTTAATATCAAGTGTTTTATAAAAGTCAATAAAGTATTCTTCATAAAAGATGATTTTTCTATTCACCCCGCAAAGTTATCATAAAAGATAACAAGTTGCAAATATATTTTGTAATTATTGTTGAACTGTTGAAATCATTTTATTTATGCCCCCTAACATACTTATATAGCTTCTTGCCGACATGTATCTTTCATCTTTGAAATTTTTCGTTAACCAAATTAATCCGGTAAATGTTATTAAATAATGACAACAAAAGCGGTTAATAGAATGCCTATCTTTGTACAAATTTTAGCAAAATGAAAAGTATAAATCCTTATACGCAAAAGGTAATAGGCCGGTATCGCGAAGTTGATCAACGGCAGATGCTGTTGAAAATTGATGAAAATTACAAAGCTTTTACAACCTGGCGAAACTTATCGTATGAACAGCGGGGAGTCTTTTTTAAAAAGCTGGCCTTGTTGCTTCACGATAAAAAAAATGAGCTTAGCCGTATTATTACCAACGAGATGGGAAAGATTATCAGCGAGTCGGAAGCAGAAATAGAAAAATGTGCCTGGCTGTGCGATTATTACGCCGACAACACAGCTGCCCTGCTTACACCCGAACATTATAATGCCGACGTAAGCAGCAGTTATGTTCGTTTCGACCCCATTGGGCCTGTTTACGGAATAATGCCGTGGAATTTTCCATTTTGGCAGGTGCTTAGAGCCGCCGTGCCCACCATGATGGCCGGTAATACTTTTTTATTAAAACACGCTCCCAATGTACAAGGGTGTGCGCATGCCATTGAAGATTTATTTACGCAAGCCGGTTTTCCACCGTCGGTTTTTGCCAATCTGGTTATTCCAATTGAACTTTCCGACGCTGTTATTGCCAGCCCGAAAGTACAAGGGGTAACCCTTACGGGCAGCAGGCGGGCAGGACAGGCCGTTGCTTCGGCAGCCGGACTCAACTTAAAAAAATCGGTTATGGAACTGGGAGGCTCCGACCCGTATATTGTATTGGAAGATGCACAATTTAACGAGTCGTGTAAAACAGGTGTTTGCTCGCGAATGCTTAACAGCGGACAGGTTTGTATTGCTGCCAAACGATTTATTGTTGTTGAGTCGGTTATTGACCGTTTTATCGAAGAACAAAAAGCACTTTTGGAAAACATGCAGCTCGGTGATCCCTTAAATAAAACAACCGACATGGGGCCCATGGCCAGAGCCGATCTGCTGGAAAATATTGAACAACAGGTAAACAAATCGGTTGAAATGGGTGCTGAAGTGCTGACGGGAGGTACAAGGCTTGACAACAAAAGCTGGTTTTACAAACCAACATTAATAACCAATGTAAAAAAAGGTATGCCGGTTTATGACGAAGAGACCTTTGGCCCTGTTTCAGTGGTTATTCCCGCCAAAGACCCCCGGGATGCCATACGTATTGCCAACGATAGCATTTACGGGCTGGGAGCCAGTTTATGGACACAGGACATCGCGCTGGCTGAAAAACTTGCTGCCCAACTGGAGGCAGGTGCCGTTTTTATTAACGGCATGACCAAATCCGACCCGCGATTGCCTTTTGGAGGCAGCAAACAATCGGGCTACGGCCGTGAGCTTTCAAATTACGGCATCAAAGAATTTACAAACATCAAAACCGTTTGGATAAAATGAGAATAGACATTATCACTCTGTTTCCCGAAATGTTTGACGGGCCTTTTTCGCACTCCATTGTAAAAAGAGCCATGGAAAAAAAGCTTGTGGAGATTCATCTGCATCAGTTAAGAGATTACAGTCCCGACAAAAAACATCGCAAAGTTGACGATTATGCCTTTTCGGGTGGTGCCGGAATGGTGATGATGATTGAACCTGTAGCCAATGCTATTGAAGCACTAAAAGCACAACGCATTTACGACGAAATAATTTACATGAGCCCCGATGGCGAGTTGTTCGACCAGGCTATGGCCAACCGTACATCCATGTACAAAAACATAATTATACTTTGTGGCCATTACAAAGGAATTGACGAGCGCATCCGCCAACATTTTATCACCAAAGAAATTTCGGTGGGAAACTATGTTCTTTCGGGAGGTGAACTGGGTGCCGCTATTGTTGTTGACGCAGTAACACGACTGATTCCCGGGGTATTGGGAAACGAATCGTCGGCACTTACCGATTCGTTTCAAAACAATCTGGTGTCGCCTCCCGTTTACACCCGCCCACGTGACTTCAGAGGCTGGAAAGTACCCGATATTTTACTTTCGGGCAACGAAAAAGAAATAGACCGGTGGAAACTTGAACAAGCAGTGGAACGCACCAAACAACGCAGGCCCCAATTGCTTGAAGGAGACGATTAACCTTTTAAACCGTTTTACTACCTTTGCACCCTGATACACCTGTTCCAAGCATGAAACATCATAAAATAATATGGTTGATTTTAGTAACTGCAATTTTGGTTAGCAGTTGCTCGGTAAACAGGTTTATCCCAAAAGATAAAAAGCTTCTTAAAAAATACGAATTACACTATACCGGAAAAAAAAATGATGCCATTGATAACTCCGAAGTAAAAGCTTATTTGCGCCCAAAAGCGAATAAAAGTTTTTTGGGGATGCGTTACAGCCTTTATGTTTACTACCTGTCAACAGTGCACAAAGGTAAATTTTATGGTTGGCTTAATAAAAAGCTGGGCGAAGATCCCGTTTATGTTGATGAATGTGATCCCGACAGGATTTCGCACAATATGCAACGGTTTTTATCTAATTCAGGGTTTTTTAATACAAAAATCGATTACGATTTTAAAGAAGGTAAAAAGAAATCGGAAGTAATATTCAGCATTAATACCGGTACACCTTATTTAATAGATTCGGTAAGCTATAAGATTTCGGATAAAGCCATTAAAAATTTTGTTATTGGCGACAGTATCAACACTTTAGTTAAAGCAGGAAATATTTACAATGCCTATACGCTGGATGACGAACGGTCAAGAATTACAGCATTGTTGCGCGACCATGGATATTATTACTTTAATCAGAGTTACATTTCGTTTGAAATCGACAGCAACTTTTTATCCCATAAATTAAAGGTTAAAACAGTAATATTAAACCGGAACGTGCCCGACCCGATGAAACTGGGAAGCTTTATTGAGCTACCGCATTACCGGTATTTTATTAAGCAGGTTGAGGTTGTCCCCGATTTCAAACCCACACAATCCGAAAACTACAAACCGGTTCAGCATAAAATAGTTTTTTTTGGCGACAGCACCTATCAATATACTTATATGCTTCATATGCCCGTTCCGCGATTTAAGGTAAAAGCATTCGACCAGTCAATAAAAATCAAGCAGGGACTACCCTACTCATCCACCGATGTACAGGAAACCTACCGGAGGCTTTTTTCCATGCCTATTATTCGATCGGCTACCATTTCTTTCGACACCACACAAATGGGGAGTGATTCGTTGGGAAACAAATATATGAAAGCCCGCATTCAAATGACAACCGGCAAACTGAATTATTACAGCATCGACGGAGTATTAACCAACAGCAGTGGCGACCCCGGCGTAAGAGGTAATTTGGTAATTGCCAATAAAAATATTTTTAAGGGAGCCGAATTTTTCAGGGTAAGGTTTAACGGCGGTTTCGAAGCACAATCCATTTCCGCTTCCGATTCAACCACAAGTGCCGGCGACAACAACGCATTTTTTAACACTTTTGAAGCCGGTGTTGATGCCTCTATCATGTTCCCGCGCTTTGTGTCGCCCATCCCCTTTAGGAAATTCAGCCAAAAGTATCACCCTACTACCAATCTCACCTTTGGATTTAACTATTTGCTGAGGCCGAACTATTCGCGTAATTCAACCAATCTGCTGTTGGGCTATTCGTGGAAAAAGAGCAAAAAAATACACTTCATTGTCAGTCCTGTAAATTTTAATTATATCAATGTTAATCCCACGCCTGAGTTTCAAAAAATATTGGATCAGGAAACCAACAGAAGACTAAAGGAGCAATACTCCGACCACCTGATTGCCGGTACAAATTTCAGTTTGGTTTACGACAATCAAAAAATTAAAACATCAAAAAGTTTCGACTATATCCGTTTGGATTTTGAAACCTCAGGCAATATGCTTTATCTTTTTCAGAAAGCGGTTAATATTCAGATGGTTGACAACGAATATTATCATTTTATGGGCATCAGATATTCGCAGTATGTGAGAATTAACGTCGATTACAGACACTATTTTCATGTGGGCAGCGAAGGAAATGTAATAGCATTCAGAGGACTTGCCGGTACAGGCTTAGCCTATCTCAACTCCAACGAAATTCCTTACGAAAAGGCTTTTTATGCAGGGGGTGCCAACGACATGCGGGGATGGCGATTCAGGACACTCGGCCCCGGAGGCTATTCGGGTACCGAAGATTACGAGCGGCTGGGAGACATCCAGCTTGAAACAAACATTGAGTACCGGTTTCCTATTTACAGTTTTTTAAAAGGTGCTTTTTTTACCGATATCGGAAATATTTGGTCGGGCAATGTTCAAAACTATCCCGGCGGACAATTTCAGATAAATTCGTTTTACAAACAATTGGCTGTTGATGGTGGCTTTGGGCTGCGGTTTGACTTTACTTATTTTATTTTCAGGCTTGATGCGGGCATCCCGCTGCGCGACCCCTCTTTTCCGGAAAACAACCGCTGGCGCTTTAGCAACTTGAAATTCAATCAGTTTATTATTAATTTCGGAATAGGATACCCTTTTTAACGGCTACCAACATGGAACATGCTACCCTTGACAAAAAATTGCTGAAAAGGTTTCCGTTTATACCCACCAACGATCAGCGCACGGTCATAACACACCTTACAGCTTTCGACAGCAGCAAAAAAGAACATCCGCTCTACATTTTAAAAGGATATGCCGGTACCGGAAAAACCACCCTCATCAGTATCTATGTTAAAGAACTTAAAGAGGCTAAACGAAAATGTGTATTAATGGCACCTACCGGAAGAGCAGCAAAAGTTTTGTCGCAATACACTGGTTACAAAGCACATACTATTCATCGAATTATCTACAGCTTACAAACCAACAGCTCAAACGAAACAAAAATATACTTAAACAACAACAAAGCTGTCGATACGGTGTTTGTGGTTGACGAAGCATCGATGATTGGTGATAATGCAACCGGAACGGATTCGTTTTCAACCAGAAACCTTCTGGATGATTTAATCCGTTATGTTTTTTCAGGAAACAATAACCGGTTGGTTTTTATCGGCGATACGGCACAGCTGCCTCCTGTGGGATTGAACATTAGCCCTGCCCTGAACCTCACTTACCTCAAAAGTCTTTACCCGCTAACCGCTTTTGCCTACGAAATGACGGAGGTAATGCGGCAGGAGCTGGATTCGGGAATTCTGTTTTCGGCTACGCACCTGCGCCGGAAACTACAAAATAAGGATTACAACCTCCCCCTGCTTTCAAAACAAGGTTTTAAAAAAGATGTATCAACGGTAGAAGATGCCATGGAAATGCAGGAGTTGTTTCAGGAGTATTTTTATGGCGACAACATTAAAGAGAGCATTGTAATTTGTCGCTCAAACAAAAGAGCAAACCGCTTTAACGAGCAAATAAGAAACCGGATTTTACAACGTGAAACCCAATTGGAAGGCGGCGACCTGCTTATGGTGGTAAAAAACAACTATTTCTGGCTCGACCAGAAATCGCCGGCAGGGTTTATTGCCAACGGCGATATCATTGAAATACACCGGGTTGTCGGATTTCATCAGCAATACGGTTTTAATTTTGCCGAAGCAGATGTTAAAATGATTGACTATCCCGAACAAAAAACATTGCGTGTTATGCTTTTGCTTGATACCCTATACGTTGAAAAAGCAAATATGGATTACACCGAAATGAAAAAACTGTTTGAAAGCCTCCGGGAGGAATATGCTTTTTTAAAGTCGAAACGAAAGATTATGGAAGCCATTAAAGCCAATCCTTACTATAATGCGCTTCAGGTAAAATTTGCTTATGCCATGACCTGCCACAAAACGCAAGGCGGACAATGGAAAAATGTTTTTGTTGACCAGGGATATTTAACCGATGACATGCTGAATGCCGAGTTTCTCAGATGGTTATATACGGCTTTTACTCGCGCCACAAAACGACTCTTTTTGATAGGATTTAATGGGAACATGATTGATTAGAAGCTATTTATTTTGTTTTTTTTCCGGGGAGTTTTCGGGTAAAAAACCAAAACAAAAAAGCAACAACAGCAAAATAAAACAGCCGCAACCATCCGGTAACATTTACATCGACTTTTGCAGTAAGTTGTGATACCGGAAAATTTTGATTGTACCGTATAACGGGATTCAAATATAAAACCGTCCCGTCGTTCAGCATTATTTCAGTTCTGATATATTGGTCGTCAGGTTTTAATACATAAAAAGCCGAATCGGCTTGTTGTACACTTTTGGCCACCCTTCCACCTTGCCTGATAAACCGGATAAGCTTTACCTGCCGTTTGAGTTTTAACAAAAGTGTATCATTGTGCATCAACACTTTTTCAGGAAATGGCAATTGTATCTGTTTTTTTCCGGCTGATACAAACGAACTTCCATTTACCGGCAGTTTCACACCAAAGACACTCCCTTTATTAAGCGAATGAATTAGTGATGCGGGTTTGTTTTCAGATGTATTAACCATGGTAAAACTGTAAAAGTCCTTGCCTTTCAATCTGTTATCCGCCAACAAAAAGGCCGGTTGTCCGGCACTTAATGCAGTATCCCATTTTGCAATGGAAGAAACCCTGCCGTTTAATATTTCCCACAGGTTGTAACGGGTTAGTTTTTTTAAATCGTTAAACGAATAGCCCTGACTTTCCAGCGCAATCAATTTATTGTGTTTTTCAAGTCTGTCGATTATATATTGTTTTAATCCTGTGGTTTGAAAAAATGCCAGATCAATCCAAAGCACTTCCTGCGAGCCTATACAAATCTGCTTTGTTCTTACAAAGTTAAAACCATGCGTATAAGCCTGAATACGATTGTGGCTGTTTTGCATCAAAATATTTTGATTTTCGGCAACAACGTTGGTTTTGTTAACAATAGTACTGTCAACAAACTTTTCATCTTCAGTAACGTCAAGAGCCAACCATCCCGAAGGTTCAATATTTTTATAGGGATTATAAATTTTAGTACCCTTAAACTGCTGTGGAGCAGAAAAATGATATATCGGAGCAAAAAAGTAAAAAAGAAGCAATATCCCGACGGGTATGGCAGCCAAAACCAATATCACTTTAAATAGTTTCGCAATCATATTCATAAAGGACTCTTTATAATGGTCATAAATATTGAATGGCAAATATAACCGATTACTCATCTATTTAAAATTTAAAATCACTTTGCACCTATAATTTTTCCCGATTAGGTAATGATTTTCATTTTTAGAAGCTTTTCCTTGTTTTAACCGCATAAATAGATTAATTTTGCTTACAAAATGTTTTAGCTTTAGCCACAATCTAAATAATTAGTACTCAAAAAGTAAGCGTTAATGAATAACTTTAAAATATTTGTTATTGAAGATGATCCTTTTTACGGAGAACTTTTACGACGACACCTCGCCCTAAATCCTGACAATGAGGTATTTTTGTTTTCAACAGCCAAAGAGGCATTGGCTAACCTGCATTTACGTCCTCATCTTATTTCGTTGGATTACAGGCTTCCCGATTTATCGGGTATGGAAGTTTTAAAACGGATAAACACCACTTACCCTGATATACCTGTTATAATAGTTTCGGGACAGGAGGATATCAACACTGCCGTTGAGCTGTTGCGCATGGGTGCTTACGACTATTTTGTAAAGGACGACCACACCAAAACAAGGCTTTGGAACGCATCCAACAAAATTAGAGAAAACGTACAACTTAAAAACGAGCTTTCCGAGCTAAAAGAGGAAGTGGGCAAAAAATATGAGTTCGGAAATATTTTAAAGGGAAACAGTCAGGAAATGCAACGCATTTTTAAGCTGATGAGCCGTGCCACCAAAACAAATATTACCGTTTCTATTACAGGCGAAACGGGAACAGGAAAAGAGTTGGTTGCCAAGGCTATTCACTATAACTCAACCCGGGCAGGCAAACCCTTTGTAGCGGTAAATGTTTCTGCTATTCCCAACGAACTTATTGAAAGCGAAATGTTTGGGTACGAAAAAGGTGCATTTACAGGAGCCAATACCCGTAAAATCGGTAAATTTGAACAAGCCAGCGAAGGAACGCTGTTTTTAGATGAAATTGGTGAAATGGGCTTAAGCATGCAGGCAAAAATATTGCGCGTATTGCAGGAAAACGAATTGACCCGTATTGGTGGCAACACAGTTATTAAAATAGCACCCCGTATTATTGTAGCCACCCACCGGAATCTTGCCGAAGAGGTGAGGAAAGGAAACTTCAGGGAAGATCTTTATTACCGGATTTTGGGTTTACCCATTGAACTGCCCCCGTTGCGCGACCGCGGACATGATATATTAATTTTAGCTAAATATTTTAGCGATACTTTTTGTGAAGAAAATGCCATACCTGTAAAAACCATTGTAAAAGAGGCACAGGATAAATTGTTAGAGTACACTTTCCCGGGTAATGTCAGGGAGCTGAGAGCTGTTATAGAGTTGGCTTGTGTTCTTTCCGACTCAAACGAAATTGACTCAACGCATATCAATTTTAATTCTACCAACTCGCTTTCCGACTTTTTGCTTGAGGAGACATCGCTTGCGGAATACAATAAAAAAATTATCCGTTATTTTTTGGTTAAATACAACAACAACGTAGGGCTGGCTGCCAAAAAGCTGGATATTGGAAAATCTACCATCTATCGAATGTTGAAAAACAATGAGCTTTAACAAAACTTCTTAATATTAAAAACTATATTATGTCAGAAGCTGACTCCATAAACCTGAGCAAACTTCGTTCTTACGTAGGCAACAACGAATCGGATGTAAAAGATATGATAAATCTTTTCCTGCAACTTATTCCCCAACAAAAGGAAAAGTTACTGGCAGCCGTTAAAGAACATAACTGGAAAAACCTGAACTATACTTCACATCAAATCAAGCCTTCATTAGATATTTTAGGACTTACAGAAGCCAAAGAAAAAGCCAGAATTATTGAAAGCCTTTCAAAAACCGGAATGGAAGCGGAAATGATAAAGCAACTGGTAGAAGAACTGTCGCACGAACTGGAAGATGTTTGCAAAGAGCTTAAAACAAATTTTGTTAGCAACAACGACGAAGAAGTAAAATCTTAAAAAGGATATTTTATTTTTTCCAGAAACAATCCTTTTGCAGGGGCAGAAAAACCTGCTTTCGAACGATCTTTGGCTTTCATTATCTCGATTATATTTTCAGGAGGCATTTTTTCTTTCCCTATCTCCAACAGCGTTCCCACCACTGCCCGTACCATATTTCGCAAAAACCGGTTAGCGGTAATGGTAAATACCAAACTACCATCTTCATAACAACGCCATTGTGCCTGCGAAACATCACACAAATTGTTTGCCGTTTGTGTGTGCAGCTTTGAAAAACTTGTAAAATCATTATATCGCATTAAAAATGACGCTGCCTTATTCATCTTTTCAACATCCAAAGGGGCATTATAAAAGTAGCTGTAACGCTGCTCAAAAGGGTTTTTTATCCTACTGATGTAGTATTTGTAAGTACGCGACAAAGCGCTAAAACGAGCATGATGCTCATTATCTGCCTTAAACAAAGAATAGACAGCAATATCCGCCGGCAAAAAACGGTTCAATTTAAAAATAAAATCCTTTTGCGCTAACAACATCCTGTCAGTCTCAAAATGAGCAAAGAACTCGCGTGCATGCACTCCTGTATCCGTACGGCCACACCCTGTAACTGCAACAGGCCGGCCAAGCATCAGGCCTATTTTTTGTTCCAGTTCCGCCTGCACGGTATGTGCGTTTTGCTGAATCTGCCAGCCGTGGTAATTGGTTCCGTCGTAAGCCAACTTTATAAAAAATCGCTGCATACTGTAAACTATTTAAAGGCCAAAAATAACAAATCGGGCTTAGTTGCCCAATTTTTGTAAATCATTAAACCGGTGTCCGGCAGCTCTATTTCTCGCGGGGTGCCCAGTTTTCAAAAACTTTAAGCAACTGTTCGCGTTGACCTTTCATCCCTAATATTTTTATGTTCGGGGTTAGCATCTGCCCTTGTGCAGGAGCACTGTGTATAGCCCTAACCACATCCATGCCTTTTATCACTCTTCCAAAAGCTGCAAAACCCTGTCCGTCGGGATTTCGCTTTCCACCATAATCCAACTGCGGCTGATTGCCAATGCAGATAAAAAATTCGCTTGCGGCACTTCCCGGTTTATTTCTGGCCATCGAAATGGTTCCGTCCAAATGCTTAATGCCTGTTTTTTTGGTGGTTTCATGATTAATGGAAGGTAAAGCCTGTGGATGATTGTCATCATAAAGCCCTCCCTGAATTACCTCTATTTTTATGGAATCATCGGGTTGATTGTCTTTTGTTACCGTCCGGTAAAACACAGCTCCCGCATATCTGTTTTCATCCACATACTTTAAAAAATTATAAACCGTATAAGGTGCTCTGTTTGGGTACAGTTCAACAACGATATCACCCAGCTCCGTTTGAATGGTAACGGTGGGTTTTTTAATGGGATGACAGGCCATTAACAGCAGCACCACTGCACTAAACAGAACAATTATTTTTTTTTGCATACCGTTTTT
>CAYVWX010000054.1:12238-15364 GCA_964455635.1 uncultured Lentimicrobiaceae bacterium | reverse complement strand
ATTTCATCTATCGGCACAAAGCCTGAAACCCTATTTTAACAAAAGAGAATACAGGGAGATGTTGTTGGTTTCGGCTAAAACAAATACTCCTGATGGCGATACTTTTGATTTACCCGCACCATCCTTTTATAAAAGAATTTACCGGTCGGCCGTAATGGGACTGGATAACCGGTGGGATTTGTGGATCAACGATACGGCCTTAATTGCCGTAATCAGCATTAGAGGTACTACCCGGAATGCAGAAAGTTGGTTAAACAATATGTATGCGGCCATGGTTCCTGCCAAAGGCTCCATAACCATTGCGGAGGGCAAAACTTTTAATTATGAACTTGCCGACAACCCCAAAGCTGCTGTGCATGTGGGATGGCTGCTCAGCCTGGCTTTTTTGTCGGAAGACATTGTCCCGAAAATAGATTCTTTGTACGAAAAAGGCGTTAAAAACTTTTTGCTCATGGGGCATAGCCAGGGAGGTGCAATCGACTATTTGCTTACGGCGTATTTGTATAGCCTCCAAAAAAACAACAGGTTACCGGCGGATATTCGCTTTAAAACTTATTGTAGTGCCGCACCAAAGCCCGGAAACCTGTTTTTTGCTTATCAATATGAGTATTTTACGCGGGGCGGTTGGGCTTGTAATGTTGTAAGCTCGGCCGACTGGGTTCCCGAAACACCCATCTCAATTCAAACCTTAAACGATTTTAACACCACTAACCCCTTTGTAACCGCTAAAAGTGATATTCAAAAATTGAAGTTCCCGAAAAACCTTGTTTTAAAACGGGTGTATAACAAATTGGACAAACCTGTTAAAAAGGCTCAAAAGGAGTATGAAAAATATCTTGGCGAAATGACTTCTAAAATTATTGCTAAAAAGCTAAAAGGCTTCTCTCCGCCTGCCTACTACAGCAGCAATAATTATGTACGGACAGGAACAACCATTGTGCTTTACGCCGATAAGGATTATTACAAACATTTTCCCGATGACAAGAAAAGAATGTGGGTTCATCATTTTTATAAGCCCTATTTGTACCTGCTGAAAAAAAGCAGTTTTTAACTGTTAATAAATTACCCGTTAATGTTCCTGTTTTTTCATCAGAAAATGACAAGCAACAATTAACAAATCACAAATTATAAATCCTAAAATCCGTTTCCGGTTTTAACCATTGGAGAATTGGAAATTATTTGTGATTTGATTTTTAATTATTGGAATTTGGCCGGTTCCGGTTTGATTACCAGTTGATGTAAAACTCGTGCGAGAGAATAAGACGCAGGCCAAAATATAGAGCTGCTGAAGTAATTACCATGCCTTTTGAGATAATCACATACCTGTTTTCCTCATCAAAATAGAGGTTGTCGGATGAATCCAGAACTTTATAAATTATTAGCAACAGCACTATCATCGGTGCCCAAAACCACATTACCTGAAAATTGGGGGTGGGCAGAAAGTAGAGTTCAACCAATATGGTCCCGATAAAAAACGGAGCAATAATTTGTGCAGTATAAAAAAACGGAAACAATCTGGGGTTGAATTCCTGATAGTACGAGTTAGCAGAAATAGCAATGGGTTTGGCCATTAAAAACGCAGTTCCAATCAGTCCGAAAAAGCCAATCATGGCAACAATTAATTTTTCGGTACTGTTCAGGTACATCCAGTTAAACACATGGCCTATTCCTTTGGTGAACAGGTTTCCCAACAGCAGTCCGCCAAAAAAGTAGGTAAACGATAAAAAAGTCAGCCAGATAAAAAATATTTTGGCTCTGGCAACCTCCTCAACCATCGAATAAAAGCCTATCAGCGAAATGATTCCCACCAAAAGTACTAAAATAGGTCCTGCACTGTACATTAATTTTACGGAGTCATGAGTCCATTGATACGGCTCGATGTGATAATATATAACGTAATAATTAAAGCTGACATCATAGTCGAACATGCCGGCCGTAAGCAAGGTGGTAAAGTGGTTTACATAAAAAATAAACAGAAAAGCCAATACAAATGCCGATGTTGAATTGGTGGTTATTATCCAAAAGTTGCGTTTTGAAAGGAGTCGTTGTGTTTGTTTTTTCTTGAGCTCTTTTAAATCCATGCGGCAAAAATAAATAAAAACGGCTTGAATATCTCAAGCCGTTTTTTTACATTTTATTGAATTTTATCAAATACTTTTTCAGGGTCGAGTTTGGCGTAAGTACCGTTATCCAGTTTGTCACGGATATCCTTAAAAGCTGTTAAAGTATATTCAACATCTTCAAGAGTATGCATAGCCGTTGGTATAAGCCGCAGCAAAATAACCCCCTTGGGAACAACGGGATAAATAACAATGGAACAAAAGATGTTGTAATTTTCTCTTAAGTCGTAAGTAACACCAATTGCCTCCGAATCGCCACCCTGCATCATAACCGGCGTAACGGGCGATTGTGTGTTGCCTATGTTAAAGCCTGCATCGCGCAATCCTGTTTGTAAGGCATTTACAATTGTCCACAACTTTTCGCGGTGTTCGGGTTCTTCACGGAGCATTTGAAGTCGTTTTAACGCTCCCAGCACCATGGGCATGGGCAACGATTTGGCATAAATTTGCGACCGCATATTATACTGAAGGTACTTGATGACCTCTTTTTTTCCGGCTACAAAGGCACCAATACCGGCCATCGATTTGGCAAAGGTTCCAAAATAGAGGTCCACATCGTCCATTACATCAAAATATTCGCTGGTTCCGGCTCCTGTTTTGCCCATGGTTCCAAAACCGTGCGCATCATCAATAAATAACCTGAAATCAAATTTTTCTTTGAGTTTAACAATCTCGTCCAACTTACCCAGGTCACCCGACATGCCGTAAACGCCTTCGGTAATAACCAAAATTCCGCCGCCCGATTTTTTAGCAAGTTTGGTAGCTCTTTCCAGCTCTTTTTCCAGTTTGGCCATGTTATTATGCGGATATACAAAGCGTTTTCCGAAACTCAATCGCATTCCGTCAATAATACAGGCATGCGCTTCCGAATCGTAAACAATAACATCGTTGCGGCCCACCAGCGAGTGAATGATTGAAACCATTCCCTGATAACCGTAATTAAGCAAATAGGCTGCCTCTTTCTTTTCAAAAGCTGCCAGTTCATTTTCAAGCTGTTCGTGAAATT
>CAYVWX010000054.1:0-12228 GCA_964455635.1 uncultured Lentimicrobiaceae bacterium | reverse complement strand
TGTCCCGACATCATTCGTGCCCCCATGGGATACGCCATTCCCCACTCTTCAGCTGCTTTTGCATCCGCTTTGCGTACATCGGGATGATTGCCAAGACCAAGGTAGTTATTCAAACTCCAAACCAATCGCTCTTTGCCGTTAAACATCATTTTATTACTCAACGGGCCTTCCAGTTTCGGAAACATAAAATATCCTTCGGCACCCTTGGCATACTTGCCTAAAGGCCCCATATTTACTACGCACTTATCAAATATATCCATCCTGATTATTGATTAAATTTTTGAGGTGCAAATGTATGGATTTTAATTTATCGAACAAATCTAAATAAATAGTTTGCCCGTTAGTTATAAACACCAATGCATAATTCCAATAGCCGATTATTATTTATGACGGCACAAACCTGTTAAGGGATGTTAACATCTTATCCGTTCATACAAGAATCTTTGATTTTCTGCGTTTAAGGTTCAATTATTTATATTACTTTTGCGCAATGTTTAAAAAATTAGTTTTTATATCGTTATTAGTTGGTTTACTGGTTTTTAGCTTTGGGTGTAAAAATTACCAAAAAGTTTTAAAAAGCGGTAATAACGACCTGAAGTATGAAACAGGTATAGATTTATTTGAAAAAGGCGATTATAACAAGGCGTTACAGTTTTTTGATATCCTAAGAGCCGTTTACCGGGGAACACAAAAGGGCGAAAACCTCACTTATCTTACTGCACAGTGTTACTTTAATATGCACGATTATCAGATAGCAAGTTATTACTACAAACAATATACTCAAATGTATCCCCGCGGCGAAAAAGCCGAAGAGTGTACTTATCAAAGTGCTTATTGCAACTACCTCTCTTCGCCGCGGTACAGTCTTGATCAAACCAATACTTACACCGCTTTAAGCGAGTTACAGGCTTTTATCGATATGTATCCTAAAAGCCCTAAAGTTGCCGAGGCCAATAAACTGATGGATCAGTTACGGGATAAACTTGAGCTGAAAGATTTTAATATTGCCAAACTGTATTACAGGATGAGAAGTTATCAGGCTGCAAACACAAGTTTTGAAAATTTACTGGACGATTACCCCGATACCGATTTTAAAGAAGAGATTTATTACTATATGGTGAAAACCAATTTTGAATATGCCGAAAAAAGTATTTACTCAAAACAAAAAGAACGTTACGAAAAAACGGTTGAATCGTATAACAGTCTTAAATACCTTTTTCCGGAGAGTAAATACCTTAAAGAGTTAAAAGATATAAACGAAGAAGCAAAACAACATTTAAAATAAATAAACGGATGGATTACAAGAAGATTAAAACAGAAACAACTGCTGTTACCCGCCAAAAAGACCGGTTTTACGACCACACGGGTAACATTTATGAAACCATTGCTATTTTGGCTAAGCGCTCTAACCAAATTGCTGCCGAGCTTAAGGAGGAGTTAAATCAAAAAGTTTCTGAATTTGCCACGCATTCCGATAACCTGGAAGAGGTTTTTGAAAACCGCGAGCAAATTGAAATTGCCAAATATTACGAGCGGCTGCCTAAGCCCACATTGCTGGCTATTCACGAATTTTTAAACGGCGAAATCTATTTCCGCAACCCCCACAAAGAAAAAGCCGAAAGTTTTTAAGTAAATGCTTAAGGGTAAAAACATACTTATTGGCATAACAGGTGGCATTGCTGCCTATAAAATCCCTTTTTTAATCAGGCTGCTTAAAAAAGCCGGAGCGGAGGTGAGAGTGGTTTTAACCCCCTACGCCAAAGAGTTTGTTACCCCTTTAACTTTGTCGGTGCTGTCGGAACAGCCTGTACTTTCCGATTTTTATAATACTGGCGACGGAACCTGGCACAGCCACATTGAAAACGGCTTGTGGGCCGATGCAATTGTTGTGGCACCGCTTACAGCCAATACCATGGCAAAAATGGTAACGGGCATTACCGATAATTTACTTTTGGCAAGTGTGCTGTCGGCACGATGCCCCGTGTTTGTAGCTCCGTCAATGGATTTAGATATGTACAAACATGCAGTTACACAGCATAATGTAGCTAAATTGCAGCAGATTGGCTACCGTGTTTTGGAACCTGCTTCGGGTGAGTTGGCCAGCGGACTTGAAGGCAAAGGCCGCATGCAGGAACCGGAAGAGATTTTTTCGGTGTTAAAAGATTTTTTTGAATCCGGTAACGATTTTAAAGGAAAAGAGGTATTGGTTTCGGCCGGCCCTACCCACGAGCCTGTTGATCCCGTACGTTTTATCGGAAACAGCAGCTCAGGCTTGATGGGTATTGAAGTTGCCAAAGCCTTTGCCGAAAAAGGAGCCATGGTAAATCTGGTTTTGGGGCCTACCCACCTTACGGTTGAATCTGCCGGAATAAAAGTTTTTCGTGTGCAAACAGCTGCCGAAATGTCGGAAGCCTGTTTCAAACTTTTTGCCACTGCCGATGTGGCTGTTATGGCTGCTGCCGTAGCCGATTTTACTCCTAAAAATAAAAATACCTCAAAAATTAAAAAGGAGGCGGGACTCAAACACATTGAACTGGAGCCCACTACCGATATCTTAGCAGGATTGGGTGCCGATAAAAGCAAAAATCAAATTCTGGTTGGCTTTGCCCTTGAAACCGACAACGAAATGGCCAATGCCCTTTCAAAGCTGCATCGTAAAAACCTCGATTTAATGGTGCTTAACTCTTTAAAAGATAAAGGTGCGGGATTTGGCGTTACCACCAACAAGGTAACATTTATTCATAAAAATAATAAACCCGTGGCGCTTCCGTTAATGTCTAAAAGAGATGTTGCCCGTAAGCTTACGGACGCTGTTAAGCAAATCCTGAAATAAACCATGGTTAAAAAATTAGCTATACTGTTTTTTGTTATTCTGATGGCTTTAAAAGGTTTTAGTCAGGATATATTTTGCACCGTTCAAATACAAACACCTAAAATACAAGGTGTTGACCCCTCTATTTTTGATGCCCTTAAAACATCTGTTTACGAGTTTATGAATAACCGTAAATGGTCAACTTACAACTTTAAAACCGAAGAGCGTATTGAGTGCACCATGGTGTTAACCATAGAAAAAGCTGTTTCCAGTGATGAGTTTAATGCCACCCTCAACCTTGTACAACAACGGCCGGTATTTAATACCGACTATCAAACCGTTTTATTAAACATGGTTGATAAGGATATTCATTTCCACTATACACCACTTCAGAACATGGAGTTTGCCGACAATACTTACACCAATAATCTCACCTCTATATTAGCCTTTTATGCTTACACCATGCTGGGAATGGATTTCGACTCCTTTTCCGAGCAGGGAGGTACTCCGTTTTTTCAAAAAGCCAACGATGTGGTTACCGCTGCTCAAAATTCAAACGAAAAAGGATGGGGCTCGTTTGACGGTACCAAAACACGTTACAGCCTGATTAAAAACCTGCTTAACTCATCGTACGCCGACTTGCGCACCTTTAACTACCGGTATCACCGGCTTGGCCTGGATGTTATGTCGAAAGATGTAATGAAAGGAAGAGCCGAAATCAACACCAGTCTTAACTTGCTGAAAAATGTTTATAAAAAACGACCCGGTTTATACCTTCTTCAAATAATTGTTGAAGCCAAACGCGACGAAATGATTAACATCTTTAAAGATGGCGACCCTGCAGAAAAAAATAATTTCATCACAATTATGAAAGATATTGACCCTGCCAACGGCTCAAAATACAACAGGGTGATGAGATAACCCCGGTTTTTTCCTATTTTTGCTTTTCTTCCCATTAAGTTATAATTGATGCTTACATCGCTGTCCATAAAAAATTATGCCCTGATTGATCTCCTGTCAATTAAATTTGACCAAGGATTTACTGCCATAACCGGCGAAACGGGAGCAGGTAAGTCAATTTTATTGGGTGCTCTCTCACTTATTCTGGGTAAACGGGCCGACACAGGTGTTTTAAGCAACAAATCGTCGAAATGTGTTATTGAAGGAACATTTAACATCTCTGCACTTCCTTTAAAAACTTTTTTTCAGCAGTACGATTTAGATTACGATACCATCACTTTTGTAAGAAGAGAGATTTTGCCGTCGGGAAAATCACGGGCTTTTATCAACGACACGCCTGTTAAACTTAATACCCTTAAAGAGCTTGGTAATCATTTGGTTAACATACACTCGCAACACCAAACGCTCATGCTTTCAAACAGCGGTTTTCAGTTGGAGGTGCTAGATGGTTATGTGGGTAACAACAAGTTACTTACATCGTATCAGGAGGTGTATCAGCAATATATCACCCTTCAGGAAAAACTAAAAATTTTGCAAAACCAGCAGGAAGAATTAAAAAAAGAGGAGGACTTTTTAACTTTTCAGTATGAAGAGCTCGACAGTGTTGAGTTGGACGAAAAGCTGTTTAAAGTTATGGAAGCGCGACAGCAGTTTTTAATGCATGCCGAAGAGGTTTTGTCTGCTCTGGGAATGGCCGGTGCTGTTTTGTCGGAAGATGAAAACAATTTACTGGACCGGCTGGCTTTTGTTAAGGAAACGCTCAGGGAAATTACCGCATTCTATCCAAAAGCCGGCGAACTTTTAAGCCGTATTGAATCGGTTTGGCTTGAGCTTAAAGATATCGCCGATGAAACTTCCCTGTTGATGGCCGAAGGCGAAGTTAATCCTGCCGAGCTTTCGGAATTGACAGAAAAAAGAGACCTGATTTACCGGTTGATGCAAAAATACAGAGCGGCTTCGGTAACGGAACTCATTACTTTGAAAGCTGAAATATCCGATAAGCTTCTCGGTATATCAGGTGTTGAGGAAGATATTGAAAAAGTTTCCCGCCTGCTAATTTCTACTGAAGAACAGTTGAAAAAGCTCTCTTTGACATTAACAGCCGGGCGAAAAAAAGGAGCGGGCGGTTTTTCGGAAGCCGTACAAAAAGTATTGCAAAAACTGGGGATGAAAGATGCTGTTTTTGAAATTCGGCTTACACCCCTCGAAAATTTTACGCCCTCAGGTACCAACCGTGTTGACTTTTGGTTTAGTGCCAACAAAGGTGTGGCAGCAGGCGAGATTTCTAAAATAGCCTCCGGCGGAGAGCTTTCCAGACTGATGCTGGCCATAAAATCGCTGGTACATCAAAAAAGTTTTTTACCCACCATAGTGTTCGACGAAATTGATGCAGGAGTGTCAGGCGATATTGCCGCAAAAGTGGGCGACATCATGCAAAAAATGGCACAAAATCATCAGCTTATAGTTATTACCCACCTGCCTCAAATAGCCTCGAAAGCAACCCATCATTATAAGGTGTTTAAACAGAGTAATAAAAAAATTACCCGTACCAACATCGTATTATTAAAGGTCGATGAGCGTATTGAAGAGGTAGCCGCCATGCTCTCCGGTCAAACCGTTTCGCAGGTTGCCCGCGAAGCCGCCAAAGAATTGTTTAAACATTAAACCTGATGTGCAAAATATCGCCGTCCTGCACCACATAATTTTTACCTTCCACCCGAAATTTGCCCGCCTCTTTAACAGCCTGCTCCGAACCGTAATTAATAAAATCGTTGTAAGCCATTACTTCGGCACGTATAAAACCCCTCTCAAGGTCGCTGTGGATAACACCGGCTGCCTGGGGCGCCGTCATGCCTTTTTTTATGGTCCATGCTCTGTTTTCGGCACCTCCGGCAGTAAAAAACGACTGTAAATCCAATATATTATAAGCTGCACGTACCAGCTTGTTTACACCCGGTTCATCCAAACCGGCATCATTTAAAAACTCTTTTCTGTCCTCTTCATCTTCCAACTCGGCAATCTCTGCTTCCAACTCTCCGGCAATAACAATAACGTCGTTCGAGTGCTCACCCAACGCAGCTTTTACCTTTGAAACATAATCGTTGCCGCCAACAGCAGATTTATCGTCCACATTACAAACATAAATTACCGGCTTGGCAGTAAGCAGTTGCATGTCTTTAATAATTTCGGCATCCTTTTCCGTTACGGGAGCCGTTCGGGCGTTCCCCATATTTTCCAGATGTTCCTTGTATAGGTTCATTATATCCAGCGACTTAGCAGCCTCCTTGTTGCCGGTACTAACTAATTTTTTCAACCGTTCAATTTTTCGCATCACCAAATCAAGGTCGCGCACCTGAAGCTCAAAATCAACAATCTCCATATCTCGTACCGGATCAACCGATCCTTCAATATGAGGTAAATTTTCATCGTCAAAACATCTTAAAACATGAATCAGCGCATCCGTTTGTTGTATGTCGGCCAAAAACTTATTCCCAACCCCTTCGCCATGCGAAGAACCTTTTGCCAACCCGGGAACATCAACAATTTCAACCGTAGCAGGAACGACCTTGTCGGCACGTATCAGCTTGTCAATTTCATATAGCCGCGGGTCAATAACATCCACAACACCCTTGTTCGACTTGGTAGCACTAAAAGCATAATTAGAACGTTCAGCCTTTGAGTTCGACATACAATTAAAAATAGTTGTTTTTCCTATATTGGTAAGTCCGATAATTCCACAATTTAAAGCCATTGATTTTCAGATTGAATTAATGATAAAATAGAGATTACAATTTTTTGGGCTGCAAAGGTATTACAAAAAAGGTAACTTTACCGTGTTAAACATTCTGTATTTTATCAGGGTAGCACGACTGTTGTTGAAAACAATTAACGATGGGGAGGAAACCGGATATTGAAACGGCTGTTGTTATGGGCTTTTCGTGAAAAGCCCCTGCTTTAGGCACTCCGTTTATCGTCGTCAGAATTGCAAATTCTGACGAGCTTGCGAAAAAATGGGATAAATAATCATTATTTCGTGTGGTAAACAGGTTATTCATAAATACCTTACACGAATCTGTCGGTTTTAAAAAAAGAATTTGAATGAGAAGATAAACTGACTAACAAACGGATTTTTTAACTGCCCGTCAAGCTTCATCTTATAGGTCATATATTCCAATCCCAAATCAAAATCGGGAGAACCGGTATAGGCCAGTTTAAAAACACCTATACTAACATAATTGCCACTTCTTATTGATGTTTCGGGAATTGAAGTAAAAATATATCCAAAACCAATCCCCAGCGGAAAGTTATATTTGGCATAAAAATCAGCTTCTCCCAAAATAGTAGTATTCACTTTAACTTTTGAAACATCTCTTATAAAAGTTTCACCATAAATTAACTGCGATTCCGCCTGTATGCCCCAGGTTTGATTAAACGCATAAGCGCCCGAAATGCCTACTCCACCTGTTAAAGCCGGTGTGTTTTTAATGATAGAGGGGTTGGGAACAGTGTCTATTATATCGTTAACAAATTCTCTTATATTAATAAAGCTTCCACTCAAATTGTTAACAAAAACACTTGAGGTCAGTATTAGTTTTTTAGTCTGAACCATTTTGATTTGCCAGCCTATGGCGCCTCCCGATACGGTATTAACGCCATCGTATAAGAGCGAAAAGGCATCGGAGCCATACCTCGCAATTATTGCGGAATGAATGAATAACGAAAGCCAAGGCGTAAATCGCTGACGGTAGGTTAATCCGGCTTCGGTAAACATAATAGTACCTTTTATGGCCGGTGTTGTTATGCCGTCAATTTCCAAAGGAGGTATGGTAATAACCGATGTGCTCCCGGCACCGACATTAATTTTCAGGCTTGTGCTGATAAATGGACTGTTAAACCGGGAAAAGTCCATAAATGTATGTCCGTTTAGCTTGTTTCGTTTCGTCAAAAAATCAGGTTCTGCTTGCGAATGAGCTGTAGCAGCCAAACCTAAAAACAGCCAGATAATCAATATTTTTTTCATGGGTAACTCTATTTAGTAAAGACTAAAATGGTATTGTTTGCTATTTCGACAAAGGCATTGTAACACCTATAAGGGCTTTAAATCCACTGGTTTTAACGCGGGGGATGTAGCTTTTGTCAACAGGTTCGTCGGTTAAGTTAATAAGGCCCTGTGTGTATCGGAGCTCGAAAAATAAAACCGGTTTACCAATAAAAATTTGATATCCGGCACCAAAATGCGCTGCAACATTAATACCTGCAACGGATAATGCATTTGAAAGAATATCGCCGTGGCTTGTAAGTTTGTAGCTGACCAGATAGCCCGCCTCAAGTCCGCCAACAGCATAAAAATGTTTACTTGTACTTTGAACTTTTACCATCAGGGGCAGCGAAAAATAGTTTAGCCTAAGATGTATGCTGTCGATGGGTTCCTGATATTTTCCCTGATAGAAAAGCAGTTTGGTTCCTTCCTGTGAAAAGGAGGGTTGTAAACTGAGACTAACGGCTTTGCCAACCGGAATGTCAATAAGCAAACCGGAGTTAAGTCCGCCATTAGGCACGTAATAGCCGTTTTTCGGGGTGTCGCCATTCAGTTTTCCAAAATTTACTCCTCCAAAAGCACCCAACGATACTTGTGCCACTGACGAAACCGAAAGAGAGAAAAAAAGTAAACTGAAAACAAAAAATCCGGTTATCTTCATTTGAATAGAATTGTTAATTCCTTACAAAGATAACTCTTTTCATCAAAATTTTATCTGTTCCGGGTTACAGACAGGCAGAATAAGGTTTAATTCAGGTTGGGGTCGGCAGGAAATTTAGTCCAGTACGAATATTTTCCACCCATATTTTTCATAAACGACTCCCACATCTCGGTAGGATGGATATCAAAACAGAAATCTTTTTTGGCTTCGGTAACAATCCATGCGTTGCGCTTTAACTCGGCGTTCAGCTGATTGGCTTCCCATCCGGAATATCCGATAAAGAACCGGAAGTTATTGTTGTTGGCAAGACCCAGATAGATGGCATCTTTTACAGCATCAAGGCTGCCGCCCCAATAAAGGTCGTCGGTAATTTTTATGGCACCGTTAATTTTGTCTCCCAGCGTATGTATGTAAAAAAGTTTGTTCACTTCAACGGGGCCTCCAATATAAATAGAGGTATTAAATTTGGGGAAATCTTTTATAACATCGTTGAATTTAGCCGTAACGGGTTTGTTTAAAATAACACCAAACGAACCTTCTTCATTGTGCTCGGCAAGCAAAACAACCGATCGGCCAAAATAGTAATCGCCCATAAGCGGCTCCGAAAGAAGTAGTTTGCCTTTGGAAGGCTCAAGGTCGTTACTCTTTATTTGAAATATTTTGTTCGATTCACCCATTATAAAGTTTCTGTTGTTCTTTAGAATTAACGTACTTTTGTGTCGAATTATTTTAAATCAAAAAACAAACCAAAAAGTTGAATCTTATTCAAAATCACAAAAAGTATTTAAATCTTCGACAAAAGTACCAAACTTTTGAATATCACAACTATTCTTTTGAGGTAAATAACGGCTCTCTGGTGGCAGAATACCTGTTTAAACTGGGTGATGAGATTGTTTTCCGGCCGGCCATCAGTTTTGAAAAGAGGGATTTTTACCGTTTTGACAATTTGTCAGACTCGCAACTAAAAAATATGGTTTTTCATGTTGGCATGGTCGAGCTTATCAGCTATTGGAAAGCCGCCTGTCCTGCTAAAGTTATTATCAGGCCTCATAAGCTTACCGGAAAGCAGGTGGCATTTTGGAAAAAACTCTATTACAATGGACTTGGTGAGTTTTTTTACCTAAACGGGATAACTGCTTCGCAGGATGATTTTATGGAAATTGAATCGCAGGGGGAAGCAATTGCAGCGGAAGCTGTGCAGGTAAACGGCAACTCGGTCATGATTCCTGTTGGTGGCGGAAAGGATTCGGTAGTTACTTTGGAGCTGCTAAAAACAACAGGGCAGAAAGTTGTGCCCATGGCTTTAAATCCGCGGGAAGCTGTGGTAAGAACCATTGAAAATGCAGGGTTCTCAATGGCTGACACAGTGGTTGTTAAACGTAACCTGGATAAGAAATTATTGGAACTAAACAGTCGTGGATTTTTAAACGGGCACACTCCCTTTTCGGCGTTGTTGGCTTTTGTTACCTCGTTTGCTGCTGTGGCAGCCGGTATAAAATACATTGCATTGTCTAACGAAAGCAGCGCCAACGAAAGTACGGTTCCCGGCTCAAACATCAATCATCAATATTCAAAATCGTTTGAGTTTGAAAAGGACTTTACCGACTACCTAAAACAGTTTGTTACTGCCGATGTGCATTATTTTAGCTTTTTGCGCCCTTTAAACGAACTTCAAATTGCTGCTTTGTTTTCGAAGTTTCCACAACATCATTTCTCATTCAGAAGTTGTAATGTGGGCAGCAAAACCGACAGCTGGTGTGGCCATTGCCCTAAGTGTTTGTTTACCCGCATTGTTTTAGGCCCTTTTTTGGGAGATGAGAAGCTGAACTTTATTTTTGGAAGCGAACTTCTTGACGATTTGACCTTAAAGCCTGTTTTTGATGAACTTACCGGCTCGGCCGAAGTAAAACCTTTTGAATGTGTGGGAACGCCTCACGAGGTTAACGCTGCTTTAAGTTATATAGCCGGGCAACAAAAAAATGCGTTGCCGCGGTTATTGGCTGAACTTTCATTAAAGAAAAATGCTGATAAATCGTTTTTGTTTTTGTTAAAGGCTTTTAATCATGAGCATCATCTGCCCGACAACTATTTAGCGGTTTTAAAAGATGGTTTGAAATCAATTTCGTTTGTTGATAATAAAAAATGATGCATGAAAGCCTTTTTAAACGATTTAAATAATAAAAGCTTGCTGGTGCTGGGATTGGGCAAGGAGGGGCTGTCAACTTATCGCTGGCTTCGCAACCGTTTTCCCGAAAAGGTATTGGGTGTGGCCGATAACAATGCTGAGGTTAAAGATAAGCTGCGTGATGATAATTTTATTCGTTTTCATCTTGGCGAGCATTATCTCGAAAGTATAAAACAATACGATTTGGTTTTTAAATCACCGGGTATTTCATTAAAAAGTTATCCCTGTCGTGATGTGGAAAAAATTACTTCGCAAACCGATGTTTTTTTGCGCTATTATGGCCGGCAGACCATCGGAGTAACAGGTACCAAGGGGAAAAGCACCACATCGAGCCTGATTGCACACATTTTAAATGAAAACGGTAAAAAGGTTGTTTTGTTGGGCAATATCGGAATACCCGCTTTTGAAAAGTTACGGGAAATTGATAAAAATACCATCGTGGTTTTTGAACTGTCGGCACATCAGCTGGAGTATGTTCATCATGCTCCCCACGTGGCTGTTTTACTTAATATTTTTCCTGAGCACCTCGATCATTTTGCCGGTTACGAAGCTTATAAAAGAGCAAAGCTGAATATTGCCCGATTTCTTCATCGCGATGACTTGCTCATAACTTCCAAAAAATTGGCAACTTTTTTTTCTGCATTAACCGGCCGGGTGAGCTTTTATGATTCGGGGTTTTCGATTGAACCTCAGGAGGTACTGTTAAAAGGCTCTCACAATTTGTACAACCTGCGGGCCGCTATTTTGGCAACGCAACCTTTTGGAGTTCAATACAAACAGGCTCTAAAAGCAGCTGCTTATTTTAGGCCTTTACCGCATCGTTTGGAGTATGTGGGTCAATTTGGAGGGGTAAGATTTTACAACGACAGTATTTCAACCATTCCACAGTCGGCTGTAGCAGCGTTAAAAGCCATTTCCGGTGTTGACATTCTTATTTTAGGAGGATACGATCGCGGATTGGATTATTCGGTGTTGATGAAGTATTTAATGAAATACCCTGTTAAAAATCTGTTGTTTACAGGCCCTGCGGGTAAAAAGATGATGACTTTTTTTAAAAACAACGGCTTTGTTGGTTCAAAGCTTATTGATGTTGATAATCTGGAACAGGCTTTTGCCGTGATTAAAAAGGTGGCGGTAAAAAATTCGGTATGTCTGCTGTCGCCTGCCGCTGCCAGTTACGATGAGTTTCATAATTTTGAACATCGCGGCGACGCTTTTAAAAACCTTGCAAGTCATTTTGGTTAATCGATAAAAATTTGAATGTTTTTTAAAATGTTATCAAATGAAACATCCATGAAGGTAAGTCGCAGAAGAATAATTTTTTGCGAATCCTAATCTTTTACAAGGGAAAGAGTGCCTGGGATTTTAGGTTGCCCTTTCAGGGCGTAACAAAAATACCCTGTTAAAGCACAGTATATCAAATAATTCCTGTAGAATTTTAAAACCATTTCACATAAACGTAAACTCACAAACAGATGAAACACCCATGCCGGTAAGTTGCCACACAGAAGCATGGTTATAAGCTCCGGAGGAGCGAAATATTTATAGCCTCGGGTGTTAACCCGGGGTAA
>CAYVWX010000053.1:0-15367 GCA_964455635.1 uncultured Lentimicrobiaceae bacterium | reverse complement strand
TTTTTAAAAAAACTTTGTATTTTAAAAAAATAAAGTACTTTTGCACCTCCAAAAACGGGATGATCCGTTAGCTCAGCAGGTAGAGCATCTGCCTTTTAAGCAGAGGGTCCGGAGTTCGAGCCTCCGACGGATCACATTTTTAAAGCCTTGCGATTTTTCGTGAGGCTTTTTTATTTAGGCTAACAACAAATCAACATAAAGGTATTCAGTCAGATAAAAATATGCAAACGGTTTTGTTATGATTGTTTTCAACTGCAATGCGGCTGCTTGAAAACTTAATTCACCTGCACAAGACACATTACCACAAGATATCCGGAACCGGACAACTAAAATATTCCGTTAAAAATCAGGATTTTTTTGAATTTAACAGCAGTCCGATTGCACGGGCAGCATTTTTGGAAGCACCCGTTTGACCTAAAAGATTACGAAGGGTATTGTAATTGGCCAGTTGTTGTTTACGGTAAGCTTGATTGTTAAGGAGCAGGTTTAATTCTTCATCAAGCGCCTTTACATTCAGGTCACTTTGAATTAATTCTTTCACCACAGGTTTGTCCATTATAAGGTTCACCAGCGAAATGTATTTTACCCGAACAAACCATCGTGCTGCCGTATAGGTAATAAAACCGGTTTTATAACAAACAACCTGCGGCATTCCTATCAAAGCCGTTTCGAGCGTGGCCGTTCCCGAAGTTACCAAAGCAGCTTCGGCATGCCTGACAATTTGATGTGTTTGATTAAAAATTACCTTAACCTGTTTGTTAAGCAGGTATTTATTATAAAAATCCATTCCCAGCGAAGGCACTCCGGCTATTACAAACTGATAGTCTTTGTGCAGGGGAACCATTTGCAACATTACCGAAAGTATGCGCGAAACCTCCTGTTTACGACTTCCCGGCAAAAGCGCAATAATAGGCTTACCGGTTAAATTATGCTGCCTGCAAAATATTTCTTTCGAGTCATGCTTTTCCTCTGCAAGCGCATCAGGCAACGGATTTCCAACAAAGTCAACCTCCATGCCCTGTTTTTTATAAAATGCTTTTTCAAAAGGAAAGATAACAAGCATTTTATCAACCACTTTTTTAATGGTTTTTACCCTACCCTTTTTCCAAGCCCAAACTTTAGGTGAAATGTAATACACTACTTTTATACCTTTTTGATGTGCAAACTTTGCCATTCGCAGGTTAAAACCCGGGTAATCCACCAGAATAAGCACATCGGGCTGCCATGAAACCATATCTTTTTTACACAATGATATGTTTTTCAGTATGGTTTTAATATTTACCAGCACTTCTGTTAGTCCCATAAAAGCCAGGTCGCGGTAGTGTTTTACCATCCTGCCACCCTGCTTTGCCATTAAATCTCCACCCCAAAACCTGAAATCGGCATTGGCATCCTGTTGCTTTAACGCTTTCATAAGGTTAGAAGCATGCAAATCGCCCGAGGCCTCACCGGCAATGATATAATATTTCACTGTTATTGAGGGATTTGAAAAAAGTTAAAAAAATAGAGTAATACAAAAATTATGGTAAGAACCAACAGTGACAATCCGGTTTTGGTAAACTTTTTCTTCCCCAAATAAAAACGAAGCAAAAGAAGGTTTGGAATAACAGACAAGAGTATAAGGTAATGGCTTTTACCGACAAACGGCCTACCTATACCTTTAATAGCCAATAGGTTAACGCCATACAAAACAGCATAAAAAACAACGGTTGCTACTGTGCCCAGCACCAGGCCAAACCAATATTCATCTTTATTAAACATATTAAAAAGTTAATTTATCCAGCAACTCCTCAGCAGTAAAATCACATTGTGCGGGCACCACCGCCACATAATTTTCGGCCATTACTTTTTCGTCGGTATCCACCCGTCCGTCTCCATCTAAAAACACACCCGACATCCAATAATATTTTCGTCCGAAGGGATCCACACGCTCTTCGTAAGTTTCTTTCCAGGTTGCCTTTGCCTGCCGTGCAGTTTTAATTCCTTTGAGCGGTTCATCCGTTTTTTTAGGAATGTTCACATTCAGAGCAATGCCTTTGGGAAGGCCGTTGGTTAAAACCTTTTTTGTAATGCGCAAAACAAACTCATCCACATGACTAAAATCGGGATGCAGGCCATATTCCGCCAACGAAAAGCCAATGGCAGGGATGCCGTCCATAGCTGCTTCCAGTGCAGCCGCCATGGTTCCCGAGTAAATAATATTTATGGCGGCATTTGAGCCATGGTTAATGCCGGTTACCACAAGGTCGGGCATTCTGTCGAGTAAAAGATGCTTACCCATTTTTATGTTATCGGCAGGTGTTCCGTTCGAAATATATTCGGTAAAGCCCGGCTCCTCCGCAATTTTATTTAAACGCAACGGCATGCTCATGGTTACTGCATGTCCCATGGCGGAAGTACTTTCAAGCGTGGAAATGGCAACCACATCACCCAATGGTTTCATCAGGTTTAGCAATAAACGATATCCGTCCGCTTCGTAACCGTCATCATTGGTTATCAATATTAAAGGTTTTTTTACCATGTAATTTTATATTTTTTGGCAAAGATAAGGCTGTTTTTGATTTGCCGGATAAAATTAAAATTAAACCTGCATCATTCACAACAAACCAATTCACTAATAAATGAGAATCCATCAAATTTTAAACAAATAAAACAACGATGTTTGTTGAATTACCGCAGATGTGTCATTACCAGCCATACAATCAAAGAAACCGGCCGATAACTAATTACCGCTTGTCCGGCATGAACAAAGCTGATATTTTTACATAAATTATTATCAATACACTTATGAAAAAGATTATTACAATTGTTAGTATTATCGGTTTTATCCTACTTGCAAAAGCAAACGCACAAGTAGCAGTTAACACTGATGCATCCACAGCTGACCAATCGGCCATGCTCGACATCAGCTCCACCACATCGGGGTTACTAATACCACGCATGACAGCATCACAACGCGATATTATTTCGTCTCCGGCAACGGGTTTACTTGTTTATGTTACCAACGACAGCACCTTTTATCAATACTCGGGACACGGATGGGAAAAGCTCAACAAATGGGTTGTTTCCGGCAGCAAAATGTATGTTGACACCACCTATTCCGTAGGAATAGGAACCACAAATCCTGCAGGAAAGTTTGAAGTTGCAACACTTGATTACACAGGAACTTATGGTGCAAACGTCTGCTCGGGAGGCAGCAGTACAGCCTCCGAAAGTTATACCGGCCAACCGGTAACCAACGCTTTCGACGGCAATACCGGCACCTACTGGAGCAACAACAACAACTTACCGGTTTGGATTCAATACGACTTAGGTTCGGGGAACGAAAAGCGTGTTGGTGCATATAAACTTTATTACGACGTATCGGCAACTACAAGCAATTCGCCTTCGAACTGGACATTTTCGGGCAGTAACGACGGTTCAACATGGACAACTCTTGACACCAAAACCGGTGAAAGCTGGACAAGCAGCGAGTGGAAAGAATATACCTTTACCAATACCGTAAAATACCGTTACTACCGATTAACCATTAGCGACAACAATGGTTCGTCAAATAATTATGTAAACATATTTGAAATGGAAATGATGGAAGAAACCATTAGCAACAATCCCACCCTTGTGGTTAAAGACAATAAAATTGGTATTGGTACCGATAGTCCCGATGCCACCCTTGAGGTAACAGGAACCATAAAATATGTTGACGGCAACCAGACTTCAGGTTATGTTATGTCCACCGACAACAGTGGAAATGCATCGTGGACGGACGGCAAAGATTTGAATGGCGGAGGATGGACCATTTCAGGAAATAAAATTTACAATGTTTCGTACGACAGCGTAGGTATCGGAACCACTACACCCAAAGCAGAACTGGATGTTAATGGCATTATAAAAATCGGTGAAGGGGCAACCACCTCACCACAGGCGGGCATGGTACGATGGAATAGCACTTCGGAAGATTTTGAAGGGTATAACGGTTCGCAATGGGTATCTCTGACAAAATCCAATGGAGGCTGGGGAGACAACACAACTCATGAATCGCAATACACTTACGGTTCCGACGGCACCTCATCCGACCATTTCGGGTACAGTGTTTGCATTGACAGCAATTATGCAATTGTAGGAGCATACAAAAAAGATGTGGGAAGTAATTCACAGCAGGGAGAAGCCTATATTTTTTATCGCAGTGGAAACTCATGGAGTGAACAAACAACATTAACGGCTTCCGACGGTAATACAAATAACTATTTCGGACATAGCGTTGCCATTAGCGGTGATTATGCAATTGTAGGAGCCTATGGCAAAGATGTGGGAAGTTACACTTCTCAGGGAGGAGCCTATATTTACTACCGAAGCGGAACCTCCTGGAGCGAACAGGCGATAATAACATCTTCCGATGGTAACGATTACGACTACTTCGGCAGTAGTATTGCCATAGATGGTGCTTATGCTATTGTCGGGGCTTACAACAAACAAGTAGGAGGAAATTCAATGCAAGGAAAAATCTATATATTTCACCGAAACGGAACCTCCTGGAGCGAGCAGGCAGGGTTGACCGCTTCCGACGGAACAACCTACGATTTATTTGGCAAAAGTGTTGCCATCGATGGTAAATATGCAATTGCAGGGGCAGAAATAAAAACTGTGGGTAGCAATTCGTCACAAGGAAAAGCCTACATATTTTATCGAAACGGAGGCATCTGGAGCGAACAGACAGACTTAACGGCTTCCGACGGAGATGCAGGCGATTATTTTGGAAGCAGTGTTTCAATTAGCAGCAATTATGCAATTATTGGCGCTTCGTTGAAAGATGTAGGAAGCAATACGGAGCAGGGAACAGCCTACATATTTTATCGAAGCGGAACTTCATGGAGTGAACAAACGGAACTAACTTCTTCCGACGGCGATGCAAGCAATAGATTTGGCAGAAGCGTTTCAATAGATGGTAACTATGCCATGGTTGGCGCTTTTTACAAAAAAGTGGGAAATAACTCACATCAGGGAAAAGCCTATATTTATTACCGCAGCGGAACCTCCTGGAGCGAACAGGCTGGCTTAACAGCCTCCGACGGCGATGCGTCAGACTATTTCGGAATTAGCACCTCTATCAACGGAAATTACACAATTATAGGAGCCTCTGTTAAAGATGTGGGAAGCAATACCGATCAGGGACAAGTTTACTTTTTTAAACACAATTAATAAAAATCAAAAGGTAGGATATTTGATTTGCAAGTGCTGCCGGCAACCCCGGCATCACTTTTACTTTTGTTAGCCGCTATTTAAAAAACTTGTCGGTAAAAAAACCTTCAGACTCCAATACCTCTTTGTTGTTGCGTAAAAAACGTTTAATTTCGTCGATGGTAACAGAATAGGTAACGCCATAGTTAATCACTCTTTCGCTTGCGACAACAACATCGCCAACATAAGCTTCGTTATTTTGATTCAACTGATTCTCATCGGCAGGTTTTAAAAAATAGATGCTTTTGGCCGAAGTTGAAGCAGCCATTCCCACCAATTCAAAGTTGGGAACTCCATCGCGTACAGCCAAAACCGGCGCACCACTAATTCCCTGATTAAAAGAAGCATCAGTTAAAAACCTACCAGCTGTACTGTTTCGGGGTTTACTCACCAAAGCACTGGTAACCATCAAATTTCCCAACGGATATCCTACAATATACACCCTCGAACCCCAATCTAAATCCTTCACTTTTCCCAACGGATAATTCAACACCTTAACCGAAACACCTGTCATTTCAACCTTTTGTTTTAAAAAAGCAATGTCGTTGTCTTTATCGGTAGCCACAATCGACACCTCATCACCGGCAGGTAACCCCAGTACAAAATTGTTTTGTTTTACCTTTACCGCAACAGCACGTATTCCCTGTGCCTTACTACGATACCAGGCAAACACCGTATCCGGAAAATCAAGTATATGATTGCACGTAAGCATCCCCAGCAAAAGATTGTTGTTGTAAATCACCGTAGCTGTTCCCGCTACCGATTGCGTATTCATAACGGCTGATGATGCTTTTATGATAAGGTTTCCGCTGTTTAAATTTGACTTGTCGGGCATGGCGCCGGGCTGAAATTCATAAGTCATATAAAAAGCCACAACATTTAGCTTATGTACGGTTAACGAAACCTTTTCAATGTCGTTGGAGATTGATTTACCCGCTCCCCCCCTGTCGTTTTTGTTATCGACAAAAACACCGGAAGTACCTACATCCCGTTTTACGGTGTTGCAACTTTGCACAACAATTAACAACATTACAAGCAACGAAAAAAGTTTCATATTTTAACTTAAATATCACGTTTACGCATCAAAAGAAAAACCGCCGTCACAAAGATAATCATCCAGGCTGAGCTGACCAAAACATCCTGCATCGGTACATATTCCCTAAAGTTTACACCAAAAAGTTTCATTAATGCCGAATTGGGCACATCAATCATATTACCCATGGCTTTTACAGGCAAAAACGCCGCAATATTGTCGGGTAACTTATAAGCAATTATTTTTTCAAGAATAAAATAGTAAAACGCCAGCAGTCCGATTGCCAACGCCGAACGTCGTAAAAGAAATGCAATAAAAAGGGCAAAGCTGCCAAAGGCCATTAGTTCCAGAAAATAAGCCGGAAGAAAAAACAGTTTCCGCGTAACCACTTCCCACGACAACACTTTGGTTTTGATAAGCCCCATAACCAATGAAGGAAAAAATAGTATTAAGGTTGCAGCCAGCGACAACAGTCCCACAAAAAGTACTTTCGACCAGATAAATCGGTTTCTGCTCATACCGTTCATCACATTTTGACGTAAAGTGCGGTAAGAAAATTCGTTGGAAACAAAAAACACGATAATTAATGCCAAAAATATTTTAAACATTCCGGCGAGGTAAGCCATGTTGTGCCAAACGTACGGAAAGGCATAAAAAGAAAACTTCGGTATGGGTACTGCCGAGTCGCTGCCCGCTTTGGCAAGCACCGCACTGTTTAAAAACTGCTCAATACCCACAATAGAAGCAGTCATGGTTACAAGATAGGTTATAAACAAAACCCAAAACGTACGGCTTTTGCTGTACTTGTAAAAGTCTATTTTAATTAATTTAAACATTTTGTTCCGATAAAAGTTCAAGAAAATAGTTTTCCAGCGATTTTTTTCGCAACGCCAAATGACTGACGAAAACGCCTTTGTTTGCCAGCAGCCGGTTTATTTCGGCGGCATTAACCTTTCGGCTAAACTCAGCCACCAGCAAAGTATTTTCCAGATGTGTTTCAATAACAAACTCCTCCTCTTCCAGCGCCTGCTGCAGGCTTTTCATATTTACAGCTGCCAGCTCAAGGGTTACCGACGAGCGCAACACTTCCGACACGCCGCCGGCATGCAGCTTTTTACCTTTGTTTAAAATTACCACATGGGTACAAATTTTTTCCACCTCATCCAATAGGTGGCTTGCCATAACAATGGTCATTCCACGTTTTGCAATGGATGCAATAAGCTCTCTGATTTCAACAATTCCCGCAGGGTCAAGGCCATTGGCAGGCTCATCCAAAATCATCACTTCAGGATTCCCCAACAAGGCGGCAGCAATGGCAAGCCGCTGTTTCATACCCAACGAATAGGTTTTAAACTTACTGTTTTTCCTGTCTGCAAGATTAACCGTTTTTAACACTTCATCAATTTCGACAGGTGCAACATCTTTTATGGCAGCAATTATTTTAAGGTTGTCGTAACCCGTCAGATAGGGATAAAACAACGGGGTTTCCAAAAGTGCCCCGATTTTTTTTCGCTGTTGATACGAAGGTTCTTCACCAAACCACGAAAAAGTACCCGAAGAGGCTTCCAGTATCCCCAGCAAAATACCCAAGGTAGTTGTCTTCCCGCTGCCGTTGGGACCAAGAAAACCCAAAATCTCTCCGGCATAAACATCCAACGAAAGACTGTCAAGCGCTTTTAACCTGCCATAATATTTAGTAAGATTATGAATTGACAAAATAGGAAGTTGTTTCATGGGCAATGTACTTTTAAAGCAACAAAGAAAAGGTTACCGGAGTTGATAAAAAATAAACAACTCCCGATAAAATAAACGACTTAACAGAGAATTTGTTACAATAATTGTTAAAAAGGACGGCTACAAAATATTTTCGGTTATTTTTGCCACACCTTAATAAAAAATTTTAATAAACTTATATTATGGAAGTTGGTAAAAACAAAGTAGTTACACTCACATACACACTTCATTTAAACGATGAAAACGGAGAGGTAATTCAAACAGTTGACAAAGAAAGACCTTTTGTTCACTTATTTGGTGTTGGCACATTATTGCCTTCATTTGAAGAAAATATGGCCGGTTTAAAAGCCAATGACACATTTGGTTTTAAACTCACGGCAGAAGACGGTTATGGCAACCCTTCGGATGAAATGATTGTTGAACTGGAAAAAAAGATTTTTGAAATTGACGGTAAAATTGATGAGGAGATGGTAGCCATTGGCAAAACCATCACCATGCAGGACCAAAACGGCAACCCGCTCGACGGCAAAGTAATGGCCGTAAAAGAGGAGAGTGTTATTATGGACTTCAACCATCCTTTGGCCGGTGAAAACCTTTATTTCACAGGAACAATTTTAGATGTAAGAGAGGCCACCGAAGAAGAGATGTCGCACGGACATGTACATGGAGCCGGCGGCCACCATCATTAAACGTTGTTCACTAATAAAAAATAAAAGGCTGTCGGATTATATTACCTGACGGCCTTTTTTTGTTGGGTATATTTAATTTACACTGCCTCGGGTTGCACTTATTATTTTCAGGTACGCCTGGCAGAACAGCACAATGTTAAAAAATTAAAATTTAAAGCAGCTCCTAAAATATCTTAAATTCAATTACGTTGTTAGCATTAATCGGGTAATTTAAAATTTTCCGGCGTATTTTTGTAAAAATTAAAATTTAAATAAATGAAAGTAAAACTTAAAAAGGCTCTTCGCAAGCCTACAGCAGCCGACACGGTTTATTTGGTGAAGGACGGAAGCGGCTTAAAACAAATAAATTTAAGTCCTGATGAAACCGACTACATTAAAAAACAACATCGCAATAAGCAAAGTGTAATTACCATCAATCGATATAAAAACCTTTTAACTTTTGTTTATGCCGAAACATTGGGCGTCAGAGCCAAACGGTATGAAAACTTTCGGGCTTTCGGTAACGAAGTGCAAGCGGTTTTAAACAAAGCCAAAGTAGAACGAGCAGTTATACATGTTATAACAGCATCAAAAAAAGAAGCCCTCGCTTTTGTTGAAGGAATGGTTTTGGGAAACTATCAGTTTTTAAATTATTTTACCGAAAGTGATAAAAAAAGAAATTCATTGTCTGAAATAGATGTTTACTCACCTCAAATTTCCGATGAAGATTTGGAATCACTTTCAAATTTAACAGAAGCGGTTTACAAAGCACGTGATTTGGTTAATACTCCGGTAGCCGATTTAAATGCCGAAGCATTGGCCAATGCGATAGTAGAAATGGGAAAGGAAACAGGTGCCAAAGTTGATGTTTTTAACAAGAAAAAAATCGAGAGCCTTAAAATGGGCGGACTGCTTGCTGTTAACCGCGGCAGCATTGACAAGCCTACCTTTACAACCATTCAATGGAAACCCGAAAACGCTGTAAATCAAAAGCCTTATATATTTGTTGGTAAAGGTGTTGTTTACGATACGGGTGGGTTAAGTTTAAAACCTTCCAATTATATGGACACCATGAAAAGCGATATGGCCGGTGCTGCTGCAGTGGCTTCGGCATTATATGCTATTGCAAAAGCAAAACTTCCGGTTTATGTTATAGGGCTTATTCCTGCTACCGACAACCGTCCGGATGGCAACGCTTATACTCCCGGTGATGTTGTTACCATGTTTGACAATACAACGGTTGAAGTTTTAAACACCGATGCCGAGGGGCGTATGATTCTTGCCGATGCTTTGGCTTATGCTAAAAAGTTCGATCCCGAGTTGGTTATTGATATTGCCACCTTAACAGGCGCTGCTGCCCGTGCCATTGGCCCCCAGGCTACGGTGGGCATGCAGGTTAAAGCCGAAGCTGATTTTTATGAGCTGCAAAAAGCCGGAAACCTGGTTCATGAACGGATTGTTGAATTTCCCATGTGGGATGAGTATAAGGAACAGATAAAATCGGAAATTGCCGACCTGAAAAATATTGGAGGATTGGAAGCCGGCGCCATTACTGCAGGCAAATTTTTAGAACATTTTACCGATTACCCGTACATTCATCTCGATATTGCGGCCCCCTCTTTCCTGTCAAAACGTGACAAATACAGGCCTGTTGGGGGGACAGGAGTAGGTGTAAGGCTGTTTTTTGAATTTATTAAATCGAGAACAATTTAAATATATATACTGAATATCAAGGTTATAAAGTAAAAAACCCGCCTTTTCAAGTGCGGGTTTTTGTTTGAAACCAAATTTCCTACCTCTGGTTTTTCTAAATCCAAAGAAACAAAAATTTTTTTTAAAGATTACTGTCAGGTGGAAAAAAATATATCCGAAACCTTGTTAATAAAACAGTAAAGCACATCTTTTTGTGTCAGTGCTTTTTTTTTACCCTTAAATGTTGTATATTTATAGGTCAAAATAAATTCAGAATTATGACCTACGATTTAATTCATTATTTCAATCAAAAGTTCGATAAATTGTATCGAACCGAAAGCAAAAAAACGCTTCCTTTTATCACCCTATCACGCGAAACAGGCTGTGGTGCCAATGCCATCGCCCTGATGCTTCAGGAAGAACTCACATCCCGTGAGGAAAAATGGAATGTTATCAATAAGGAAATTATTGACGAGGCGGCTTCACAACTTAAAGTTGACCGGCATCGTATTTACGATGTCATCAATGCCCGAAACAGAACCATGGCCGACGAAATATTAAATGCACTGTCAACGCGATATTATAAAAATGACCGGATACTCCGAAAATCGATTACCGAAATTGTCCGGCACGACGCCCAAACCGGAAATATTATTATTGTTGGCAGAGGAGGAGTAGCCGTTACGCAGGATTTACCAATGGGGATGCACATAAAACTTATGGCGCCCGTTAAATGGAGAGTTGAAAACGTGATGAAAATGCGGGGCATGACCGAAAACAGTGCCATGGAATACATCGACGATATTGATAAAAAGCGGAAACAACTACTGAAACAGCTAAGTGGCAATAAGTTTAATAATTCGTGGTTTAACCTTGTTATAAATTGTGCAACCTTTACCCCGTTACAAATTGTCAGATTAATTTCGGACAGCATGAAGATGCGACAACTTCTTTAATGTGGTAATGTGCTTAGCCTGCATTAAAAGTTGTACTTTTGAACTTTGAAAAAATCTGACATATCATCACCATGAAAATTTTAAAGCTTTTTGTTGTTACCGCATTGCTAATTGTTTTGTTTAACCGGTGTAGTACCGATGTGGATATATACAGCGATTACAAAGACATCACCATTGTTTACGGCATACTCGACAAATCGGACGACACGCTGTGGATAAAGGTTACCAAGGCATTTCTGGGTTCGGGTAATGCCCTTGAATTTGCTCAAAATCCCGATTCGAGCAACTATCCGTACAAACTTGATGTTGAACTTACCGCCATAAAAAACGGATCTGAAATTCAGAAATTTATTTTTGACACCATCACCATTCATAACAAGCAGGCCGGCGATTCTGTATTTTATTACCCCGATCAGTTAATGTACTATGCCGTGCGCACAGCTGCTTTAAATTCAGAAGCCGTTTATCATTTATCCATTAAAAAAAGTAAGGGTGATATCGAAGCACAAACCTCTGTAATACCTGATTTTCCAATCACTTATCCCGTTTCGAGAATAAATTTTAACTATGAAAAAGAAATTGAGTGGAAGTCGGCTGCCAACGCCAAACGTTACGAAATAGGGCTTACCTTTCATTACCGCGAGCTATGGCCAAACAGTGCCGATACGCTGGACAAAACAATATCGTGGTCGCTGGGGGTAAAAAAATCTGTTAATACAAACGGCAATGAATCCATGACAATACCTTACTCGGGAAGCCAGTTTTACAACCTGCTGGATAATTCGTTGCAAAAAGATCCCAATGTTAAACGCTGGGCCGGAAATGTTGATGTTGAAATAGCTTGCGCGTCGCAAGACTTCGATACCTACTACGAAGTTAACAACGTTTCAGGAGGTGTTTTGGAAGAGATTCCGCAGTTTTCAAATATCAAAGGCGAAAATGCTTTGGGATTATTTGCCGCACGACATTCTGTTGTAAAACCTGTTAAACTGTCGGTTTCTTCCGAATTAACACTGGTGGAAGATTACAATCTGGGGTTTATTATTAACCGGTAAACTTTACGTCTTTACTTAGTGCTTCTTAAAAAAACTACCCATTTTCGTGGCGGCTTATAACTGCTTCAGCAGCAGCTTATTTATTTTACGGGCAATTAAAGGGCCTTCGTAAACAAACCCTGTAAAGATTTGAATTAAATCGGCACCTGCATTTAGCTTTTCCAAAGCATCTTCAGGGGTAAAAATTCCACCCACACCAATAATGGGAAAAGCTTTATTCGATTTTTTTGCAAGATAACGAATAATTTCCGTGCTTCTGTTTTTAACAGGCTTTCCGCTTAGCCCGCCTTTTCCAATTGCTTCAACAACCAGCTTTTCGGTAACCGGTATATTGCGCTGTATGGTTGTATTTACAGCCACTACTCCGTCAATACCGGTTTGGGCAATCACCTCAATTACTTCATCCAACTGTTTTTCATTAAGGTCGGGCGAAAGTTTTAACAAAATGGGTTTGCGATTATTTTTTTGTTTATTGACAGCCTGCAGACTGTTTAAAATATTAAGCAGGGCATCCCTGTCCTGCAGCTCGCGCAAATCGCTTATGTTGGGACAACTTACGTTAACCGTAAAGTAGTCAACATAATCAAACAGGCCTTTAAACAGAGTTACGTAGTCGTCAACAGCACGGCTATTGGGTGTAGTCGTATTTTTCCCCAAATTGCCTCCGACAATAATGTTGTTATCTTTTCTTTTCTTAAGATTTTTTATGGCACAACCAAGCCCCTTGTTGTTAAATCCCATCCTGTTTATCAATGCCTTATCTTTGGGAAGCCTGAAAAGACGCGGTTTGTTGTTGCCCGGTTGTCCTTTGGGCGTAACGGTGCCTATTTCAACAAAACCAAAACCCAAATTTCCCAGTTCATTAAAAAAGGATGCATTTTTATCGAAACCGGCGGCAATACCTACGGGATTTGGAAACGTAAGGCCAAACAATTCACGTTCAAGCTTTTTACTTTTTACCGTAGTAAAGTGCCGAATCGCTTTGCCGGCAAAAGGAATTGAAAAAATAAATTTTAACGAAACGGTGGCAAAATGATGCACCTTTTCAGGGTCAAAACTGAATAGCAACGGCCGTATCAGTTTTTTATACATCTGTTATTCTTCTTTTGACGAGTCTTTTTTTACCTCGTCAGTTACAGTTGTGCTCTCTTCTATTTCCTCATCCTCCAAATCAATAAGATTTTTTTGGACGAGAAGGTTGTACCATGAAAAAACACTCTTCATATTTGACACATAAACCGACTCCTTATCATAATCGGGAACGGCTTTTTCAAAGAGTGCTTTTAAATCGGCCGATGCCATTTTTTTTGGATTCTCCACAGGCTTGCCATCCAGCGCTTTAAATAGGTTTTTAAAAGCATCCTCCAACGGAAGGTCATCGGTTTCGGTGTAGATACTAATCTCTTTTAACGAGCTTATTTTATCGTGCGAAAAGGCAGGGTAACGTTTGCCATCGGTAAGCGATTCAACAATAATTTTGTTTTTTGCATCTCCTACCATTAAAAATAGTCCCGGTTTTCCCGAGATGGATAATATTTTTGTCAGGTCCATAGTTTATAAATTTTACGTGCAAAAATAACTTTTAGTTCCTAAAACCAAAATGGGTACAGATTATTGTTTGAAAAAAAATTTTTTAACAATTTTTTTTAGCCACTAACTACAACCAAAAAATTAAATAATGTTGCTTTCAAACAATCACTACTTTTGTGCAATATCAAAATAAGAAAAAGAAAATGGATTCAGGTATTATATTTGGGAATAAAATTTTAGATGTTGTAACCATTGCCTGGTTTTTAGCACAGTTTTATAAAGTAATTAATTCGCTTGTTATACATAAAAAGGTGGTGTTAAAGCGGATGTGGGAAACCGGGGGCATGCCAAGTTCTCATTCGGCTACCGTTGCCTCCCTTGCCACCGCTGTGGGTATTACGCAGGGCTTTACGTCGGTTTTATTTGCCATCGTAACCATATTCGCCATTATTGTTATGCATGATGCAGCGGGCATAAGGCGTGCAGCAGGAAAACAGGCCGGTGTGTTAAATAAACTTACCCAAGCCATCAATCAGCTGCTTGAAAACAAGCTTAATCAGGAAAACCTGAGGGAGTTGCTGGGACATACCCGCATTGAAGTTTTGGCAGGTGCGCTATTGGGGATAGCGGTGGCATTTATTATGAAATTTTATTTGCAGGGGTAACCGTTTTTACCGTATCATTAATGTTAATACGTTAACACAATGGTATAATTCCTATTTTTGCACTTAAATAAAAAGAATATGGATATATTGATTATAAACGGGCCTAATCTAAATCTTTTGGGCGAAAGGGAAACCGATATCTATGGTAATTTATCGTTTGACGATTACATGGAAGAGATTATAAATACCTATCCCCAGCATAAGTTAAGCAGTTATCAATCAAATGTTGAAGGAGAAATTATTAACAGGTTGCAGGATGCCAATCTTGAGGTTAATGCCGTTATTTTAAATGCAGGCGGATATACACATACTTCTGTTGCCATTGCCGATGCCATTCGCTCCATCGACATCCCTGTAGTTGAGGTGCATATAAGTAATCTGCTGACTCGCGAAGAGTACAGACATAAATCGTTAATCGGCTCTGTTTGTGTTGGTACCATTATGGGTTTCGGATTGGAATCGTACCGGCTGGCCATCGAATTTTTTACCAAACGTATTTTTTAATTTTTAACTGCTTTTCAAAAACAGCAGTCTGTTAAAAGTACTTACAAAGGAAAAAATGTTTACATAATCTCGTTTATCTGGTAAAAACAAAATTATTTTCACTGCTTATTGATTCATTATAATAATAGCCTCCCGCATCAAATAACTTAAGTTCATCCGGCGTTTCCGGCCTGTTTTCCAAAATATACCTTGTCATCAGCCCACGTGCTTTTTTGGCATAAACGGTAACCATTTTAAAGCCGCCTCCCCTACTTTCTTTAAAGACGGGTGTTATCACCTTTGCGTTAAGATTTTT
>CAYVWX010000052.1:0-15449 GCA_964455635.1 uncultured Lentimicrobiaceae bacterium | reverse complement strand
CTGAGCCTGTTGAATGGCTTTGGCGTAATTACCTTTTTGGAGATAGGATTGAATAGAATAAATATATAGATTTATTCTTTTATCTAAGTATTGTTTATTGTTGGTTTGTAGCGAAAGGGCTTTAAATGAATAAAATATGGTTGAATCGTTGTTGGTGTTTCTAAACTGCCTTGCTTTGTTGTAGTAGTTGTTGAAAACACTGTCAATGTTTATAATTTGGTTTGCTGCAATGACCTTTTGAAATGTCAGAACAAGTAATAAAACAAATAGGTATTTAAAAAAACTGTCCACCATTCAAAAATATGTTTCTTTAACAAAGGTAATACATATCTTTAAACGGTGGACGTTCCGGGGTTTATTATGAAATTAATTTTTACGGTTTATCGGGCGTCGTTGCTGCCTGTAAATACCGACATGTTACAATCAGCTGTTTGGCCCAGTACCACCAGTCCCCATTGTCTTTCGTCGATTTCAATGGTTTTGGAAGATCCTATCTGCAGCGTGTAGGGGCCTTTAAAGGTTTGCATATCCAAAGTATAAACCACAAAAGTTACAAAGGTGGCTGTAGGTGAGTTGGTACCGGGATCAGTTGTATTAACAACCATTTTTCTTTTTTCAGCCGACATGGCCGGAGCGGAAGCGTGCGACATGGTAAAATAGGTACCTGCTGTTACCGGAGTGTCGTACGAGGCAATTGGAAATTGTGCGAAAACATTTGCAGAAAAGAAAATTGATACTGCAAAAAATACTGAAAATAAAACTTGCTTTTTCATGGCTTTAATTTTTTATGGTTTGTATCTTACAAAGAAAACACATAAAAACACCTAAAACAAGGTAGGAACAGTGTAGTTTTTATACTACACTAAAGTGTAGGTTTTTGCCAAAAAACGGGTTCAAACCTTAAAGTAAATTCTAAGGTTTGTGCCTTAAAATGCAGTGTAACAGACATTAAGCTAAAAAACGACCAAAAATTGGGCTATTTTCCGGTTTTTCTGCTCAAGCAGCACCAATCGATGTGCAATATATTGCGAAATTAAAGTATCATTATAGTGCCTGAAAGTAAATAATGTCAACCCCGAATTATATTTTATATAAAATTTATTTGACAATTCGGCGATAAGTGGTTTTTGCTTTTTGTCATTTTGGTTAAAACAGGCCGAAAAACTTACGGCTGAGTTTTGCATGAGGTTGATGTGTACTTTATGCTTGTTAAATATTTTAAAAATACCTGCCAGATTTTCTTCGTTAATAAAGTCAAGATTACGCGAGCTGATGCTTAACAATGTTTGGTTTTTCTTTACGATAATTTTAGGAATTTTATCATCGTTTAAGGTGTTGTCCGAAATTATTGTGGGCTTGGTGTGTGGCTGCCAAAAGGAGCGTACCTGCAAGGGCAGTCCGTTTTTTTGCAGCGGTTGTATGGTTTTGGGGTGGATAACCGATGCGCCGTAAAAGGCCAGCTCAATGGCTTCGTGGTACGAAATATTGTTTAGCTTTACGGTATCTTTAAAAAGTTTGGGGTCGGCATTCATAATTCCCGGAACATCTTTCCAGATTACTATTTCGTTGGCATTTAAGATACTTCCGATAATAGCGGCCGTAAAATCGGAGCCTTCTCTGCCTAAGGTGGTGGTGTCGCCTTGCGGATTACTTCCTATAAAACCTTGTGTTACAACAATTTTACCGTCGTGAAGCAGGGGTACAAGAGCAGTTTTAATGTTTAAACGGGTTTTTTGCCAGTCAACGGAAGCATCGGTAAAGTTGCTGTTGGTAGCTATTATTGATTGTGCAGGAAGCTCGCTGACGACAAGTTTTTTGGCAGCCAAACGGGTGGCAATAATTTTACCGGAGATTTTTTCGCCGAAACTAACTATCCGGTCGTAAGCAAGATAGTAGTTGTCGCAAGGGGTGTTTAAGGCATCCCAGAGGTCTCTGAAAAGAGTTTCTGTTTCGTTGATAAGTTCAGGGTGGTTCACAGCGGGCAGGGAACGGATAAGGTTAAGGTGGAAACTTTTCAACGAAAAGTAAGCCCCGGCAAGGTTTTCCTCTTTGTTCCAGGCCAGCGACAAGAGGTTTTCGAGGGCATTGGTTGTTTTGCCAATGGCCGAAACCACTACTATCAGAGGCTCGCACTTAAACTCCTCTACAATAGAAACCATCTGTTCAATGCCCTTTGCATCGTTTAACAGTGCTCCTCCGAATTTAAAAACTCTTATCATAATGTTTTTAAGCAGCTATTTATTTTTCCGGCAACAATACCTGCAGGTTTTATTCAACGGTTTAGGTTTATAATCTCTCTTTAATAAGTCCTTTGCGATAAGCTGCCAGCAACAATTTTAAATCGTCAATTTGGCTTTGCAGCTCTTTGCCAATGTCGGTATCGCGTACCCGTTTTCGGTTGGTTTTTGCTTCAATAAATATTCTGTTGGATATAATATCAATTTCTTCTTCAATGGCTTTTTGCCGCGACTCAAAATGCTCGTGTTCAACAAGTACCAGCCCGTAAGAGTTGTAAATAAGGGTGTATCCCGAAACGCCGGTCACCTTTTGATAGGGTTTCGACATGCCTCCGTCGATGACGAACAATTTACCGTTGGCTTTAATGGGTTTTTCGCCTTTTTTAACTTTTACCGGAACGTGGCCGTTTACAATGTGCGAATTTTTTGGGCTGAGGTTAAACTCCTCCAAAATTTTGTCGGCATATTTTTCGTCGTTATAAACCAGGTTATAGTAGTCGTTGCGGTCTTCTTTATGTGTTTTTTTATCAGCCACGAAGTAGCGTTCGAAGGTGGCCATTTTTTTCTTTCCGAAGAGGGGAGAGGTTTCGCCGCACCACAGGTACCAGAAATAATCAAGGTTGATGTTTTCGTTTTTATTGCTAAAACGGTGTTGGTATCCGCGGCGTACGGCAATTTCAAACCTGTCGCAAAGTTTTTTGCCCGAAACGGCACTGCCTCCTATTTCAAACTCCTGAAACGAACCGTCGCTGTTCATGGGAATACAGCCGTGATAAAGCAGGTTTGAGTTATAAGTAAGGTACATGCTGCCGTGTGAAAATAAAAACTCAATGTGACGCTGAAGCCGTTTGGAGTTTTTTATGCTGATGCGCAGCTTGTCCATAATCTCGGCTTCTTCTTTGTTTAATTTATAAGGATTTTTAGGGTTGATGGTAGGAAAATTGCTATCGAGAAGTTTATGTTTTTCGCCGTTCAGGGTGATGGTTCCTTTTTTGAAATCTATTTTGTCAAGCACCAGCCGGTCATCCATGTTAAAGTGCGGATTTCGTTTTATGATTTCGCCTTCCAGTTTAAACTGAATGATTGAAATGGCTTTGTGCATCTTTTTTACCAATTCGGTATTTTTATCGATGACTTCTGTTTTAGGTGCAAACAGGTCGCAGGCATCGTTTTTATAAGTCTCCATGGCAAAAGTGGCCAGCGGCAGCATGTTAATGCCGTAAGCATCTTCCAGCGTGTCGATGTTTTGATAGCGTAACGAAATACGGATAATGGTGGCAATAAGTGCCAGGTTTCCGGCGGCAGCCCCCATCCAGATGATGTCGTGGTTACCCCATTGTATATCAACGGCATGGTGTTCCATAAGTTTATCCATAACCTTTTCGGCACTGGGCCCGCGGTCGAAAATATCGCCGATAATATGAAGCCTGTCGATAAGCAGGCGCTGAATAAATTTACACATGGCAACAATAAAAGCCGGTGCCCGGTTAATATTGATGATGGTGTTTATGATACTCTCGAAATACTCTTCTTTGTCTTCGCCGCTTTCGTTTAACAGCTCGTCAATAATGTAGCTGAAATCAACCGGCATGGCTTTACGCACTTTTGAGCGGGTATATTTTGAGGAGGAGGCGCGGGCAACTTTTGCAAGTCGCTGTAAAGTAATGGAGTACCACTCGTTTACATCGGTTTCCTTTTTTAAAATAAGGTCGAGTTTAACCTTCGGATAATAAATTAAGGTGATAAGCTGTCGTTTTTCTTTTTCGCGCAGTGTTTTTCCAAAAACATCTTCCACCTTGCGTTTTACCACTCCCGAAGCGTTGGCAATTACATGGCTGAATGTTTCGTCTTCGCCGTGAATATCCGTAAGGAAGTGTTCGGTTCCTTTGGGAAGGTTCATAATTGCCTCCAGGTTAATAATTTCGGTGCTTGCGGTTTGGATGCTTGGAAAGGTGTCGGAGAGAAGTTTCAGGTACTTTATCTCTTTGGTAAGCTCTTGCGAAGAGTATTGATTGTCGTTAAAATTAACCATGTGTAAGATGTTAAAAATTTATGCAAAGGTAAAAAAGAGCATGAGAACTCAGGGGTTGTTTTCGTACTAAAACTTAAACCCGATGTTGACATAGGTCCAAAACGGGCCGTAATCGAAGCTTTTGCTGACGATAAACGAAATGGGGCCGATAACAGAGTTGTACGAAAGGCCTATTCCGGCTCCGGTAATAGTTTTGCTGTCGAGATAAACCGTTTCGTTATCGGGTTGGGTATCGGATACATAAATATCGAAAATGGTATTTGCTTTAACGGTGGCATAAAAGTTTTTAATAAACTGATATCTGAATCCTACACGATACAGCAATCCGCTGCCGAGAAGTGCAAAATTTTTGGGTAGTCCCCAAAATGGTATTGAATAATAATCGGCAGTTATATCGCTGCCGCCCAAAACAAACGAGTTAAGGTGGTTTGCGTTTTCGCTAAAGGATGCGTATAGGTTCACTTCGTTGCTCATGGTTACCTTGCCGAATTTTGAGTAGGCTGCAAAATCGCTTCTGAACTGCAGGAAATTATCGGTTTTATAATGTTCTGTCCTTTCGGTAGAATTTTCATCGTTGAGGTTAAAAACAATTTCGTAACGCGGATTAATGTAGTAGTTTGAGGTAAACCTGTATTGGATTCCCTTGTCGGGAAAATGTTTTTTGTCGAGCCGGTTGTACAATACCTGAAAGGTAGCCGACTGAACCGATAGTTCGGCTTTTTTAATGAGCTGGTCTGACGATTCAACCAGCGGAAGGTGAAAAATTAATTGTGCGGTTAACCCCGCCGAAAATTCTGTTTGCCGTCCCGAAAAAAGCAGTCCGTTAAAGCTGATATTGTGATATTTACGAAGGTATTTAGCCGACTTTATCCATGAGCTTTCGTTGTAAACCGGAAAAAGGCTCTCCTCGTACAGGTAGCCCGTGTTAAGGGCAAACATTGATTTTTTTCCTAAATATTTGGTAAACCTGAATTTTGCTTTGGGCAGCGATGACAGTGCAACTTTGGCTTCGAATTTAGAGCCTGAAATATACATATTACGTAATACCAAATCTAAAATAATGGCTGCATTTGAGTAGTTGGAGTAGTTTACGGCAAAGCTCAGCGTGTTTTTGTTCCGCTCTTTAAAATGGTATGTTATGCGGTAGCCTGAGGTGTCGGCAGCAGGTGCTATGGAATAGCCCACTTTGGCAAATAGTTTGGTGCCGAACAGTGTTTTGCACCTGTTTTCTATTTCTGAATAGTTGTGCCATCCCGGTTTGTCGTTTTTTATAAATCGCTCAACCATTCTTTTGGTATATTTATCGTTGATATTTTTTATTTTATAGTCACTTAAATACAACGAATCTTTAAGAACACCTTTTTTGTGCGTTGGTATGTTAAAACGGTTAATGCTGTCGGAAAGTGCTTTAAGTTTGTCAAAATAACGCATGGAAGTTTTATAGCCTCTGGCAATAATGCTGTCGGATTCCGAAAAGTCGGAAACATTCAGTCCGGTTAAGTCGGGTTCGATATAGAGTGTGCAGTTTTTACGTTGTTGTCGGGCATTTTTAATGCTTGCCAGCAGCGACGACTGTTTTAATATATTGATGAGTGATTTTAGCTTTTCTTTTGAAAGCAGTTTGCCGCCTGTATAAACGCCGATAATAATGCCGGCGCCCATTTTTTTAGCTACATCCACCGGAAAGTTGTTTACCAGTCCGCCATCCACCAGCAGCATTCCGTTGTATTCTACCGGAGCCATAACCGTGGGTATCGACATGCTTGAGCGCAGTGCCAGCGACAAGTTACCTTTTTTAAATACGTAGGGTTTTCCGGTAAGAATATCCACCGAAACACAGCGGAAGCGAATGGGAAAATCATCGAAGTTTTTATATTTTGCCGCACTCCACAACAAACGGTCGAGCATTAGTTCGATTTCATGTCCCTGTATAGCTCCCGAAGGAAGGCGCGGTTTCCATTTGTCCATGGGAAAATCCATGATATATTGGTTGTGGTTCTCTTTTTCGTCGATGTTAACCTGGCGCAGGGTAACCTTGTTGCTTAGCATCACATCCCAGTTGGTACTGTTCAATATTTTTTCAATGCTGTCGGGCGAAAACCCCAATGCATAGTAGCCCCCCACAATACTGCCCATGGAGGTTCCAACAATAATATCGGGATGGATACCGGCCTTTTGCATCACTTTTAAAAAGCCGACATGTGCCATTCCTTTGGCGCCGCCGCCGCTAAGTACTACCGCCACTTTTGGCCTTTTTGGCAACAACGTATCCTGTGCCGCCACCGACAACGGTAATATAACGGTAAAAAAAAGCAGAACGATATTGTTTTTAAAAGCAGTCAGGATAGTCATTTTATGTGCGACAATGATTTTTAAATATTTTCGATTCGATGAAGTTGTTTAACGTCAGGCAGTAAAAATATTATTCTGTAACCGTATTTTTAAAAAACAGTTACGAAATTAGTCGTGCCGCAACGATTCCACAGGGTCTTGTTCGGCGGCTTTGCGAGCCGGCAACCAGCCGAAAACAATACCTACGGTAGCAGCAACTCCAAACGATATGGCAATGGATACAAACGAAACAATGGTTAATATATCGGTGGAGATGCTGATAATTCTTGCCATGATAACTCCCAGCAAAATGCCGATAAATCCACCGGTAATGCTGATGAAGGTGGCTTCCGACAAAAACTGAAGAATAATGTCTTTTTTAGTGGCTCCAATGGCACGGCGTACTCCTATTTCACGAATCCGCTCCATTACCGAAGCCAGCATAATGTTCATAATTCCTATCCCGCCAACGATAAGAGAGATACCGGCTATGGCTCCCAAAACAATGTTAAAAATATCTTTGGTTTTTTGTTCCTGTTTCAACAATAATTCGGGAATTTTAATTTCAAAGTCCTGCACTCCCTGATGGCGACGGTTTAAAATTTGTTCGATAACTGTTTTAGTGGCTGCCAGATTTTTTGTTTCGTCAACCTGCACAACAATTTTATCAAGCTGATGTTCACCAACTTTGTTGGCATTGCGGTACATATACATCGACATGCCGCCCATTCTGAACATTTGTCCTCCGCCAAACGACGACTGACTAACCAAAGAACGGTCTTTGTAACGCAGCAATACGGTTTTAATGGGGGCAAATACTTTTGAATTGTAATCGCTTACGCCAAGGCTCTCGGCTTTTTTATCGGTTTTTACTCCTTGTAAAACCCCAATTACCTTAAGCCATACCGAGCCGCATTTAAGCTGTTTCCCCAAGGGGTTTTCGTCGGGAAAGAGTTTGGCGGCCACCGTAGGCCCTATGATACATACAGGGTCGCCTTTGGCTGATTGAATATCGCTGAAATGTACTCCCTTTTGAAGTGTGAGGTTAAACAAATTGAAAAAATTGTTGTTTATCCCCGTTAAATCAACCGACGACTTTTTGCCTTTTCGGACAGCCAGCACGGGATAAACAATTTCGGGGCTTACCTGTTTTACCGTAGGAATGGCGTGGCTAATATTTTCAGCATCTTTAAGCGTTAATCCCGGCGAGTATTTTTTGTTCATGGAAGGCGTTTCCGATTCCGAGTCCTGCTGCTCCTGATCTTTTGTGTCGTTGAGGTTTACGGGCAGAATAACAATGTTGTTTACACCCACCAGTTTAATTTGGTCCAAAATTTCTTTTTGAGCGCCGTTGCCAATAGCCATCATGGCAATTACCGCCGCCACACCAAAAATTATACCCAACGCCGTGAGTATCGAGCGAAGCTTATTGGAAAAAACCGCTTCCAGCGAGATGGTTAATATTTGTAAATATCTCTCCATTGCTATTATTTGTTGGTTGGCCTTTTTCCCCGTTTGTGGCTTCCGTGTTTATGTGTTTTCAGATCGGCAGGGTTTACCATTATTTCTTTTCCCCCGGGGCCTTTAATTTTTATCATTTGTGACTTTTTTTCCGGTTTTACCCTCTTAACCGAATCTTTTTTAGCCCTGTATTGGTCGATAACTTTTTGTGGTAAGGTGGCCATTTTCCATTTAACGGCATTTTTTGGAGCAACCAGATATACTTCGTCTCCTTTGCTTAAACCTGCTAAAATGGTTATTTCGTTGTCGTTGCTTGCTCCGGTAATAACCTGCTGTTTTTCATCATCTTTATACACAAAGCTGATGGAATCGTCCACATGAACACATTCGATGGGGAGATACAATGCGTCGGCAATGGTGTTGGTGATAATGCGGTTTTTGGTGGTCATCGAAGGCCTTAAAATGGAATCGAACTCGTTGATGTGAATAATTACCTCAAAAACTTTGGCGTTGGAGTTGGGAAGCTGTTCACCCATATTTGCCACCTCAGACACTTCGCCTGTAAAATGTTTATCAGGAAAAGCATCTACCTCAATTTCAGCTTTTTGCCCGACGGCTACTTTGCTGATGTCAATTTCGTTTACATAGGTTTTAGAATTCATGGCCGATAAGTTCGGCAGGGTTGCCACCACATTGTCCCAGGCAGAAATTTGTGCCCCGACACCTTGTTTTTTACCATCGTAACCCCGTTTGTAGTTAACCATGCCGGCTTTGGGAGCTTTAATAACGAACTCCGATTTAAGTTTCTCAAATTCATCAAGTTTGCGCTGCGCCTTGGCAAGGTTGGCTTTTACCTCTTTCATATCGGCACGTGCCTTTTCCAGTTTTAACGAATAATTTTTTTTAGTCTGATTGTAAGTTCGTTGTGTTTTTTCCAGGTCGAGTTTTACCTGCCGTTGTGTTGCCGGTGGCTCGTAAATCGACTGGTCAACAATAATTTGTTTGTCTTCAAGGGTAAACTTCAGGTTTACAAGTTCGTCGCGCGCACTGCGAAGTGTCATGGTGGTGTCCAACTGCGTTTTGGTAAACTGAGTTTGGTATTTTTCAACCTCCAGTTCCTGATCCTTTATTTTATTTTCCAAATCGCTTCTGTCCAGCGTGGCTACCCAGTCGCCCGAATCAACTACCGTTCCGTTGGGAACAATGTCTTCAATACGGTATTGCCATATTCTTGCATTCCGCAGTTCCATCGGATTGGGGCCGTGTATTTTTTCGCTGCTGCGTGCTTCCAGCTCACCGGTGGTAGTTACATCAATAACAAATTCGCCTTGTTTTACTTTGGTTTTTATGGTTTCTACCTCCCCTTCGGAGGAGGATGAAAAATACCAGATTACACCAATAAAAACCAACAATGAAATAGCAATGGTAACTACATTTTTTCGTTTCATAAACCTGTTTTTTTTAAGAAATGTAAAGGTAGTAAGTTATGAGATTAGTAACGTTAAAAATTGTTTATTTATTTTGCCGGCTCAATCTAAAAAGCAAAGTTTGTGATACCGCTATCATTTTTTTATTGCCGTTTTATTATTTTTATTCAACATCTGTTAAAAAATGATGGAAGTTAATTTTACGGTATTACGCTTAAACCGTAGGCAATATTGGTTATTTTTGAAAAAAAGTTTAATGATGAATAAAGGTACGTTAAATAATTTGGTAGTGGTGGGCGACAGGGTTTTAATTAAACCTAAGAGTGCTGCAAATCAATCGAAAGGAGGATTGCTTTTGCCACCCGGATACAAGGAAAAAGAGGAAATACAAAGTGGTTATGTTGTAAAAGCCGGCCCGGGATATCCCATTCCCTTGCCTTCGGAAGGGTTTGACGAGCCCTGGAAAAAAAAGGAAGAAGCGGTAAATTATATCCCGTTGCAGGCACGTATTGGCGACCTTGCCATTTTTTTGAAAAAGGGTGCGGTTGAAATACAATATCACAACGAAAAATATTTTATTGTTCCGCAACACTCCATACTTTTACTTGAGCGCAACGACTTTGACGATGAATAAAACGTATTTTAAGTTACTCTTTTACACGGCGTTATTCTTTTTCTTAACAGGATGTGCCGGCAGGCATAATTCCAATGCCACACCGGAAGACTATTTTGTCAATAAAAAAATATCCTCGAAAATTCATGCTGCGCGGCTGTTTGATATTTATGAAACCGATGGCATTAAAAAAGTGGTTATCCGAAGTCCTTTTTCCGACACAACGGCAACTGCTTTTTATCTTGTTCCCAAAAGGCTGTATGGATTGTATAAAAATCAAAAAAATGTGCTGGAATATCCGCTCACACGAGTTGCCGTTTTGTCGGCAACACAACTTAATGCTGTTGATAAGCTTGGGTTGTTAAACAGTGTTGTGGGGGTGTCCGATGTAAAATATCTGTCGGACACAGCCCTTTTAAAAAAAATTAAAGAGGGCACCATTACGGAAGTTTCGGCCGACGGACATCTTTTTACCGAAAAAGCCATACTGCTGCATCCCGAAGCGCTGTTTTTTTCGCCTTACCGGCAGGGACAAACGCCGGTATTACAGGGTTCTGTACAGGTGATTCCTTTTTTCGATTTTATGGAAGACAGCCCTTTGGGAAGAGCGGAGTGGATAAAATTTACAGCTGCTTTTTTGGGTAATGAACCTGTGGCAGACGCTCTTTTTTCGGACATCGAACATGCCTATCTCAGGTTGAAAGCAGTAGCGGAAAAGACAGCAGAAAAGCCATCGGTTTTTTCGGGAAAATATTTTAACGGACAGTGGTTTGTTCCGGGAGGAAAAAGCTATATGGCTCAGTTGTTTAACGATGCCGGTGCACATTATTTATGGAAAGATAATTTATCGCGAAACAGCATTCCGCTTGACTTTGAAGTGGTTTTGCAAAAAGCCGGGCAAGCTGATTTCTGGCGTATATTGGGTGGCTTGTCGCCGGTAAAGCCCTATGAGAAACTGGAACAGGAAAACCGCTTGTACAGCCATTTTAAGGCCTTTACCGAGCACCACATTATTTATTGTAATCCGGCCGAAAACAGCTACTTTGAAAAATCGGTTTTGGAGCCGCAGGTGGTTTTAAAAGATTTTATTTTTGCTTTTCATCCCGGGTTGTTTCCCGGTTACAGGCCGGTTTACTACAGGGTATTGCCTTAACAATTAAATTTCAACTACATTTGCTTCGGTATTCATGTTGAAAGAAAATTTTGCTTTTATAAATCGTTGTTAAAAAATTTAATTCATATCAAAAAACAGTATTATTTTCTGTTGGCGGGTTTAATTTTGTTGTTGATTTTGTCTGGATTAAACCTTTGGTTTGGCTCGGTTTTTCTGTCGTGGCGCGATGTGTTTGGTTCGTTGTTTGGTACGGGCTCGTCCCCACAAGTTGATGTTATCATCATGGAGTATCGTATGCCACAGGTTTTTACCGCCATAGCGGTTGGCATGGGGCTGAGTGTGGCGGGGTTGTTATTGCAAACGGTATTTCGTAATCCGCTGGCAGGGCCTTCGGTACTTGGAATAAGTTCGGGGGCAAGCCTTGGCGTAGCAGTGGTGGTGCTGGCCGGCTCGGTGTTTGGAACCGATATGTTGCAAAGCACCCTTATGCTTAATGATGTGGCCGTGGTAACAGCTGCCTTTGTCGGTGCTTTTGTGGTTATGGGGCTGATACTGTATGTGTCGGGACGGATAGGAAATGTGGTTACCGTCCTGATTATTGGTATAATGGTGGGCTATACCGTATCGGCTATGGTGGGCGTGTTGCAATATTTTAGCCGGGCCGAAGAACTGCATGATTATGTGCTTTGGGGATTGGGAAGCTTTGCCAAAAACAGCCTGTCCCGAAGTGAAATATTATTGGTGGTTACACTGTTGTTGGTTTCTGTTGCCGGATTGCTTGCCCTGCCTCTTAATGCCATGCTGTTGGGCGAAAATTATGCCCGCAGCCTGGGGTTTAACCTTAAAAAATATAATACACTCATTTTGCTTTTGGCAGGACTGCTCATTGCATTGGGAACCGCTTTTACCGGGCCTATTGCTTTTATAGGTCTCGCTGTTCCCCATTTGGCACGAGCCTGGTTAAACACCTCCGACCATAAAAAATTAATTCCGGCTACCCTTTTAACGGGAGCAAATTTAGCCTTGCTGTGCAACCTGCTGGCGCGGATGCCGGGTATGGATATTTCGCTGCCCATTAACGCGGTTACCTCGTTAATCGGTGCTCCGGTGGTGATTTGGGTTATTGTAAAACGAAGTAAAATAAAAGTCGCTTGAAAAGTTTATTGTCCATACACGACCTCTCTACCGGTTACCGCTTAAAAAAAGGTAAAATAAGGCTGCTTCATAAAAATTTGTCGGCTCATATTAATCCCGGTGAGTTTATTGCCATGTTGGGGCCTAACGGCGCCGGAAAATCAACCTTGCTTAAAACTTTACTGGGGTTTATTCCTTCTTTGGAAGGGTACATTCAATACGGCGGAATAAATCTTGAAGATATTTCCGTTAAAGAAATGGCAGCCATTGTTTCGGTAGTGTTAACAGATAAAATTGAAGATGTGTATCTTACTGCCCGTGAGGTTGTTGTTGCCGCCAGATATCCCTATGTTTCGTGGGGGGGAGTGTTAAGTGCCAACGATAAAGAAATTATCGAAAACGCTGTTGCGCTTACAGGCGTTGAAAAATTTCTCCCTCGTAAACTTTATACCCTTAGCGATGGTGAAAAACAAAAAGTTATGATTACAAGAGCGCTGGCACAGGATACACCCCTTATATTTTTGGATGAACCCACCGCTTTTATCGATTCTCCCGGCAGAGTTGAACTGATGAATCTTTTAAAAACTTTCTCCCGCCGGGGTAAAAGTATTTTAATGACCACCCATGATGTGGAGCTGGCCTTGCGCTTTGCCGATATCCTTTGGCTGCCCGGTAAAGATGGCTCGTTTGAAAAAGGAACCCCCCGCGAGTTGGCAGATAACGGAAGTATTAACAGACTTTTTGACAACAAATCCGTTAAGTTTAACAGGGACAAAAAGAGTTTTTTTTAGGATTTTTTGGTTAAATTCCTGCTATTGTGTTTGCCCTGCGATTAAATATATGCCTGTAGCATCTGTACCAACTGTGGCGCCGGTATTACACCCGCCTGCCTGAAAATAACCTTGCCTTTTTTAAAAACCATTAAGGTAGGCACGTTTCTAATCTGATGCTTTTGTGCTATGGCAGGGTTACGGTCCACATCCACTTTTAAAATACGAATGCGGTCGCCCAACTGTTTTTTTACCTCTTTTAATATGGGAGGCATCATTTTACACGGCTGACACCATTCGGCTGAAAAGTCAATCAGCACAGGTGTTTCTCCCTGAATAATATCGTTAAATTTACTCATAATCTTATTTTTTTTACCGGTAAATCAATTTTTATACCATCACCGTGTAACTGACAAAATGTAATCGTTCAAAAAAAAATTAAATTCCCGGGTTTATTCAATTATGCTTTACTTTTGTTTTTTATAAGGATGGGTTTAAAACCGGGAAAAACCTATTGCCATTAACCAAATTACAACCCCATGAAAAAATCTCTGATATTTTTGTTGTTAATTTATTTTGTTATGAGCACCTCTTTCGTGTCAAAAAAACAGGCCGATTTAATTGTATTTAATGCCAACGTTTATACCGTTGATTCCACTTTTGCAAAAGCAACTGCCTTTGCCGTAAAAAACGGCCGCTTTTTGGCGGTGGGAACCGATAGTGAAATTTTAAACAGTTTTGAATCTGCTCATAAAGTTGATGCCGGCGGCAAACCGGTTTACCCGGGTTTTAACGACGGGCACAGTCATTTTTTAGGTTATGGTATTTGGAAAATGCTTTACTGCAATCTTGTTAATACCACATCCTACAACGATGTTTTAACCAGACTTGTTGAATACGATAAAACACATCATCCTCAATGGTTGCTGGGAAAAGGCTGGGATCAAAACGATTGGAAAGATACCGGATTTCCCACCAACGATCCTTTAAATAAGTTGTTTCCTGACAAACCGGTGGTGCTCACCCGTATTGACGGCCACGCTGTTTTGGCCAACAATGCAGCGCTTGAAATTGCGGGTATTAGTGGTGAAACGGTCATTGCAGGCGGGCAGGTGATGTTAAAAAACGGCAGGCCGACCGGCGTGCTGGTTGACAATGCTGCCGACACCATGAAAAAATATATTCCCGCCTTTACACGACAGCAAAAAACCGCTGCTTTACAGCGGGCACAAACCGATTGTTTTGCAGTTGGTTTGACAACCGTTACCGATGCCGGGCTTGATAAAGCCGATATTTTATTGATGGACAGCCTTCAGAAAAAAAACATACTGAAAATGCGTGTTTATGCCATGATAAACCCTAACCGCGAAAATTTTGATTTTTTTTATACTCAAAAACCATGGCACAAACCCCGGCTAACAGTTAGTGCTGTAAAACTGTATATCGATGGTGCATTGGGCTCGCGGGGTGCCCTGTTGCTGAAAGAGTATGCTGATGACTCCGGTAATTACGGACTTCGGCTGCATGAGCCCGCTTACTACGATACCATGTGTAAAAAAGCTTACAAGGCAGAATTTCAGGTTAATACACATGCTATCGGCGATTCGGGAAACCGTTTGATGTTGCATACCTATGCTAAGTTTTTAAAGGGAAAAAATAACCGGCGCTGGCGGATTGAACATGCACAGGTTATTTCGCCGGCCGATTTTCATTATTTTGGCGATTACTCTATTATTCCCAGTGTGCAGGCTACCCACTGTACTTCCGATATGTATTGGGCCGGTGACCGGTTGGGCAGCGAACGGATTAAATCGGCTTATGCTTACCACGACCTCTTGCTGCAAAACGGGTGGCTGATTAACGGAACCGATTTCCCCATTGAAGATATCAGTCCGCTAAAAACATTTTATGCTGCTGTAACCCGAAAAGATTTGAAGGGGTGGCCTGAAAACGGTTTTCAAGTCGAAAACGCCATTGGCCGAAAGGAGGCTTTGCAATCCATCACCATCTGGCCTGCCAAAGGAAGTTTTGATGAAAAACAAAAAGGCAGTATAGAAACCGGTAAAGTAGCCGATTTTGTGATACTTGATGATGATATTATGACAGCCAACGAAAATATGCTCTATAAAATTAAAGTGCTAAGCACCTGGATAAACGGCGAAAAAGTGTATGAAGGGTTTTAGAGTGATTGAGTGTTTCTGTTTTTATAACAAGACATCTTAAAACTATATTAAACCTTTGAAACTTTATCAATTATACAATGAATTAATGATATAATGGTACAATGAACCCGTTACCCGCTGGATAATTATACAATGAATTAATGATAT
>CAYVWX010000051.1:0-15682 GCA_964455635.1 uncultured Lentimicrobiaceae bacterium | reverse complement strand
AAAAATCCCGCCAAAACGGGTAACGTGTTTTTTTTATACCCCGGGTTGAAACCCGAGGCTATAAATATTTCGCTCCTAACGGAGCTTTTTAATCGTGCTGCTGTGTGACGATTTTCCGGCATGAATGGTTTATCTGTTTATAAATTTGTTTACCCTGTGGAATTTAAAAACTATTCCACAGGGTGAATCTGTTAATATGTTTTTATGTTTTAAAATCTATAATTTACTTAAGCCGGTAAAATTACGCAAAAATGTTACGAAGTAAAGAAAGGAAGAATTAATACCTTTGCAAAAATTTTAAAAAAACTAAATTATGCCAAATAAATTAATGGATCCCATTGGAAAATTAATGGGATTACGCTACAAATCGCATCCCTGGCATGGTGTTGAAATAGGCACCAAAGCTCCCGAAGTGGTTACCTGTTACATTGAAATGGTGCCCACCGATACGGTAAAATATGAAGTAGATAAAGAATCGGGATATTTGAGAATTGACAGACCTCAAAAATATTCAAACGTGGTTCCGGCATTGTATGGCTTTGTACCCCAAACCTACAGCTCAAAAAAAGTAGCTGAGTTTTGCAACGAAAAAACCGGACGATCGGATATTATAGGTGATGGCGACCCCATTGATATTTGTGTACTTACGGAAAAAGAGATTGCGCATGGCGATATTTTGGTACGTGCCCGCCCCATTGGCGGTTTCAGGATGATCGACAGCAACGAAGCCGACGATAAAATTGTAGCCGTGTTAAACAACGATGCCTTTTACAGCTCGTTTAACGACATTTCGGAACTGCCCGAATTGGTTGTGGACAGGTTAAAACACTATTTTCTTACCTATAAAGATTTGCCCGGCAAACAAATAGATGTGGAAATTTCGCACGTTTACGGTAAAGATGAAGCTTACGAAGTAATAAAACGCTCGGTGGAAGACTATCACGATAAATTTCAAAACCTTGAATCATTTTTAAGAGATGTTTAATAAACCTGCTTTTTGTGCAATTATGGCCGGATATCGGCTTTTTTAAATTAAACTTTCAATAAATTTGATATATCAGCGTTTGTTTTCGGATGGTAATTTTATTCGTTAACGTTGAAAATTTACATTTAAAAATCCCTGTTATAATATTGTATTACATTTGCAGCGTTTTTTAAAAGACCACTAAAAATAAAAATATTTTACTATGGCTAAAAATTTGGTAATTGTTGAGTCCCCCGCAAAAGCTAAAACAATCGAAGGTTTTCTTGGAAAAGATTATACTGTTAAGTCGAGTATGGGACATATTATGGACCTCAATAAAACCAACCTGAGTGTTGATGTTGAAAACGATTTTGAACCTAAATATGAAGTAAGTGCCGACAAAAAGAAAATTGTTTCAGAGTTAAAAAAACTCACCAAAGCAGCAGAAACCGTTTGGCTGGCATCGGATGAAGACCGTGAAGGAGAGGCTATTGCCTGGCATTTATACAATGCTTTGGGGCTGGATGATAAAAAATCGAAACGCATTGTTTTTCACGAGATTACAAAAAACGCCATTGTTAATGCCATCGAAAACCCGAGAAAAATAGACAAAAACCTTGTTTCGGCACAATTTGCCCGTCGTGTACTTGACAGGTTGGTGGGCTATGAGCTGTCGCCATTACTGTGGAAAAAGGTTAAACCTTCATTGTCAGCAGGCAGGGTTCAGTCGGTAGCCGTGCGCCTGATAGTAGAACGGGAAGAGGAGATTAAAAATTTTAAAAGCAAATCGTTTTTTAAAATTGTTGCCGAGTTTAAGCTGAACGGACAACCTTTTACTGCCGAATATGCCAAAAAGTTCGATACGGCTGAAGATGCCAAATCGTTTTTAGAAAATCAGATTGGTGCTGCTTTTAAAATATTATCGGTAGAAAAAAAACCGGGGAAAAAATCGCCTGCCGCACCCTTTACCACTTCAACATTGCAGCAGGAGGCATCACGCAAGTTAGGCTTTCCGGTTGCCAAAACCATGAGGGTAGCCCAAAACTTGTACGAATCGGGAAAAATTACCTACATGAGAACCGACTCGGTAAACCTTTCTAACATGGCACTGGCCATGGCTAAGGAAGAAATTGTGTCGCGTTTCGGCGAAAAATATGTTAAAGTACGAAAATATGCTACCAAGTCAAAAGGAGCACAAGAGGCTCACGAAGCCATCAGGCCAACCTATTTAACCAACGATTCCATTTCAGGATCATCCGACGAAACACGACTGTATAACTTAATATGGAAAAGAACCATTGCTTCGCAAATGGCCGACGCCAAACTTGAACGAACCGTTGCACAAATACAATCGTCGGGAGCACCCGAACCGTTTGTTGCTTCGGGAGAGGTGATTACTTTTGACGGCTTTTTAAAGGTTTACCGCGAAGGCGTTGACGATGAAAACAACGAACAAAATGTTTCGGGCATGTTGCCACCCATGAACAAAGGCGAAGAACCTCAAGCTGTTAAACTGAAAGGTAAAGAACGATTTACCAAACATCCTCCGCGATATACCGAAGCCAGTTTGGTAAAAAAAATGGAAGAGCTGGGAATCGGCCGTCCATCTACCTATGCACCTACCATATCAACCATTATTAACAGAGGGTATGTGGTGAAAGAAAGCCGCCCGTCGGAAAAAAGAAAAGTAACTGTTTTTGAGTTGGCAAATGATAAACTAACCGAAAAAACATTGTCGGAAAACACAGGCTCCGAAAAAGCAAAACTTTTTCCTACCGACATTGGCACCCTTGTGAATAGTTTTTTGGTGAAGTATTTTTCAGATATACTCGATTATAATTTTACCGCCACTGTTGAAAAAGAGTTTGATGAAATTGCAGAGGGTAAAAAACAATGGAATAAGATAATAAAAGATTTTTATGGCGATTTTCACGAAAAAATTGAAGACACTCAAAAAAATTCGGGAAAATTCAGCGGTGAAAAATTGTTGGGCGTTGATCCCGAATCTGGTAAAAATGTTTATGTAAAAATTGGCCGTTTTGGCCCCATAGCACAAATCGGAGACACCGAATCGGAAGAAAAACCAAAATTTGCCGGCTTACGCAAAGGACAATCCATTGATACCATTACGCTGGAAGAGGCTTTAAAACTTTTTGAGTTTCCTCGTATTTTAGGAAAATATGAAGATCAGGATGTGAGTGTAGCCATTGGCCGTTTTGGCCCTTATGTACGTTTGGGAAAACTTTTTGTCTCCATAAAAAAAGACGACGACCCGGCTTCCATTACGCTGGAAAGAGCCATTGAGCTTATTGAAGCCAAGCGTAAAGCCGATCGTGAAAAAATTATAAAAACCTTTGACGAAGACCCTGATGTTCAGGTTTTAAACGGACGTTACGGCCCCTATCTGGTTATTAAAAAACAGAATTATAAAATTCCAAAAGGTACCGACCCTGCCACTTTAACTTTGGAAGCGTGCTACGAAATTTCCAAAGACCCTAAAAACATGCCTAAGAAAAGATTTGGCAGGAAGAAGAAATAGGCAGAGTTGTTTTCCATTAAACAAAACAAACCCCGCACGGGGATTGTTGTTATAAACACAACCACTATCTTACAAATGTAGCTCATTTAAAGAAAGTATCCGGCTCATAATTGATAATATTTGAGCTAAATACATTAACTTTGTGAGCTAAATAAATAATATGGACGGAAAGAACCTGATAATAGAATATTTAAAGAAAAACAGCTATTCATCGTCAAAAGAAATTTTTGAAGGTATTGGGAGACAAAAAAGTCTTGCGACAGTAAAACGAATATTATCAAAACTAATACAAGAACGCCTGATTGTTTCAACGGGTAAAGGAAAATCAACACGATATAATCTTTCGCCTGAATATAAATTGTTTGAACCGATTGATATTGAAAAATATTATAAAAAAGAGATTGACGAAAGAGAAATAAAAGAAAATTTTAATTTTTTGATAATTTCTGAAATCTTACCTAAAACTAACTTATTTACCGAAAATGAACTTACGAAATTAAATGCACTACAAGAAACATTCACAAAAAACATTTCGGAATTAAGCAAATTGGAATTTAAGAAGGAATTGGAACGACTTGCCATTGATTTGAGCTGGAAATCATCACAGATTGAGGGAAATACATATTCTCTTTTGGAAACAGAAAAATTATTAAAAGAAAAAGAAACCGCCTCGGGAAAAACAAAAGAAGAAGCGGTGATGTTACTAAATCACAAAGACGCTATTGATTTTATAGTTGAAAATCCCGACTATTTATTTCCCATAACAGTATCTAAAATTGAAGATATTCACAGTATTCTAACAAAAGAACTTGCCGTTGATGGAAATATCCGCAAAAGAAGAGTTGGAATATCCGGAACCAATTTCAAACCGATTGATAATGAGTTTCAGATAAAAGAAGCTTTATCAGGAATGTGCGATTTGATAAACCGGAAAGAAAATATTTTTGAAAAAGCGTTGCTATCACTGATTTTGATTTCGTATATTCAACCATTTGTTGATGGAAACAAGCGTACAGCAAGAATTGTAAGCAATGCAATATTGATAAATCATAAATATTGTCCAATATCATTTAGAACTGTTGACAGTATTGATTATAAAAAAGCAATGCTTTTGTTCTACGAGCAAAATAACATTACAAATTTCAAGAAAATATTTATTGAACAATTTGAATTTGCTGTTAAAACCTATTTTTAGAAAATAAAGATAAATGAATAAAAACGAGCTGCAACAAAAAATATACTGAATACCGCAATTGATTGTAAGTTTGGAAGCTAATATACAAAATAAAAATTATTATAACACGGAAAATAATTGTTTCAAAATGCGGCACGCACCATTTTCAAACCGTTTTACCATAACCTTTCCAGCTCAACAGTAAAGTGTCTCATCAACGGTGCTTCTTTCACGATTTTATAGCCTCGTTTTATCTTATCTTTACGGTCGAAAACATTGATGAGTGAAGCGGCAACATAATCCATATGATTGTTGCTGTACACCCTGCGCGGAATAGCCAGTCGCAACAGCTCCAAATCGGGATAACGGTTTTTGCCGGTTTCGGGGTCGCGATCGGCTAAAATGGTTCCTATCTCAACACCACGTACGCCGCCTTCAATATAAAGTTCAACCCCTAATGTTTGAGCGATGTACTCCTCTTTGGGTATGTTGGGAAGAAACTTTTTGGCATCAATAAAAATGGCATGGCCACCAAAAGGATACTGCGTAGGGATGCCATAATCGCGCAACTGCCGGCCAAGATAAGCCACCTGTTTGATGCGTGTTTCCAAATAATCAAATTCGGTACCGTCGTAAAGGCCTTGTGCCAACGCATTCATATCGCGCCCCGACATGCCGCCGTAATTGATAAATCCTTCAAAAAGGATGTTGTACATGGTAGCTTTGTCATACACCTCTTTATTCCGGAATCCGATAAAACCACCCATATTAACAATGGCATCTTTTTTACTGCTCATGGTCATGCCGTCGGCATACGAAAACATCTCCCTAACAATTTCACGAATGGTTTTATTCTTATATCCCTCTTCGCGGGTTTTGATAAAATAAGCGTTTTCGGCAAAACGTGCCGAATCGAAAAATACCGGAACGCCATATTTTTGAGCCAATGCATGAACCTCCCGCATGTTTTTCAGCGAAACAGGCTGACCACCCGAAGTATTGTTGGTAATGGTAACAATAATTAACGGAATTTGTTTTTTGGGATATTTTTTTAAAACACTTTCCAGCTTGTTTAAATCAACATTGCCTTTAAAGGGATAGTCCAGCTCGGTATGAAAAGCCTCGTCGATGGTACAGTCAATGGCATGAGCATGACGAAACTCTATATGGCCTTTGGTGGTATCGAAATGGGAGTTTCCGGGCACCACATCGCCGGCTTTTACCAACGTTGAGAAAAGCACATTTTCAGCAGCCCTCCCCTGGTGGGTTGGCAAATAATAATCAAATCCGGTAATATCCTTAATGGCATCCTTCAGTTTATAATAGGATGAAGCACCGGCATAGCTTTCGTCGCCCAGCATCATCTCCGACCACTGTTTGTCGCTCATGGCTCCGGTGCCGGAGTCGGTTAGCAGGTCGATAAAAACCTGATTACTTTTCAGGTTAAACAAATTATATTTGGCATCTTTTATCCATTGTTCACGCTCGTTGCGGGTACTGCGGCGGATAGATTCCACCATTTTTGTTTTATACGATTCGGCAAAAGGTAATTTCATGACTAATCATTGTTAAATTTTAAAAAAAGATGAAATAAACAGGTTGGTAACAGATAATTACCGCTAACAATTAGCCGTTAAAAGAGTCGCGTTGTTTGATGTTCAAAAAAACGCTTTTACGTGATGTACAGGCAGTAACAAACATAACCTTTACAATTTGGTGGTACAAATATACATTATTTTTTCATTTCTGCGCCTGTTATATAAAATTCAGAAACCGTTGGAATGATGCGGTAAAAAAGAAAAATATTATGAAAGTAATTCGTGAATTCAGGTAACATTGCAGGGGTTTTTAAGTGACACCCGGAGACCGGTCAGCTAACAATGCATAGTAATAATATTAATTCGCAATTCGCGAATCACAATTTCTCTATATCAGAATAAGAGGTAACAATACAGGTTTGAAAAGGAGTTTTTAACTACTTTACAACTACGAACCGCTTAATAGTTACTTTTCCGTTAACGAAAATTTTAGCAATATATACTCCCGCGTTGAAATGTTCGGTATTAAGGATAAACTTAGTTCGATTAACCTCTTTGGAGAATATTGCTTTTCCGCTAAAGTTGATAATTACAATCTTCTCTATTATTTCAGACGCATTAACCGTTACCCTCTCATGGGCAGGATTGGGATAGATAGTAACATCATCCTTCTTATCTTTATCGTTTATACCGGTTACCAACACCGTTACATAGTCTTCGTCGGGCATATATTTGGACCGGGCAAAGGGCGATTCGCAGCTGTCGGAATCTCCTGCCCACAAAGCACTTACTTTGTACCAGTACGACTGTCCGTTAGTCAGGTTTTCAGGATTATCAATAAATTGATAATCTGTTGTATCAACAATATAAGGCACTGTGGCATAAGGCACATAACTAGCCTCCTGGCCGGTTTCGCTTCTGTAAATTTCAAACGCTAAAAAATTAAGCCGGTTTGTGGATGTTGTTTCTTTATTTTGTTCGTTAGTGTTTTTTTCTGCAGAATAGTTACTGTTAAACGTTGTACCTAAAGCAGTATTGGAAATATAAGAAGAAGATTCATCAAAATATACCTGAAAATTCCAATTGTTGTCATATCCGAAAAACCACAATAATTCCCAATAATCATTTTGGAAGCTTATAAAATCTCCCCTGCCACGTTTTTCGGGGCCCTCATCAATGCCAATAATTTCAGCATCGGGTGCAGTTCCATACAACGAACATCCCACATACAAATCTTTATCTTTATCAACCGGAACGGGAGTGTCAAGCACAACCTCATTCCAGGAATTAACCATTAATGTATCGTTTACCCTCTGCGAGTAAACCAAATTGTCACCGTTGTCTCCATCCCAAATGTTAACATAGATGTAATTAAAAGCATCAGACAACAAATAAAAACGCACTTTGGTAATTACAGGACGATGAAAACCGGCAAGTTCTTCGGGCTTCCAACAAACAGCTAACGACCATTTATAAAAATCAGACAGATAACACCCGGAAAAATTTTCACCGCTATCCCAATATTTCCAGCCTGTTAAAGCAACCGGAGCTTGCGGTGCCCGCCACTTTAACAAAATACCATCTGCTTCCAAATCAGGAAAATAAATGGTTTCCCCCTCCAGATTAACAGGTGACGAACAAGTTCTGTAAATATTTATATTATCTACAAACCACGAAGATATATTGGCTGAACTGTCGCCGGTGGCCCTAAACCGTACACGGAAAATATCATCAATTGCAATATCGGAAATGTTAATGTGCTTAAAGCAATCATCGAAACTAAAACTGCCGTTGTTAGTTGTGTCAAAAACCGTTTGCCATGTTTCTCCGTTATACACTTCCGCCAACAGATGTTCGGTACCCGATGCGGTATTGTCGTCAAGTTTTAAATTAAAGTCAAGCCAAATATCCCCGACTTCAAAATAATCGCCTCTAAAGGGAACGGAAGAGAGTGATATTTGATAGTTTGTCAAAATGGAATCGGCTGAAAACTGTGCCGATGGAGCCTCATTTCCGATATCAGCATTTATTTTCCAGCATATCGTATCGATATTCCATTGGTTGAATTCAAAATTTGGAACAGCCCATGTTTCGGTAAAAGGCAGCTCCATGCCCCATCGTATGGCAACTGTATCTTTGTTTGAAGGGCCCGATTCTCCCGTCTCGCCCGCATAACCGAATTGTGTTAAATCGTATAATGCGGTAACTTTGTAAACATAATCATCCGGAAATACATTGTTATCAATGTACAAAAGTTCGTCATCGGGCTGTTGGCCCTGGTAAGGCACATTCACAACAATGCTATCGTTGCGGTAAATATTAAACGAAAGCAGCCCCTGTGGAATTTGGCCGTTTTGTACCGGAGGATTCCAGGTAAGCAAAACTTCATCCGTATTGTATGTGTATTCGGTCTCCAAATTTATTGGCTGATACAGGTAACCCGATTGCCATGAATAAGTAACCGGTTCGGAAATAGTGCAAATATAAGCTGCCTGTACCGATGCCGTATAAAATTGTCCGAAAACAAGATCGTTAAAGGTGTAAGCAGTTTGCTCAGGGGGAATAACAGCTACAGTATTACCGTCCAAAGAAACGTAATAATTTTTAATTGCAGCCGGATCACCGGTTATTTGTACATTATCAACGGCAACACCGGCGGCCCAACCGCCTCCGTCAAAGTAAACAAATGCAAGCATAACGGCCGGCAACCCGTCGGCACCCGATATTGCCGAAAGGTCAACCACCTCTTTTCTCCATTTATTATAACCGTAAGTTTCTGTTAACGGAACCCATGTTTGTCCCGAATCAACAGAGTACCGGATTGTTAACTTTTCACCATACCATCCCTCGAAAAACAGATCGAAGGTAAGTTTATAATTTTCATCATCCCGCAAATCTATTTCGGGTGTTATTAAATAATTGTAATGTGCAGCGGGACAGCCACCCTGCAATTCATCATTATATAACGCATAATGCCCTTCCCATTCAGGAACAACCCAATCTCCAAACGGTTCGTCAGGCCCTGCGCGATACCATGGTGTACACTGGTCGTATGAGATTTGCCATCCCGGAGGAGGAAAAACAGTGTCCTCAAAGGTTTCGAGCGGCAGGGCGGTAATTAAAGGTTTATCCCAGGTTGCCACCGAAGTAATGCTGTCAACAACCAGATTACGGGCAGGAAATATTTTTTTTCTCAGAATATCCGTAAGAGAATAATTTTCATTTATAGTAATATCATGATAAAATATTGTTTGGTACCCGATTTTAAATAATTCCAAATCGTAAATTCCCGTTTCAATGCTATCAAAAAAAACGATGCCGCTGCTGTCGGTTGTCTTTACATAATTATACCAAGGTGACTCTTTTCCTGTAAATGTAACTCTGATATCAACCGGAGGTAAACTATCGCATTGCGTTACTGTTACCGTTGCTGTTACCGTTTGCAAAGGCTCTGCCTTAGCTTGCGAAAAAGTACAAAACATAATAAATAAAAAGACAAAACATAATGAACGTTTCATATTAAATGACTTTAAGGATAATACTTCAACCCCCGATATATCTTCCTGATTGTTACAAAAGTAATTAAACTTTTCATTTGATAAAAGTTGTTTTTTTTTAATCCGGTTTTTTTTCTGAACTTTTACCCGTTTAATTTACATTTAGCGGCCGCAGCCATTACCTTTGTGGGATGTAATATTTAAAACTCAACCGGTTATGAAAACTTTTTATCGTCATCTCCTTTTTTGGCCCTTTATGTTGGCAATGGTTTTTCAGGTTCATGCGCAGGTTACAGCCTCACCGGGCCACAACACCAATGTTCGTTCGGCTTTTAGTTTGCCCTTTTCCGAAGACTGGGAAAGTCATAGTTTTTCAACCAATCAATGGACTCTCTCCGATAATGCCTGGGTTATTGACGTTTATAACGGAAACGACGGCGCAGCGGCAAAATTTAAAGGCTCTGCCATGCTTTCCAATTACAGTTCAACGCTGACAAGCAACTGGATGGCAGGCTCTCAAATATTTGTGGGCAGGGTTACTTTTAAATTCGATTTAAAGCTGCAAAGTATTGTCAACTCGGGATCAGAATATCTCTACATTAAAGTGTTCGACGGCACCAACTACATTACACTCGATTCGATAAACAACACGGGAAATATCGACTGGGAAACACATTCCTACGTTATAAGCAGTTACATTTACGGTAACGATTTTAAAATTGTTTTTGAAGCCAAAGGTTTTGATTCCTCCAGAATTTTAGGCTGGTTTATCGACAATATTGAAATTTACAGGGAGTGCGATCCGCCGGAAAAATTAGACGCAATGGCTATTTGGGATAAAAAAGACGATATGTACAGCGATATTTTCTGGCTTGCTCCTGCCAGCATAACACCTCCTTCCAACCCTTGGACACATTGGGATTCGGGTACCAATTTTAGTGCCATCAGTTTAACAAATGGTGGTAATTTATCTGTAGCTGCCCGTTGGGATGCCAACTCGCTTTCAGATTTTGACGGTGATACCATCAAAAAAATTAAGGTTTATATTTCTGATGATCAATTTGACTATCTGGTATTGCATATTTGGACAGGTGCAGATGCCGCCAACAATATTTATACCGATACGGTAAACAATCCTGTTGCCGGCACATGGAACGAATATACTGTAACCGATACGTTGTTGTTTGATGCTTCGCTTGAATATTGGTTTGGCTACGAATTGGTAAATACCGCTGCCGAAGCTTATTGTGCCGGAACCGATGCAGGGCCGGCCGTAGTGGGATACGGCGATAAAATAAGTACCGACGGCGGAAACAGCTGGGATAACATTTCCGATTTCGGCTTAAGTTATAACTGGAATATTCAAATGCTGTTACAGGAACCGCCCCCCAACGACAGCTCTTTAGAAAAATTTGTGGTTTATAAAAGTACCGACTATGACAACTATTTTCCTTTGGATACAGTCTATTTTACTTCCGGTAAATATTCTTATACCTATAAAGATTATGGGGTTGTTTGGAGAAATATGTACTATTACAAAGTAAATGCAATATGGTCGGATAATATTGATACCTGTGTATCTGAATTTGCCAGATCATTACTTATGCCAATGAATGATTTTGTAAGGGTATGGTTTATTGATCAAATAAATGAACAACCGGACAGCAAACTAATTACTTACCCCAATCCCGTTAACAACCAATTAACCGTAAATGCAGAAGCGGACATTATTCAAATTACACTGATTGATTTATCGGGAAAAACGGTTTTGAGCAAAGCCATTCCCAAACAACGCAAAGCCACTTTAAATGTAACCGGTTTACCTGCCGGGCTGTATGTGGTAAAAGTAGTAACGGAAAAGGGAGCCTATTCAAAAAAGGTGATGAAAAAGTAACCTGTTTATGGCAGCGCCTTTTGGTACACACCAATTTTAGCACCTTATTTATGGTTTAAAAAATTTAGCAACACCTCTGTAAACTGAGGAGTTCTTAAATACCCGTACGACTTATGCGGGTTGGCAACACCATTCATAACATAGTTGTTTTTAACCAATACGTCAACACACCTTACGCCTTTGCTGTTGGGGGCAAAGTCGTCGCTGAGTTTATAATCGAGGGCTATCATATCTTCAATATCCGAAAAATTATACCACTGTCGCCGCACGCTTTCAGGAGTTTGAAGTTTTAAAAGTCCGTAGGTTTTTTTGTAATGTTGCGCAATGCGGCTGATTACAAAAGGTGCTCCCAGCGGCGACCCCATGGTTACAAAAGTATCAACGTCAATATCTTTTGTAACAAAACTTAGTACATCAAAAGCAATAATGGTCCCCATGGAATGCGAAACCAGCATAATATCATCGCCGGCGTGCTTTTGTAAAACAGCCGAAAGACGGTGAACTATTTCATCTTTAACCGGTTTGTTAAACCCCGAATCAAGGGTGTTGTCACCTGTAAGGTAAACATCCAGCTCATGGAAATACTTGTGAAGCAGTTTTTGCGAAACAAAAGCATAGCGCAGATGATAATCTTTTTTTAAAAATATACGATAGATAAACTCTTTGGCCAACTGGCTGAACATTTTGCGGTATTCATGTTTTTCAACCTTATAATGTTTGGGAGCTTTGGTGTAAACCTCGGCAAGATAACGGGGGCTGTTTTTATCTTTTTCGGCCAATGACTGCGGCTGGTCGTAAAACAAATCGGCCCAGTAAACAATTTCAACAGGCGGAAGTTCTACTTTTACACCTCTCTGTTTTAAACCCTCCTCAATGGCCATCTTTCCCCATTTGTGCAACAGCTCTTTTGAGGGTTTGTTTCCCAACCCGTGAATGGCTATTATTACTTTTCCCATAAACTGATTTTTACATAAAACAATATTCTTCAGGACGGTAACTACCGATAGGTATCCGGTCATTTTCATTTTTCGGATTATACGACCATTTGGAGCAGTTGCAACCGTGAGGTTTGTGCTTTTTACGGTGGTGTACATTCCGGTTCGATGCACATCCCGACAGAAAAAACAGTGCTGTAACAAATATAAAAACCTTTCGTCTCATTTTCAATAAAGCGTTTTGTTTAACGTTTATAAAGAAACGGTTTTTTTTATTATGTCTATCTTTGTGGTACGAATTTCTTTTTTTTACTTTAGCGGTTCATTATGTTATTAATAAAAGAATCGGGTGAATATGTACTGTTGATGCTTGAAACGCTCAGGCGTCCCGACAAATGGAAAATGTTCCGCCGGCAGTTGATTATCGACATCCGGCACCTCGGCACCGATTCCATAGGTCTGGTAGCTTTTATATCTGTTTTTACGGGAGCTATTATTGCGTTGCAGGTTTCGTACAACCTTGATAACCCGTTAATACCCGCCTCTATGGTGGGTTACATGACTCGCGAAATGATGATTTTGGAATTTGCGCCAACCATCATCAGCCTGATTCTTGCCGGAAAGGTCGGCTCGCTTATAGCCTCCGAAATAGGCACCATGCGGGTTACCGAACAGATAGATGCCTTACGGGTAATGGGTATTAATCCGCCCAACTATCTTATCTTACCCAAAATGGTGGCAGCCATGATATATTTTCCAATATTGATTATTTTTTCCATGGTGCTGGGTTTATTTGGCGGCTGGGTTGCCGGATTTATATCGGGTTTGGTTCCCAGCGACGATTTTATTTTGGGTTTGCGTTCGTGGTTTAACCCTTTTAGCATTACCTATGCATTGATAAAAACAGTGGTGTTTGCCATTATTATTACTTCCGTATCGGGCTTCATGGGCTACACGGTTCGCGGCGGCTCGGTAGAAGTAGGACAAAACAGTACCAAAGCTGTGGTTTACAGTAGCATATTAATTATTGTGTGGGATTTGATTTTAACTCAATTATTGCTGGTATGATAACTGTTAACCATATAGATAAGTCGTTCGACGGCGTTAAAGTTTTAAAAAACGTATCTACTGTTTTTGAACAGGGAAAAACCAACCTGATTATCGGACAAAGCGGCTCCGGAAAAACAGTTTTAATGAAAAGCTGCATCGGTTTACACGATATTGATAAAGGAGAAATAACCTTTGATGGCCGCCTGTTTTCAAACCTCTCCGAAAAAAAACGCAAACACATTCGTAAAGAAATGGGCGTGCTGTTTCAGGGAGGTGCCCTGTTCGATTCGTACAGCGTAGAAGAAAATGTGATGTTCCCGCTGAATATGTTTACCAACATGACCGCAGGCGAAAAGAAAAAACGGGTCGATTATGTGCTCGACCATGTAAACCTGCCGGGTTCAAACAATAAATTTCCGGGTGAGCTTTCGGGCGGCATGATTAAAAGAGTAGCCATTGCCAGAGCCATTGTGCTGATACCGAAATATCTTTTTGCCGACGAACCCAACTCGGGACTCGACCCCAAAACCTCGGAAGTGATTGATAAACTGTTGTCGGACCTGACTAAAGAGTTTAATATGACCACCGTGATAAATACCCACGACATGAACTCGGTTTTACAAATCGGTCAGCGAATTAACTATATCCATCAGGGAGAATTGTGGTGGACAGGTACCAAAGAAGAAATATTGACAACCAATAATGCCGAGTTAAACGATTTTGTTTTTTCAACCGAATTAACGCGACGATTAAAATCTTAATATTTTTTTTATGAACATTAATTTACTCGATCTTATTTTACTAATACCCTTGTTGCTGTTTGCTTACAACGGCTTTAAAAAAGGAATTATCATCGAAATAACTACCCTGGCGGCACTCATTCTCGGTATTTACGCAGCACTGTTTTTTTCCGGATTTACCGCCGGCATGCTTACAAGCTCGTTTAACATCAGCCGTGAATATTTAAATATTATTGCTTTTGTTGTAACTTTTATCGTTGTTTTAATATTGGTAATGATTGTTGGAAGACTGCTTGAAAAAGTGGTAAACCTGTTAATGTTGGGTATTATTAATAAACTGGCCGGTGCTGTTTTCGGTATTTTAAAAGGAGCTTTGCTGTTGAGTATTCTTATTTTTTTAATCAACTACTTTGATGTCAACGCATCAATTATAAAAAAAGAAGCTCGTACCCAATCAGTTTTGTATAAAAGTATTGAGCCCGTAGCCCCCTGGATTTACAATAAATTTAATTTGGAAAAATTTAAGGAAAGTATTCCCGACCCGACAGATTATTTAAACAGTAAAAACCATACCTAAAATAAAGAAAGAAGTAATAACCTAATAAATCAACATAATTTGAAATTAGAACTTTTAACCAACCATCCCGAAACCATAGATGTGAACAAGCCCCCGGTATTGTTTGTTCATGGTATGTGGCATGGGGCGTGGTGCTGGCAGCCGTATTTTCTTCCTTTTTTTGAAAAACGGGGTATAAAGGCCTATGCTTTAAGCCTGTCGAACCATGCCGGAAGTCCGTATAAAAAGCCATTTAACAAGCTTAGAATCAGCGATTATGTTGATGATGTTAAAAACACCATTGATTCGTTTGATAAAAAACCGGTTGTGGTTGGCCATTCAATGGGTGGCTTTATTGTACAAAAATACCTTGAAAATAACATCCTCCCCGGAGCTGTTCTTATGGCATCGGTTCCCCCTTTCGGCATTTTGGGCGGCACGCTGGCCACTATGAAAAAATTTCCGGGAGCCTTTTTAAAAGCCAACGCTACCCTTAATTTAAAATACATTGTTGATACCGATGACAAGTATAAATATTTGTTGTTTAACAACGATTTTAACAACACCGAAATTAAAAAATACCGGCAAAAAACAGATACCGAATCCTATCTTGCGTACCTTGACATGCTTTTGTTGAACCTCGTAAATGTTAATACCGTTAAAACACCCCTTTTGGTTTTAGGTGGTGGCAAGGACAGGGTTATTTCAAAAAATAACATTTTAAAAACCGCCGGCAGGTATAAAGCCCCGGTAGTAATTTTTAAAGACATCCCGCATATGATGATGCTTGCGCCG
>CAYVWX010000050.1:0-15761 GCA_964455635.1 uncultured Lentimicrobiaceae bacterium | reverse complement strand
ATTTTTCGGCAAACCAACAGGGTGTTGTCTTCTTCTACTACAATGTAATCGTCGAGGCCTTGTAAAACCACCAACTTGTTTTTGGGCATATGAACAATACAGTTTTTGGTATTGTAAAGCATTACATTGTCGCCCACAACGGCATTTCCGTTCTCTTCTTTTTCCTGAATGGTGTACAGCGAACCCCAGGTTCCCAAATCGGACCAGCCAAAATCGACCGAAAGCACAAAAACATTGTCGGCTTTTTCCATTACACCATAATCTATTGATATATTGGTACATACCGAATAGGTTTCGGCAATAAAGCCGGGTTCATCATGGGTGTTGTATTTTCCAATGCCGGTTTTAAAAAGGTTGTCCACTTCGGGAAGGTGCAATTCAAAGGCTTTCATAATGCTTTTAAGCGACCATACAAAAATACCGGAGTTCCACAAAAAATCGCCGCTTTCCAAAAAAGTCTTTGCAATTTCAAGATTGGGTTTTTCGGTAAAAGTTTTTACTTTTCGCAACCGGTCGGTTTTAGCATATATTTTTTCTTCTTCAAACTGGATGTATCCGTAACCTGTATCGGGGCGGCTTGGTTTAATGCCCAACGTAAGCAACCAGTTGTTGGTAGCGGCAGCCTCCATGGCTATATTAATGTCGGCAACAAATTCATCTTCCTTTAAAATAATATGGTCGGAAGGAGCAACAACCACAATGGCATCAGGATTTTTTTCTTTTATTTTATAATTTGCATAGGCAATGCAGGGTGCTGTATTTCGACGGGCGGGCTCAAGAAGCACCTGTTGTTCGGTTAGTTCGGGCAATTGTTCAAGCACCAGATCTTTGTAAATTTCGTTGGTAACAACATAAATATTTTCTACCGGACAAAGTTTGTTAAACCGTTCGAAGGTTAAACGAATTAGCGTTTTTCCCACGCCCAGAATATCAATAAACTGCTTGGGCCGGCTGGTTTTGCTCATGGGCCAAAAACGGGCACCTACGCCACCGGCCATAATTACGGTATAATGATTGGAATTCATAAAAGATATTTTTAGGGTAACTATTTTTTTTCTGTTTTTTTTCGCGTGTCAAAGATAAAAGAAACCGAGACCTTTACAAGAGCTTTTCGGCAAAATAATTCGATGGCAGAGAAATAGAAGATGCAATAATTCGGATAGGAGGAAAGACTAACAGAGTTGAATGGATTAAAATTTTTGATATTCAAAATTTGCAAATTATCAGGTATAATAGTTTTGCAAATTCTGCGGAGTAAATTTACCTTTTGTAAGTTTAGTGTTGCAGGTTTTCAAAAGACTTAAGGTGCCACCGAAAAACCCGGCGGACAGACAACATTAAATACCGAGCGTGGTTTTCAGCTCTTTAATTCGCGATTTACTCACATTAATTCGGCTGCCGTCCTTAAGTACAACCAAATAACTCTCTTTGCCGTACTTTTCAATTTTATCCATAAAATCGGTGTTAATAATAGAAGACCGGTGAACCCTGATGAAATTAACTTTTGGCAGATTTTTCTCCAAATAGTTCATGGTCTCCTTTTTTAAATACGATTTGTTTTTTGTTATAATTTCGGCATAATCGTCCTGAGCATCAATTCTGATAATTTCCGATACGGGTATTACATCTATACGGTTGCCTGTTTTTACAAATATTCTGCTAATTGTACCGCTTTGTTCTTTAACGGTAGATATCAGTTGCTGAACCTTTTCGTCTTCAGCACCTTTTTCAGCTATTTTACTTCTTGCCTTGGACAAAGCTTTAAGAAACCGTTCTTTGGAAAATGGTTTCATTAAATAATCGGTGGCATTAAGTTCAAAGGCTTTAATGGCATATTGGTCGTATGCCGTAGTAAAAATAATTTGAGGATACTCGTCAAGGAGCTCCAACATTTCAAATCCCGTAAGCTTGGGCATTTGTATATCAAGCAATACTAAATCGGGATGATGTTTTGAAATGGCTTTAATACCTTCAAAACCATTTTCGCACTCTTCAACAACCTCAATATCTTCCTCTTTGGCAAGATATGCTTTAAGCAATTCTCTTGCAGGTGCTTCATCTTCAATAATTACAATTTTTATTTTTTGCATAATTAAACCGGTTTTTGAAATGGAATTTTAAGTTTAACGTTGTAAATATTTTCGTGTGCCTCGGTAAAAAGTAAATCGTTGCGGTGATAAATGAGCAACAGTCTGTTTTTAATATTTTTAAGGCCTATACCTTCTCCTTTTTTTTGTACGGCTTCAGGGTCGAACCTGTTGCTGAGGCCTATCATAATAAAGTCGTCGTGTTTTTTACAATCAAGCTTAATTTTAACCTCTCCAAGGCTGTTGTAAACACCGTGTTTAATGGCATTTTCCACAAGAGGTTGTAAAATCAGGCCCGGCACCTCAGCGCTCATACATTCGTCAGGTACATGCGGTATAAAATTCAACCGTTTTCCAAACCTGACCTTTTCAATATCGAGATAACGTAAAATATTTTCAAACTCTTTTTCAAGTGTTGTAACCGATTTTCTGTCGGAGCTTAACGAATAGCGTAAAAAGTCGGACAATTTTATTACCATCTCCTGCGCTTTATCGGGCCTTGACAAGGTGAGTGAGCTAACGGAATTAAGGCTGTTAAATAAAAAATGAGGGTTTATTTGTGATTTAAGGGCATCCAACTCGGCCTCTTTAATAAGACTTTTAAGTTCACTTTCGCGTTTTAGTTTTTCCTGTAAATCTTCATAATATAATATCAAATAATAAATTAACACATAAACAATGTAGTAAAACAGTCCGGTAATAATTCGCCAGGGTGCCGACTCCTTTAAAAAAAGCAGGTAACCCGAATCGGAATGAAAAAAACTTGTGAGTGTATAATAAGATACAAAATACCAAATGGTTATAATTACCGCTGCCACCATAAGATGTTGAAACAACAGGTCGAAGCCGGAGGGTTTTCCTTTTAAATTGTATTTAATAACAAACCAAAGCGTATAGCCGGCGATGGCGAAAAACAGATTAAATACCACACTGTCAGCTATGCTTTCACTCAATGAAGTGTCGTACAAAAAAAACAACAGGGCAGCATGAATAACAATAATTACTAACCAGGTAGCAAAATAGATGGTTAAATAATTTTTTTTCGACAATACCGGAGTAATCACAATCAATAACTTTTAATTTCGATACCGCCAAACATAACTATACCTTTAATAACCAGCGTTTTCGATTTATCAATCTCCGAGGAGGCCACCCTGCGTTTATCGTTAAAACCGCCCAACACCGATATGGCATCAATTTGGATTTTCCATGTATGCGGAACAATGAGGGTAGTACCTCCAAACAGTGTAAAAACATCAATTACACAGCCGGTTACATCCATTTCGGCATTGGCCATATTAATTTCAGAACCTCCGAAAACAGAGGTCAGGTTGCCACCCTTAAAATTTTTTGAATCTACCTTTTTAAGGCCGCCACCAAATATTGAAACATCGTTAATAAAATCGTCATGATAAGTTTGGTGGTCTTTAAAATGATGCTTCCATTTTTTTGCGTCAAAATTACTTTTTCCGGGAATGTTTCCTCTTCGCGATATAATAAGAATTCCTATTCCTATTAACACCAAAGGCCAAAATACCTGATGAAAACGAACATCAACATTAAAAACAGACGGAATCCAAAAAGTAACCCCCAAAATAATTAAAATGGTGCCGGCAACTTTTCGTTGTTTATTTGTAATAAGCACAATACCAATTAGTATGAGTAATGTTTTCCACGAAAATATATACGTGCTGACAGGCCAGTCAACCAGCCCCATGGTATTAAACATCAGCACCGCCCCAAGAGCAATTAGTATTAACCCGATTATCAGGCGGCTGTCAGTTGGTTTTTCATTCATTATTAAAAATTTAAATCTTCCACAAAAATAGGTTGTTGTACCACGAAAATAAATAAAATATCGGTGAATGGGGGAAAGTCATCGGTAAACAAATTACTTTTTTACACTTTAGCCTGCTGCTGCCGGTTACCGTGTTTATTTCAGATACGCCGGAAGCGTTGCTTTTTGATATCTTTTATTGTGTACCATTATTGAAAAATTAAGCAGGGTAAGATATGGGCCTCTTGAAACAAATAAATTGAGCAGCCAGGGTGGTACCGAACCTCCAACATCAACCGATAAATACAACTCGCAATATATTTTATTGGGTTCCAACATGGTAAATTTCCACTCGGAAACAGAATAGGGTAACCTGATGATATCTTTTTCTTCAGGAATAAAATCCGGTATTCCTGTCCCGATAATGCTAATACTGTTAGGTTCACTTTTCGTGAGTACAATTTTTGAAATGTAATCTCTGTCTAATACAGGCCAGGGTGTGCTCGATTGAGCATAATAATACCATGTTGAATCGTTAACTTTTTTAACAATTTTGGCCATTTTACATTGATACATCCATTTATGATGATTGGGAACATCCAACAAAGTTGCAACTGCCGAAGCTAATGAGCAGTTTACAATTTTTGTAGCTTTAACGGCATTAACGGGCGACTGAGGAATTGATTTTACATAAACATCAATGCCTTTTTGCTGTTTTACCAGCCTCCATTTCTCATCGCTTTGCGAAAAAAGCGTTGCAGAAGAAAAGAAAATAAGAAATAGAAATGATGCCCTCATACTTTGTTGTTGAGTACAAAAGTAAAAAAAACCGGCATTTATCTGTTTTTTTGTTTAAACAAACCTGCCTGTTGACCCAGCCAGTCAAAATTATTAAAAATGCTATTTACGGCATCTTCGTAATCGTCAAACGATTTGGTTTTTTTTAATTTGCCAAATACCTTGTGCGGATTGCTAAACGAAAAAGATAAATACCACCAATACTCTTTCATGTTGCCCAATGTTTGTAACCCGTCGCGATGTTGCTTACGGCGTTCAAAATATAAATCGTCCATAAACCGGCGGATCATAATTTTTTGTTCGGACAGTCCGGGTACAGGTTGCTGTTTTAGGTGTGCCGGCAAAAAAGGGTCGGCCAGCACTCCTCTGCCCAACATAATAAATTTTATTTCGGGGAAACGTGATTTTATATCATGGTAATCATCTGTTGTAAAAATATCGCCGTTATATCCTGTCGGGATTTGTGAATATCGGAGCACCTCTTCAAAAGCAGTAACGTTAACCGCCCCTTTGTAGAGTTGTTTTCCCACACGGGCATGAACGGCCAGCTCTGCAATGGGAAAATGATTAAATACAGGAATGATTTCTAAAATTTCCTCAGGGCTTTCGTAGCCCAACCGCAACTTAACCGATAGTTTAACCGGTAATAACGGCATGATATTCTGCAATATACGCTCTATCTGTTCAGGATGTTGCAACATGCCCGAGCCTCGTCCTTTGTGGGCAACTCTGGGATACGGACAACCCATATTCCAGTTTATTTCGTCAAAGCCGAGTTGATGACAAAATTTGGCAAATCGCAATATTTCATCGCCATCTTTACTTAATATTTGCGGCACAACCTTAATGTTATGCTCGCTGGTATGCAGCAACTCCCTGCTTCGTGATTTGCTTAGACTCTGTTTGTGGATACTGGTAAAAAAGGGAGTTAGCAACTTATCCACTCCTGTAAAGTGCCGGGTAAAAACCTGGCGGAACACCTGATTGGTAACCCCCTGAAAGGGAGCCATATAAATAGGTGTGTTAAAATTCAAGGTTCTGTGGTGTTCGGGGAAAAGGAATTACATCTCTTATGTTACCCATGCCGGTAAGAAACAATATAAGGCGCTCAAAACCAAGCCCAAATCCTGCATGAGGCACCGAACCGAATTTCCTGGTTTCCAAATACCACCACATTGACTCTTCGGGAATGTGCATCTCATTCATTCGGCTGTAAAGCTTGTCGTAGTCCTCTTCACGTTGCGACCCGCCAATTATTTCACCAATTTGCGGAAACAATACATCCATGGCTCTTACCGTTTTGCCATCATCGTTTTGTTTCATGTAAAAAGCCTTAATTTCTTTGGGATAATCGGTAAGGATGACAGGTTTTTTAAAATGTTTCTCCACAAGATATCTTTCATGTTCCGATTGTAAATCAGCTCCCCAGCCCTCAATTACAAATTGAAATCTTTTCTTTTTGTTGGGCTTTGAATTACGCAATATATCAATGGCCTCGGTATAGGTAATTCGTGCAAACGGATTTTCCAGAACAAATTTTAGTTTTTCGATGAGTTCCATGGAGCGCTCGTCGGCTTTTTTATTTTTTTCTTCATCCTGCAGACGCTTACTCAAAAATTCCAGATCATCCATGCAGTTGTCAAGGGCATAGCCAATAACATATTTCAGCATCTCTTCCGCCAAATCCATGTCGTCATCAATATCGTAAAAAGCCATCTCGGGTTCAATCATCCAAAATTCGGCGAGATGCCGGGTTGTATTGGAATTTTCGGCTCTGAAAGTGGGCCCGAAAGTGTAAACCTTACCAAGAGCAAGGGCGGCCAGCTCGGCTTCAAGTTGTCCGGAAACGGTAAGGTTTGAGGCTTTTCCAAAAAAATCTTCTTTAAAATTAATGGCTCCCGCTTCATTTTTCGGCAGGTTGTTTAAATCAAGGGTGGTTACCTGAAACATTTCACCCGCACCTTCCGCATCGGAACCGGTAATAATAGGAGTGTGAATGTTATAAAAACCTTTGTCGTTAAAAAATTTGTGAACAGCAAAAATCATGGCATGGCGAATGCGGGCAATGGCGCTAAAAGTGTTGGTACGAAAACGCAAATGGGCTTTTTCGCGTAAAAATTCCAACGAATGTTTTTTGGGTTGTAACGGGTATTCGTTGGGGTCGGCTTTTCCAATGAGCTCAATTTGTGCGGCATGAATTTCAACTTTCTGACCGCTTCCCAACGATTCAACCAGTTTGCCTTTTACCGACAGCGCTGCACCGGTATGAACATTTTCCAACAATTTTTCAAAATCGCCGGTCATTTCCACAACAATTTGAATGTTTTTAATGGTTGAACCGTCGTTTAGGGCTATAAAAGCAACATTTTTGCTTGAGCGTTTGGTACGAACCCAGCCTTTTACCGTTACCTCTCCTCCAATGTTATCTCCTTTGAGTACCTCTTTAATTTCTGTTCTTTTCACAACCTGAAAATATTAAATTTTGTTTTTAATTTCTTTCCAATCCGTATCGCTGATTTTAGCCCCGTAGCCGGCTATAACTTTTGAAGCGAGCAATGCCCCTGTTTGTCCCGATTTATGATTGGGCCAATTGTTTACATAACCGTACAAAAATCCGGCAGCATATAAATCACCGGCACCGGTAGTGTCAACCACTTCTGTTTTTTCAACCCCTACCCGTGTAATATCATCATTCTCTTTTATCATCGAACCTTTTCCACCGGTTTTAACAATGGCAATTTTGGTAACTTTTGCCAGTTCGTTCAGAGCATCTTCGGGCTCCAAACCGGTAAAGGCTTTGGCTTCTTCCTCGTTGGCAAATACAATGTCAACATATTGCTCAACCATCTTTTTAAGAAAACTTAAATTGTCTTCAACAACATTATAACTTGCCAAATCCAACGAAATTTCCAAACCCTGCTCGCCGGCAATTTTTAAAATATTTTCAAGTAAATCATGGTTTTGAACCAGATAACCCTCCACATGAAGCAGGTCGTAACCTTTAAACTGTTCCGGTTTTAAATCGTCAGCCGACAGTTCGATGGCAGCACCCAAATAAGTTCCAAAAGTTCTTTCCCCATCGGGCGAAATCATGGCATTAGCCAAGCCTGACGGTGTTTTAGAACGAAACAACAAAGGTGTAATATTGCTTTTTTTCAAATCATCGATAAAAAATTTACCAATTTCATCTTCGCCCACGGTACCAATAAAAGCTGTATCAACACCTAAATTGGCCAATCCGTGAATTGTATTGGCAGCCGACCCGCCCGAAGCCATCTCTTTTTCGAGATTTTTACTTTTCTCCTGTATGGCAGACGAGGTTTCGGCATCAACCAATTGCATGCTGCCTTTGGGTAAACCCAATTCGGTTAACAAATTATCGTTTTCAAGTTTATTTAATGCATCTACCAATGCATTTCCAATTCCAAGTACCTTTTTCATAATTAAAAAATTTTGGCAAAAGTAATAAAAATCAAAGGGTAAGAAGGAATTATTTCTGCTTTACTATTTTAGAAATTCCCGTCAGGTTTCCCGATTCCCATTTCAGAAAGTAAACCCCTTTGGGATAACCATTTAAGCGTAATATTGTCGTATTATCGCTCTTGTAAAGATGAAGAGTTTTAGCAAAAACCTCTTTTCCAAAAACATCAAACAGCCTGATTTTAACAAACTTCTGTTGTTTTTTAAACGATATATTGATATAATCTGAAAATGGGTTTGGATAAACTTTAACCATTGATTCGGAAACCGCTGAAACTCCCGAAGGATCAATAAAAGTAAGATAAACCTCACCGGTTGATGTACATTGATTAATGATTCCAACCACCGAATACCGGCGTGTTCCGGCATAATTTACATTATAAGGAACAACAAGAATCCGGGTGGTGTCGCCGGTGTTCCAAAAATAGCGGTCAAATCCTTCACCGGCATCAAGCCTGACGGTATCACCGGGCCGCAAAGTATCGGGATTGCCTAAGTCGATGCCATTGCCAACACCATACACAAAAGTTGTTAAGGTATCGTAACCTGTACAGGTTTCGGCATTGGTAAAGGTATAAACTACAACTTGTTTTCCGGTGCCTGCTATGGAGGGGGTAAAAATTGTCCCCACCATTCCCGAACCGGTAAAAGTACCCCCCTCGGGCGTGGCAAACAGCGAATCGGGAGCATCGTTTTGGCAATAAGCGGGTAATAGCCCCCAGGCATTTACTTCGGGAGCCGGTTTAACATCCACAACTGCCGAATCTGTGTTAACACAACCCTCAACCGATGTACCCTGCAACAAAAAGGTAGTAGTATCTTCGGTGTAAAACAACAGGGTATCGCCGCTTTGTTGCTTGTTGTTATACAACCAAAGATAACTGTCGGCTCCGCTTCCCGTAAGGGTAACGGTGGTATAGGCACAAACCGCATTTGCAGGATGGTGGAGTACTACCTCAGGAAGGGGCAGCCTGGTTAAAACAACAGTATCCGAAGAGAGGCAGCCGTACAACGAAGTATCGTTAACAATAAACGATGTATCGGTTTCGGTTTTTGTTTGAAAAAATGATGTGTCCGATATTTTGTTGCCGGTCAAATCTTCCCACCATATTTTTCCGTTTCCTTGTGCGGTAAAAGTAACGCTGTCGCCCAAACAGGAAGAGGTGTCGTTGGGCGGTACCAATACCGGGTTGGGCCACACCTCAACAAAGGCGGCATCTTGTGTAACACATTGGCTGCTGTCAACAACTTCAACCGTTACGTTTTGTGATTGGTTGGGAATAAATGCCAGCACTCCAATGGATGAAGTATCAACCTGATTGTTATAATGCCAGATATAATTATTGTAAGTGGTTGACGGTGTTACCACAATGCGGGCAACGTTTCCGTTACAAGCCGAATCGCTATAGGTTATTTCCGCATCGGGAAGTGATAAAATGTTTATGGTTATGCTGTCGTAATTGTATGCTCCCAGGGTATCTTGCGCATATAAAATATACATGGTTGTATCGGGCGGCGTAACCGTAATGCTTTGTGTGGTGTCAATCAGGTTTGATGTATCCGACTCATACCATCTGTATATGGTCATCAAATCGGGGCCGGTTAGGGTAATTGAATTGTTTAAACAAATACCGGTGTCGGCACCTATTGAAAATACCAGATTAATTACATTATAAACAATGGTGTCGGATGATTCGCATCCCTGAAAGGTGGTTGTTATCAATTCATAAGCTGTAGTATCAACGGGACACACCCGTGTATTTTGAAGGGTGTCATACAGGGTGTCGGCACAATACCAGTGATAGGTGGCAAAGCCTGAAGGGCCATAAACGGAATCACACTCACCAAGATTAATGATGGTGTCGGGGGCAAGGCTCCACTGGGGAATTGCCAATACATTAACCGACAGGGTATCGCTTGTAACATACCCCATTGAATCGGTTACCTCTAAAATATATTGGGTAGTATCAACAGGACATACGGTTGTGTACTGTAATGTGTCGAAAATGGTATCGGCCACAATCCATCGATACGACAACATATCATCGGGGCCGGCAAGCGTTACGCACTCGCCCTGGCAAATAGTGGTGTCGGGCCCTAACGAAAAGGAATAGGTGTGTATAAAAACAGTTGCGCTATCGGTGGCACAAAAATCCAGATTATTAGAAATGGTCAGCCAAACGGTGGTATTGGTATCCGGACATATTTCAATATTTTTTGTGGTATCGCCGGTACTCCACAAATAGCTGTAATCTCCGTCAGGACCGAAAAACTGCACACAGCTATCGGCTAAAACGGTGGTATCGTTTCCGAGGTTAACCGACAGCACATCACAAAATCCCTGATCATATCCCTGGTTCCATCCTTGCTGATTCAAACTGCATAAAACATCACGCAAGCTGTCTTTTTGATGCCCGCAATCCATTAAAATAACATAGTCCATGGCTACCAGAGCATCGTATTGAGAAGCCGACTGGTTGGCTACCGTAGTAAATGAATCGGCAAGATATTCCATGGGATAATAATACCTTCCGTCCCACGAAAGGTTTATTAGGGCGGAATCCTGATTGATTCCCGAAAAGGAGTACTCATCGGTGCCGTAAACATCAATGGAGTTTATTTGAGCGTCAGAAAAAAGTTTAAGTGTCAGGGCATAAAATCTTCTGTCGGAAGGAATGTTACCGTCAAAAGTTAGGGTCAGCCGGTTTCCCGACAGGTTTTTATTTACAGTTACAGCCTGTTTTACAACAAGATAATCAAGTATTTCATCTTCGGGAGCAATTAAAATATTATCCATTCCGAGTTCACCGTAAGTATAATATATTTGGGTAAGCTCCGAAGAAAAAGCGGTTGTAAGAGTGGTATGCCATCCCCAGGGAGTCCACCGGTTTGAACCTTGCTGACTATATCCATAAAGTTCGTCGGCTTTATTTTTATACCCGTTACCGTCAAATATCCGGTTTATTTTGGGTATCTCAAGCCAGTTGATGGAGGTATCGCTTACATCAATTCCTCTTTCATCGGCATTTAATCCGTCGGCCATACCATGCCCCAGAAAACCATTGTAATTGTTGCTTTGACAAGGAAAATAATAGGCATCGCCCATGTTGGGCTGAACAAAGACTTTGATATACAACGAATCGCTCACTTTGCGTTTTGCATAACTTTGGGTACGACGGATATCGTAATTTGCATGTCCGGTAACGGGATCCGAAACACCGTGATTTTCAACACCCCATTTGTGTTCCCACAACTCTTTAATTTGAGGCCAGGTTAAATAATCGGGTACATGATACGGCCCGGGTGCCAGCAGGTCAACATGAAGGCCGTTAAAAATATACATGGACGTTGACATTTTAAAAGTAATAGAGTTGCCGCAGCCATCGGTATAGTATAATCCTCCCGAGGACCCGTTTCCCTCGAACAGCGGATAGGCCGTATTGTATATGTCAACATGAGAATCATCTTCTTCAAAGCTCATGGCAAAAGCTTTGTTATATTTTAAAGGTGTTTTTGTTACACTTAATGTGTCGGGATGTTGGCTGAAAACAATAACTACCGAATCGACCTGTACGGGTTGAGGTGCCTGGGCAAACACCATTTTAGCGGACACAATTAACAACGAAACCACTAATAGCCAACGATATAACCCAATTGATTTCATCGTTTTATTTTTCGATATTGATAATCAAAAATTGGCGGATAATCTCTATTTGTATTATTTGGTTTGTGTGTTTTTCTCTGCTTTTGATAATACTCTTTATTGTTTTCAAAGTATTTGTTATTTTTTGTTCCGAAGCGCCAACCCAGCGTAAATTCGTGTGAGCCTCCCGAATGTGCGTTGATACCGCCAACGGGTACTTCGTACGAATAATTAAATACCATTCCACGGGTCAGGTTTCCTCCCAAATTAACCCCGATGGCACCTCCCTTCCTGTAAAGGAGGCCTGTCCAAAAACGTTGAAGGTAGATAGCCATTACCGAAAATTCATAATTTAACGGCTCATTGGTTGTTTTTCTGAAAACACCATATGTTTGCATATCCCAATTTTTACCAATTGTAAAAATATTGGATATGTGAAAAAGAAATTCCTGTCTTATGTTAAAGGTAACCCCTTGTCCGTTTTCCACCTCCTGCCGTGAAGCAAACAGGGTGGGAATTGAAAAGCCAACGTTCATCCTCCGCCAATTGTAGTTTAATCCAAAGCCTGCATTAACTTTTGAGGAGACAAGGCTGCTGATATCTTTAAATAGCGGATCGTTAGGGTCAACCCCGATGGCATTGGCATAATTTATAACATTTTGAAAGAAACTACCCCAAACGGCAAAATGAAAAAACTGATCGTCCTGTACTTTCAGTTTATAGGTATAGCTCAAACTTGCTTTAAACCGCGATAAGATATCGGTATTGTCCAAATACATTTCGCCACCCAGCCACATTTGTTTTTTATAAATGTTTGCCGTTCCATTAAGCCGTGCCGTTTGCGGATGGCCGTCGATACCGGTCCAGTCGGAACGATAGTTTAAAAAAACTTCTCCATAACCCGTAACACCTGCCATGGCGGGCGTAAGTGCATAAGGGTTAAAAAGGTATTGCGTTGTTAACGGAAATTGCTGAGAAAACCCTGTAACCGACAGCATCAGCAGTAATAAAATGATATGTATTTTAACCCTTTTCATATTAGCGTACTATTGTTATCGGGCCACGGAAAAAGTTTCCGTTTGAATCTTCAATTATATAGTAATAGGTAGCCTGTGGCAAAGGGTTCCCTTTATAGTATCCGTCCCAGTCGTTTTGATAATTATCCGACGAATAAACTGCGTTGCCAAAACGGTTATAAACGGTAACTTTTACAGGGGTTACAATATCTTTTGCGTTTATAATCCATACATCGTTAAAGCCATCGCCGTTAGGCGTAAACAAGTTCATTACTTTGGATGTTGCAGGGCCGGGACCCGGACCGGGGCCATTTTTCTCGACGGCAAAAAAGGTTTTTGTTGTGGTACAGCCACCTTTGTATCCTACTACCGAATAGGCGCCTTCCTGCGAAATTTCATAGCTAATTCCTTTGTGGTTTCCATTCCATATTACCGAATCGTAGATGCCAAAATTTTGAACTATCAGTACTACGGCATTAGTTTGGGTAAAATAAACCGTATCGTTATAATCAATGTCGGTACCATCATCCGACTTTAATTTAAGCTCGTCGGGCTGTGTAATGGTTACGGTTTTTACTAAAGAATCTTTGCAACCAAAATTGCTGCTGACAACTAATTTTACATCATAACTTCCAACCTCCTGATAGTAATGTGAAGACTCGAAATAGTTGCCCGTTCCTCCATCACCATAATCCCAATCCCATTGTACTAACTGGCCAACAGTTACTTTAGTTGAATCGTGAAATAGTGTTGTTGTGCCTAAACAGGTGTTGTTATAACTAAAATCAACAACGGGGTTGTCGGCCACAGGAACAGGATTGTATGCAACATCCATATTGCCTGAAAAATAAATTACTCTAAGCCCCACCAAAATGTTGCCCGGCGTTTCAAAAACATGTTTTACCGTGTCGCCAAAAGCATCTTCAAACTCACCATCCTCGTTTAAGTCCCATTTAAGGGCAACAACAGAGTCGTTGGTTTGAATGTTGGCAATCAGTGTAGCCGTATCGCCATAACATACCGTATCCCAGGTAAAGTCAACAGCACTTTCAAAAGTTACCTGTGTAACAAAGTTCTTTCTAATGGTGCATTGATGAACCGTATAATCTTTTGTAACATCTACCCAGTAGTTATCAAACCCTTCGGCGGGAGCCTGAACAATGATTGACGAATCGGTGCCTCCCGTATTCCATAAATAACTTACATTGTCGTTAACACTAACCCAAAGCGTATCGGTAGAGTCGGCTAAAACAGCAATGGTATCGTTTTGTGATGCCGTAATTACCGGAGGATCATAAACCACTACGGTAGCAGTATCTCTGGAGGTTTTTCCGTCTTGCGTAACCACTTCAACCCAAAAATCGGTTGTAACTTCGGGAGAAACAACAATGCTTTGTGTAATGGAATCGTTGGACCAAAGATACGACTGCATATTGTCGGGTGCTGTTAACGTGATGGTGTCTCCTTTACAAATGGTATCGTTTGGAACATCGAACTCATATTTACAAAAATCAAAATTTACCGAAGAACAAACTCCACATATCATATCCTGGTATTTTGCAATACTATCGGGATCGGATACCATGCGCAAATAATCGTAAAGAATTAAACAGTGAGCTGAATCGGGATTTTGTTGTGCCTGTGCGTATGCGGTGTTAAATAAGTTGTAAGGGGTTGGCGGATTACCTCCGTCCCACTCTAAATTAATAAGTGCCGTATCGCTATTGTATTTGTAATTGGTTTGATTGGCACCTGTAACATTGATGCCCGTAATATTTTCGTTGCTGGTAATAATTAAAGTTAAGGTATAATAACGGTAATCAACCGGCAGATTGTTGGCCGAAAAGGTTACTTCCAGCTTATTTCCGGTTACTACCTGATGAACATTGATTATTTGTTTCAGGTTTAAATATTCAAAAACTTCTTTGGCCGAAGCTACCCAAATATTATCCAGCCCGTCTCTGCCATAGGTGTCGGCAACCTGATTCATTTGATTTTGAAATTCGTTAAACGAAATTTCACCGGTTTTGTCAAATCCCGTACAATAATAGCTCCCAATCATATGGTCGCCGTTTTGACTTTGAGCTGCCAACTGGCTGATGTCGTTAAACAAATTGGAAGTAATGTGACTGCGTTTTAATTCAAAATTATAAAACGAAGAAAAGTTTGAAACATTAAACGGGTTGGGGGTTGCTGCGGGACTTTCCGAATAGATAGCCAGGTTTCCGGCTGCTTTGGCAACATTAATCTGGCTTTGAATATTGTTGGGAACTACATAAATATCGGGATTGTATTTTGGCTGACTGAAAAATTCGTTAAAACGATATTTGGAATAACTGATGTTTCTGTTTACTTCATAATAGTCGTCAGCGGAAGGAGGAGAGGTCATTCCCTGATTGGCTACATCAAAAAAGGCAGCCCACAAGGTTTGAACATTCGACCAGGTGAGTATGGTCGGGTCGGTATCGTGAACATCAACTCCCTGTTGATTGAAGGAGTAAATATTGGTTCCCATCTTAAAAAAAAGAGGGTTATTAATAACTCCCGAGGTAAAAAACAGGCCGGGATAACCGTTAAAACCTCTAAAGTAGTCGTAAACTTTTGAAAAAACATCAATATTTGCATTGTCCATTTGTAAAATAACACCGAAGTCTTTATTATACCTGAGTGGTGTTTTTATTACTTGTACCGAAGCAGAGGGATCATTGTCGAAAGCCACCGTAATTTTAATGTTTTCAAGGGGTTCTTGTTGGGCATAGCCATAAAAAATCATCCCTGTAAAAAGGATAAACAAATAAAATTTTAACGTAACAAATCTACAATGCATCTTAAAATATACCGTAAATAAAATAATATTATTGCAAAAGTAAAGATAAAATAATTTCAGTTACAGCGGCACTATTTATACCATATTTTATTAAGAACTAAAATTTTTTGTAAACAGAAGCCTGAAAAGCTAA
>CAYVWX010000049.1:0-15958 GCA_964455635.1 uncultured Lentimicrobiaceae bacterium | reverse complement strand
TACCTGTCACGTAATAAATGTAAAGTTTATTTGCCAACAAGCCCTAAGTGTGCCAATACAAATAATTCAATCTATTGCCGGATAACAATTTGCATTATTTTGTAAAATGCACCGAATGTTTTACGTACGACAAAATCGATAACTTATTTTAATCTTTGTTAAACCTTTACCTTATCAATAAAGAGCCTGCTGTGAAACCCGAAAGTTCAGTAACTCTTGACTCTGATTTTTGTGATTTTAAATATTATTAGGGGTTTCCCTCCAAAAATAATTTAGATAAGGATAGGAAATACAACAACAAAAAGCTTTGAAAACCTTTTACGAAAGAAGAATGACTCAATAAAATTGTTTGTGAGTGAGCTTATGGTTGTCTCGAAATACCCTAAATCCGCAAGCGGATTCTCTTTGTCCGCGAATTACACGGATTTACACGGATTTCATCTCATTAAAATAAGTGAAAAATATTATGCCTAACCATCTTATTTTGTTACACTAACAAAAATCCTTGCGGATTTAAGGAAATAATTGAATAGATAGCACAAAAGCCAAAAAATGATATTGCCTGAGGCGGGTGAAGAAAGTAAATTGAAAAATATTGCACTAAATACAACCCGGTTAGGGAAGCGCGCTACGGATTTCCGAAATCAGCCATAAGCAAAATATTAAACCCATATGAAAACCATTTACTTTGTAGGTATCTCAGCAATAGTTTTCGGAATAAATACTCAAAAGCAGCTTACATCTGCCTGCCCCATGTGCCAGCAGGGTTAAAACAAAGGTTGGCATTATGAATGTAAAGCGGTGAAGGAATGTTATTTGTATAAAGGGTGCCGGTGCCCAATCCCTGCGGCATGGCATTGTTTAAGGTGGCGGTCCATTGTGCAATGGCGTTGAGGCCGATATTTGATTCCAGTGCCGAGGTTACCCACCATCCGGTTTTCTGAGCCTCAGCTATTTTAATAATTTTTTCCGACCGTTTTAAGCCGCCTGTCAGGCTTGGCTTTAATATAATGTACTGAGGTTTTATCGTTTTTAACATGGAAGCTATTTGTCTGTCATCCAATCCAATAAGTTCTTCGTCCAACGCTATGTCAACCGGTGACCGGCTGCAAAGATTTGCCATAGTTTCCCAGTTTCCCTGTTTAACTGGCTGTTCGATGGAATGAACATCATAGTCGGACAAACGCTTTAATTTATCAAGTGCCTCATGGGGAGCAAAAGCTCCGTTTGCATCTACCCTGAGTTCCAACTGTTCGGCCGAGAAATTTTTTCTGATAATTTTCAATAAATCAAGCTCCTTGTCAAAATTGATGGCGCCAATTTTTAATTTAACACAGTGGTAACCCGATTCCAGCTTTTCAATAATCTGTTTTTTCATAAACTCATAGTTTCCCATCCATACCAGGCCATTGATAGGAATACCGGATTTTCCTTCGGTAAAAGAGGAGGGAAACAACAATTTTTTTCCACCGTTAAGCAAATCTGTTAATGCTGTTTCCAATCCGAATCTTATGGAGGGAAATGCCGACAAATCAACCTCTTTGTAGCGGTTGATGTTCAGTACCAGTTCATTTAATTTTTCTTCGTACCGGTTGACGGGATCGGGACTTAAACCATAAATCAGGCTGCACTCGCCCAGGCCGAAAATATGAGGATTTTCGCTTTGATAAATTTTTAACAGCCACGAATCTTTTGTTTTAAGCACACCGCGTGAAGTTCCGGCAGGGCGTTTAAAAACGAGGGTTAACTTTTTGTATTGAGCTTTAAGCATTTTGTTTTACAATAATATGGAAACCCCGAACAAAACAGCCGTGAGTAATGTTTTTAAGGCCAATTTTTTCAGGTAGGGGTCCAGTTGGGCATTTTGTTTGGTATGCAACACTTTAAACAGGTCGAAAATAAAAAAGGGCAGTGCCGTAAGGATAATTAATCGTTGAGGGTGGTTTTTTTGCAACATCATCCAGGCCAGCAGCAATATCCATCCGAAAAAAATAAGTACCAGATGATATTTTTTTGCATCTACAATGCCCAGTTTTGATGCCAGTGTATGTTTGCCCGAGCGGATATCGTTATCAATATCGCGCATGTTGTTAAGATTCAGTACTCCGGCACTAAACAGCCCCATTGCAGAAGCCGGCAGGAAAACAATATAATTAATGGAATGAGTATTTAAAAAATAGGAGCCGCCAACGCCCACCAATCCAAAAAACACAAACACAAACAAGTCGCCGAAACCCGAGTAACCATAAGCGTTATTTCCTACCGTATATTTTACGGCGGCCCATATGGCAGCTAACCCCAACAGAAGGAAAAGGAGTGTCATTTGGAAGTTATCGCCGAAGGAAAAATATAAAAGAGCTACCCCTGACAACAGCGAGAGGGAGGCAAAAACAATAATAGCCTTTTTCATGGCACTGTGTTTTATTTCACCGCTTTGCACGGTTCGTTGCGGGCCAACCCGCCGGTTGTTGTCGGTACCTTTGAGGGAGTCGCCATAATCGTTGGCAAGGTTAGAGAGTATTTGAAGCAGGAGGGTGGTGAGCAACGAAAGTGCGACAACCCACCAACTGTACACACCATCCTGAATGGCTAAAAATGAGCCTGTAAGAATTACCGACAGGGCCAGTGGCAGCGTACGCAATCTAAAGGCTTTTATCCAAGAGCTCAATGAGGCCATAACTGTTAGGGGAATTTAGGATATTTATGAAAATCGGGATCTCTTTTTTCGAGGAAAGCATGTTTTCCTTCCTGAGCTTCATCAGTGAGATAGTACAGCAGTGTTGCATTGCCGGCAAACTCCTGCAACCCGATTTGTCCGTCCAGTTCGGCATTCATTCCCAGTTTAATCATCCGCAGTGCCATGGGGCTTCGCTTGTGCATTATTTCGCACCATTCCACGGTGGCATCTTCCAGTTCGTCAAAGGGTACCACCCTGTTTACCATTCCCATTTCCATCGCTTCGCGGGCCGAATATTGTTTATTGAGGAACCAAATTTCGCGTGCTTTTTTCTGTCCCACAATGGCTGCGAGATAAGAGGAGCCCAAGCCGGCATCGAAGGAGCCTACTTTGGGGCCTGTTTGTCCGAAAATTGCATTCTCGGAAGCGATGGTCAGGTCGCAGACCAGATGCAACACATGTCCGCCTCCAATGGCGTATCCGTTTACCATGGCAATAACAGGTTTGGGCATCGAGCGGATTTTTCGTTGCACGTCCAGCACATTTAGCCTTGGCACACCGTCTTTTCCAATGTAGCCTCCTTTGCCTTTAACATTCTGGTCGCCGCCGGCACAAAAAGCCTTGTCGCCTTCGCCGGTAAGCACAATGGTATAAACATCCATGTTTTCGTGGCACAGGGTTAAAGCCACAGCCATTTCGGTAGTGGTGGTAGGGGTGAAGGCGTTATAAAAACGGGGCCTGTTAATGGTTATTTTGGCAATATGATTCCAATATTCAAGTTTAATTTCCTCAAAATCATGCAACGATTTCCAGTTACGTTTACTCATAATATATTTATTTTCAAGTGTTTTTAAAATCTGTTATCACCGTCCAACAGGTCGCCGAGTCCGCCGAGTATGCTGCCTTCACCTCTTCTTTTTCCACCTGCACGAGGTGCTGAAGATACTATTCTGTCAGCCAGGCGGCTAAATGGCAGCGATTGAACCCAAACTGTTCCGGGTCCCTGCATCCGGGCATAAAATACGCCTTCGCCGCCAAAGAGGCTGTTTTTAATACCGCCCACAAACTGCACATCATACGCTACATCAGCAGTAAAGGCAACCAGACTTCCTGTATCGACTTTAAAGACCTCGCCGGCAGTCAGATTGCGTTGAAACAGAGTGCCTCCGGCATGAATAAAAGCCATTCCGTCGCCTTCCAGCTTTTGCAGTATAAAACCTTCGCCACCAAAAAATCCGGCTCCTATTTTTTTGGTGAACTCAATGCCGATGGAAACGCCTTTGGCAGCACACAAAAAAGCATCTTTCTGACAAATTAGTCTTCCCTGAAAACGGGTTAGGTCAACCGGAATAATTTTACCCGGGAAAGGGGCCGAAAAGGAAACATGTTTTTTTGTATTTCCCCTATTTGTAAAGGCGGTCATAAAGAGGCTTTCGCCGGTAAGAACACGTTTCCCCGCCGAAAAAAGTTTTCCCAGCAGTCCATCCTGCTGTTGCGAGCCATCGCCAAAGATGGTGTTCATTTCGATGGTGTCATCCATCATCATCATGGCACCGGGTTCTGCCATAACAGTCTCCATGGGATCCAGCTCAATTTCGACAAATTGCATGTCGTTGCCATAAATTTTATAATCGATATCGTGTGCATTCATAGGCTTATTTTTTGTCGCCGCCGCCGGCAGCTTTCATCATATTGTAAATCATTTTTATCTCGTCGTCTTTGGCTCCGGGGTCGTTTTGTTTAACAAATGCTTTGAATTGGTCGTAGCTCATTTTTTGGAGTTTTTCAAGATTGTTTCTGTCGCTTTTTGTCATTCCGTTACCATATTCGTTAATCAAATCGCCCTTGTTGTTGCCGTATCCATCAGAAGATAAAGTTATTCCCTGAGGGAGGTTGAAATTGCTTTGCGAAGTTGAACCCCCTGCTTTAAACGAAACAGCCGTTTGCGATGTGGTAAATCCCATCACCTTAATCTCCATTGAAAGCGGAATGCTTTTGTAAACCAGAAGCGTGGTATTTCCCATGGTGTTAAGCTGCCACACATCGCAGGTTTTTCCAAGCATGGTTTTTTGGCCAACTCGTTTTCCGCCCATGGATTCAAGCACCTCTTTGCCGGCAGCACTCAGGTTGTTGCCGCCAATTTCTTTTGTCCTTTTAATGGAAGCCGAAATATCGGTTGCTTTTTTGGTAAGCAGATCGACGCTATAGGCTTTGTCACCATTCAGCAGGGTTAACTTGTCAACAACCAGTTTGTTGTTGTTGTAAATTTTTTCGTGGATTTTTTCGCGTGTTCCGTAATCATCAAACAAAAGGGTTTTGGTTCCGTTTCCCTGTGGTGATACAGTTTTATATTCAACCGCGGCCGATTTTATTTCGTATCGTTTGTAGTTGTTTTGTCCGTTGGCTATGATGCCTATGCCAATGAAACATACAAGCAAAATGGTTTTCATATTTTTATAATTTTGTTTACCTTTTGGAATTTGATATACTGTTCTTTTGTTTTGTCATGATTTTCGGCTTCCCTTCGACAAGCTCAGGGCAGGCTATCGAAAATCACGCCAAAACAGGTATTGCGTTTTTCTTTATACCCCGGGTTGAAACCCGGGGTTAAAATATGTCACCCCTCCGGGGTTCCGCATCATCATATTTCTGTGTTTACCATGCTAATCATGGGTGTTTCATATTTTTATAATTTTTTTTATTTACCTTGTGGAATAATCTCAAATTCCACAGGATCAATTTGATGTTCTCTGTATTACAGGTTTTCTGTACTTTTAGCTTGTTCTTCTTTGAAAAAGGCATTGTATTCGGGAAAGAAAAGCCTTTTTTGAGCTATCTCAGGAGGATAAACAAAGTAAACGGGATCACCCTCGGCACATTTTACACCCTCGGCATCAAATAGTTCCACATGCACTGTTGCAAGGTTGTTTTTAAAGGATGTTAACGAAGCTTTTAACTTAATATTTCCCTCTTTTGAAATACGGACAGGTTTCAGGTAACGTACAAACAACTCGGAAGTAACGCCGGCGGTTTTTAATTTTATCATTACCAGCCAGCTTCCTATTTCGTCGATCAGTGTTGCCTGAATACCTCCATGCAATACATTATGATACCCTTGTAAAAAACCTTTGGGTTCCCAGTCGGAAAATAAAAAGTCGCCTTCCTCGTAAAACTGCATTTGCAGGCCATGTTCGTTTCCGGGAGAACATCCGAAGCAGTTGTAGCCCTCCATACCTTTATAAGGATTATAAACCTTCCTCATTACCTGGCAACTCCTTTTTTGTAGCGGATGGTTTTTACAGCCTTTCCTTTTTCGTCGTACTCAATCCACTTACCTGTTTTTAAGTCGTTTTTAAATTGCCCCTGAAGTTTTAAAGTACCATCTTCATAATACTCTTTGTAAGGCCCTTGTGCTATGTTGTTGCTAAATTTTTTGATAGCTTTTAACTGTCCGTTATGATAAAAATATTGTTGCGATCCTTCAAAAATGCCGTTTTTATAGTGATAGATAGCAATTAAATCACCTTTGTCGGTGTACCATCTTGAAGTGCTGTCTTTTACACCGTTAACATAATAACTCTCTTCTTGTTTTTGCCCGCGATTATAATAAACGGTTTTCAAGCCGTCGAGTTTTCCCGCTTTGTAGTTTTCTTTTAAGGTAGGTCTTCCGGAGGAGTTAAACTTAACCATCTCGCCATCCAACAAGCCGTTTTTGTACGATTGCTGACGCTCTACCAAACCCCGTTTGCTTATTTGTAAACGAAGCCCGTCTTTTTTATCGTTTTTGTATTGTTCAAGTATGTGAATCAAGCCCGATTTATACACAATCATCCAGTTGCCTGTTTTTTTGCCATCCACAAACTGACCCTTTACCATTACATTACCATACTGTTTTTCAAACTTACCGGTTTTAATGGTGTCGGGAGCAATGGTTGCAATGTTTTGTGCTTTTAAAAAAGTACCTAAAAGCAAAACAAAAAATAATAAACTTACTTTTTTCATGATGTTTTTTTATTGAGGTTATTTTATAACGGTTGGGCGGCTTTAACATTTGTTGTTTCCCCGTTCAATCGTTTATTATTTTATGCCTCAAAATTAATACTTATTTTGCTTTATGCAACTTTCAGTGAGGGGGAGGTGGGTGATGGGGATTATGAGGGGGAGGCATAGTTCGTTAAGGTTTGTGTTCATGAAGCCTTGTTTTGGCACTTATTAGTGGTATCATTTGACTAATATACAGTTCATTATGTGAATATTTGTTTTTAGCTTTTAACAGCTCAGCAATTTAATATATATTTGTCTGGCCTGACACAAGTAATCACACTTTAATAATTTTCTCATGAAAAGACTTTTATACATTATTGTTTTCTTTTATTACAGTTTGCCGATGGTGGCGCAAAATTATGAGTTAATACCGGCGCGTAAACTACCTGTAGTTGATACATTTTATCAGTCCTATACCATTGAAGACGATTACCGTTGGATGGAAAATATGGACAGTGATGAGGTTAGGCAATGGGTTAAATTACAAAACAAACAAACAAAACGGTTTTTAGCGCAAATTCCCAAACATAAAAGGTTTGAGAGCAAAATTTTGGATTATTCCCGATACGATTATGAAAAAAAATTGAAAAACAACATGCCTGATTTTGATTCTGTACACCAGTACAATTTTGAGTACCAGGTGTATGATGATGTAAGTATGCGTGTGTTGGTATATAAAGGAAAGGGGATTCATGATTACAGGGTACTGGTTGATCCCTACGATATTTCGGAAACCGATAATATATATATAATGGATTATTGGAGCTCGACCGGGGAAAAATATCTTGCCTATGAATTTAGTCGTAACGGAAGCGATAAAATGGAGGCACGTATTGTTTCGCTTGCCGACCGAAAACAACTTCCTGATGTTCTTAAAGGTTTAATGTTTACAAAACTTGTGTGGTATAAAAACGACGGGTTTTTCTATTCAACATATGACAGGAAAGATAAGTTTGGTATTACCAGCGGACAGAAAGTATGGTATCATAAGGTGGGAACGGGACAATATGAAGACAAATTAATATTTGAAAGAAAACATTTTCAGAACAACAATTTCAGGTTTAAAATTGTTGGTAACCAAAAGTATTTAATCCTTGACGAATATTTTCCGGGAAAAGATAAAATGAATGTGTTTTATTTTGATTTGAAAACGGGTAATTTTAATGTTAAACCTTTGATAACAAATTTGAATGCAAAAATATCGGTTGTAGGTTTTCGCGACGGTAAATTTATTGCCGAATCGGCAATAGGCAGCGGAAACGGAATGGTTTTTGAAATCGATCCTGCTCATCCTTATAAATGGAAAGCGTTAACACCCTATTATTCCGAAGCGGTACTCAACTCGTATTTGCTCAGCAAAAAATACATAGCAACAGTTTATTTGGCAAGCAATCCTGTATTGGTTTTGCTCGACTATAATATGAAAGTGGTTCATACGGTAATGCTTCCCAAAAGTACTTCTCCCACGATAATTGGTATAAAGGATAATTACCTTTACTACGCTTACAGCTCCTACACGGTTCCACCGGTTCGGTTCAGGTTGAATCTTGATAATTTTAAAAAAACACTTGTTGCCAAGGCTTTGGTTCATTACGATTTTAATAAAATTGTTTTTGAAAATGTTGAATATGTTTCAAACGACAGCACTAAAATACCGCTTACCATTGTACACCGGAAAGATCTTGTTAAAGATGGCTCTGCACCGGCTTTGCTCACAGCTTACGGAGGTTATGGTGTAATTGACGCCCCTGCGTTTAATCCTGCAATTGTTGCTTTTGTATTGGGCGGTGGTGTTTATGCGTACGCACATATCAGAGGGGGCGGTGAAAAAGGTGTCAAGTGGGCAAAAGCAGGCAGGGGTTTTAAAAAACAACAGTCGTTTGACGATTTTGCTGCTGCTGCACGATATTTAATTAATTCCCGTTATACCGGTTCCGAACACCTGGCATCGTATGGAGCTTCTAACGGAGGACTTGTGGTAGCTGCCACCGCCATACAGCATCCTGATTTGTTTAAATTGGTTATTCCTGAAGTAGCTGTAACCGATATGCTTAGATTTGAAAAATTTACTGTAGGCCATTTTTGGGCAGATGAATATGGGACGGTGAATGACAGTCTGAGTTTTTTAAACTTGTTATCCTACTCTCCTTATCAAAATATTCGTGATGAGGTTAACTATCCCATGATGCTTGTTATCACTTCCGATCACGACGACAGAGTGCCACCCCTGCACTCTTACAAATTTGTTGCACGCCTGCAAAACAGAGATGCCCAGGGCAATCCCGTTTATTTGATGGTTGAAAAAAAAGGAGGGCATAACGGTGTAATTACCAACAAGTCGATTACCAATAAGATGATTGATGTTTATGGACTGGTGTTGTACGAACTGTAAATAGTATATTGGCTGAGGTTTTTTTTGAGAAGGTTTTACCAGAGAAAGCCATTTTTTTGCTATCTTTGAAAATATCCGTTGTCTGTTTAATATTATTTCATGAAAAAACTTCTATTCTATTTATTAAATCTTTTGGTTACAATAAGTTTACAGGCCGGTACAATCGATAGTTTAAAGGGGGTTTTATATTCGCATCCGGTACATGATACTATCCGGGTGAATCTTTTTTTGAAAATTGCCAAAAGCTACATTAAAGGAGAACATGACTCGCTTTTTTACTATGCTTCCCATGCTAAAAATACTGCAGAAAAATTAAAATATGCTCATGGTATTAATATGAGTAACAATCTTTTAAGTATGTATTATTATTACGCCGGAGAGATTGATAGTGCAGCAAAGCTGGTAAATGAGATGTTAGAGCAGGCCCTGTTGGGACATGATACCGGCCAGCTTTTAAAATGTTACAGCAGGCTTGGAGTTTTAAATCGGTTGATGGGTAATGATGAGCTTGCATTTGAAGAATGGAAAACGGGGTTGATTTATGTTGATTCTGTTAATCCCCAGCCGTTTTCAGCCAGACTTTACAGTAATATAGGTATTTATTATGGAGCACATGCCGATTATGTTAACGCTTTAAAATATTATCAGAAAGGACTCCGTCTTGATGAAAAACAAAATAACAGGAATGCAATGGCAGATGATTACAACAATATTGGCAACATGTACTCCGAAACTTCCGATTTTAAACTTGCCCTTGATTACTTTAATAAGGCTTATGCCATTTATGACAAATTGGAGGATGTACAGGGTTTGGCGAGAGCCTGTAATAACAAAGGTGTGGCATTTTACCGGCAGGAAAATTATGATTCTGCCGGATATTACTATGCGAATGCTATGAAAATAATGAAAGAAAATAATCAATTTATTGCCCCATCTTATTATATAAATGTTGGAAATACATATTTTTCGGAAGACAATTTTGATAAGGCATTGGAATATTATTTAAAAGCGCGAAGTGTGGCGATTAAAAACAATATTATGGCTAATACCGATGCGCTGGAGCAAAATATCAGCATGGCTTATTCTGAAAAAGGTGACTATAAAAATGCCGTTAAATATTCAAAATATACGCTTGAAAGTGCAAAACGAATGAAGCATCAGAAGAGGGTAATGAGTGCTTACGAAAATATGGCATTACTTTATTCGAAGTTGCATGTTTATAAGGAGGCTTACAATAATTATGTATTATTTAAAAAGCTGAGTGACAGCTTATTTAATAAAAAAAGTATTCAAAAGTTGGCGGTGCTTGAAACAAAATTTAAATTTGAAAAGGAACGGGAGGCTATACACCAAAAGCAACTGCATAAAGAGATAATAGCACAACAGAAGCTTGAAAAGCAATGGATGTTTATTTTTATTTTATCAGCAAGTGTTATTGTAATTTTAATTGTTTTGTTACTGATACTTCGTAATAATAAAATAAAGCGCCGTGCCAACCTCTTATTGCGTGAAAAAAATGAAACCATTGTAAGGCAAAATGTTGAAATTAACGAAAAGGATCAAAAGCTGGAGGAGGCCAACCGGACAAAAGATAAGTTTTTTACCATTATTGCCCACGACCTGAAAAGTCCGCTGGCATCGTTGATTTCGCTTTCTGAGGTGATGGCTTCAAATCCTGAATTATTTGAAAAGGACGAAATGGCGAGGCTTATCAAAACGTTTAATAAATCGTTACAAACAACCTATCAGCTGATGGAAAATCTGTTAACCTGGGCACGAAATCAGTCAGACTCTATTTCGTTTATTCCCAAAGATTATGACATGGTTGAAATGCTAAAGCAAAATATTGATATTTACAGAGAAAGAGCATCGCAAAAGGGTATTCGTTTGCATTACGAGTTTGAAATAGATTCGTGTAAGGTGTTTTGTGACATAAATATGATGAATACCGTTATTCGCAATCTGCTTTCAAACGCCATAAAATTTACCAGTGACGGTGAAATATCGGTTTCGGTACGCCGGGTTGGTGAGATGTGTGAGTTCGCCGTTTCGGATACCGGTATTGGTATTGAACCAAAAGATATGGGCAATCTGTTTGATTTAACAAAGGTTAAATCACGACCCGGGACTTTGGGAGAAGAGGGCACAGGGCTGGGTCTGATTCTTTCAGAAACATTTGTTGAAAAAAATGGTGGCGAGATCAAAGTAAAAAGCACTCCGGGAAAAGGAACTTCGTTTATTGTTTCCGTTCCTCTAAGCAAAAAATAATCTTTGCCACGCTGTCACATTTCCCGAATCTTATAATAACCTGATTCCGTTTTTCTTAATATATTTCTAAATCCACTTCACCAACGGAAAGTCCATACGATGTGCCAGCAACTTGTGCCTGGGATATATTCTGAAAGCATAATCGTACACACCGGGTTGTTTCAGTGGAAATTCAATAGAAAAATGAGCTGTGTCATCTTTAAATTCACCGGCAATCATGGGTAACCGGTAACGGATTTTTTCAATATCGCCGTTGGTACGGTTTCCGGCAATAATTTCTACACCGATATCATCAATGGTTAACCCCGGTATTTTAAGCTCTACCTTAGCAATAAAATGTTTGCCAAAGTCGATGGGCTCCGTATCCGAATCGGGAATAATCAGTTTTTCAACTTTTATTTTATCCCAGGCCGACAGCACTTTCCATTTCCAGCGAGACAGCTCTTTAGCATTTTTAAAATGGTCGGCGGTAAATACCTTTGCGCTTTCGCTCAATTTGTTGTAATACTTTTCGTAATAGTCGTCCAGCATCCGTTGCATGGTAAAATGTGGGGTTATTTTTGCAATGGTATTTTTTATATGCGATATCCAGCTTGTGGGAATCCCTTCTTCGTTAACGTCATAATAGGCATCGGTTATTTCCGTTTCCAGAAAATTGTAGATAATTTCCGAGTCCAGTTCGTCTTGCAGACTTTGATTTAGATAGGTTTTGGCCTCTTCAATGGCCCATCCGGCGCCGGGTTTGTAGCCTTCAGCCCACCATCCGTCGAGCACGCTAAAATTTAAAACGCCGTTCATTACCGCTTTTTCGCCGCTTGTCCCCGAAGCTTCCAACGGCCGCGTTGGAGTGTTAAGCCAAACATCCACACCGCTTGTTAAAAGTTTTCCGATGGTCATGTTATAGTTTTCAAGGAAAAGTATTTTTCCTGTAAATTCGGGTTTTCGCGATATTTCAATAATTCTTTTTATCAATCCCTGTCCGCCGCCATCGGCAGGGTGTGCTTTTCCGGCAAAAACAAATATTACCGGACGCTCGGGATTGTTTACTATTTTTGATAATCTTTCGAGATTGGTAAACAATAGGTGAGCTCTTTTGTAGGTGGCAAAACGGCGGGCAAAGCCTATGATAAGCGTATTTTTGTTTAGCGCTTCCAGTGAGCTTATTATCTGTTTGGGATTTTCCTGCCGGAAGGTTAAATCGGTTTTTAGTTTTACCTTGATGTTTTCAATCATAGTTTCTTTTACCTTTTGACGAATCTTCCATATTTCGCTGTCGGGTAAATTGTAAATACCCTGCCAGGCTTTGTCGTCGGGCTGATTAAAAACAAAATCGTTACCAAAAGTTTTAGCATAAACATCCTGCCATTGTTTGTCGGTCCAGGTATAATAATGAACCCCATTGGTAACATAGCCCACGTGAAGTTCTTCGGCATAATAACCCGGGTAGAGTTTTTGGAACATCTCCCTTGAAACTTTCCCGTGAATGCGGCTTACGCCGTTCATTTCCTGCGAAAAGTTGGCAGCCAGCACGCTCATTGAAAATTCTTCCTTGTTATCTTTCGGATTAAACCTTCCCAAGCCAATAAATTCTTCCCAGCTCAGGTTCAGGTAATGCGTGTAGTGCGACAGATAGGCCCTTATCAGGTGTTCCTCGAAAGTGTCGTGGCCGGCAGGCACGGGAGTGTGGGTGGTAAACAGTGTTGAAGCCCTGACAACCTGTTTGGCCGAGTTAAAATCGAGCTGATGTTTTTCCATCAGATTTTTAATTCTTTCGAGGCCGATAAAAGCCGAGTGCCCTTCGTTGCTGTGAAATAGTTCAGGTTTTATATTCATCTGCTCAATAAGCCTGATACCGCCCAATCCCAACAATATCTCCTGCTTAAGCCTGTGCTCACGGTCGCCACCATACAGGTGATGGGTAATGGTGCGGTCTTCCGGTGTGTTTTCTTCAATATCGGTATCCAACAGGTACAGCGGAACTCTTCCCACATTTACCTGCCATGCTTTGGCCAATATGCTTCTTCCCGGAAGGGCTATTTTAACGGTTATCCATCTGCCGTTGGTGTCTCTTACGGGTATCAGTGGAAGTTGTGTAAATTTCTGAGGAATGCTTTCGGCCGTTTGATCGCCGCTATAGGTTATTTTTTGTTTAAAATAGCCGTACCGGTATAACAGCCCCACAGCCATATAGTTTTTGTTTGAATCGGAGGCCTGTTTTAAATAGTCACCGGCCAAAATACCCAATCCCCCCGAATAAATTTTAAGGCTGACATGCAAACCGTATTCCATGCTGAAATAGGCTATGGAGGTTTTGTCCATCTCTTTTTTTTCGGCCATGTAGTTTTTAAATGAATGATAAACCGACTCCAGTTTTGACATGAAGGCCGTATCGTTCATAAGCTTTTTGTGGTCGGATGAGGAGAGTTGCTCCAGAAGTTTAACCGGATTGTATTCCAACGCCTCCCAACGGTCGGGGAGGATAGCGGCGAAGAGCTCCGAAGCATCGGTGTTCCACGACCACCACAAATTGTAAGCAAGCTCTTTTAACGGTTTTAATGCGTTGGGAAGTACCGGTTTGATAAGTATTTTTTTCCATTGCGGGCGGTCTTTTTGAATGGAAACATCAACCTGGCGAGTTTGGGGCAGGTGCGATGGAGTGATGGTCGATGCCCTGTTTCCGGTACGAACAGTTGCATGCGCCCATGCGTTGTAGTAGTGCTTGATTAGCTTGTTCCAAAGCAGGTGTTTAAAAATGGCTTCGGCCTCTTTGGTGGTTTCGGAATTGTTTTCTGTTGAAACATGATGTAACACAGCTTCTTTAATGCTTTTTACAGAAGCGTCATCTTCTCCTTCCCGGCGGTTTATAACGGTAACGGCATGATGTTTTACCTTGTAATGTTTGTTTACCCAGTCGCCAAATCCTGCTACCGAAGTAGTAATGGTTGGTATTTTAAAGGCGATACTTTCCATGGGGGTGTAGCCCCAGGGCTCGTAGTAGGAGGGGAACACCGACAGGTCGAAACCCAATAAAAAATCGTAGTATGGCAGGTTTATAACGCCATCGTTTCCATTTAGATAGGCGGGCAGAAAAATGAGAGTAACAGAATTGTTGACATCGTTGTTTAAACCACAGCTTACGGTTTCTTTTAAAACAGGATCGTTTTCAGGGTTCCATAAATAGTGTGTTAAAAATTTATTGCTGCCTTCTGCTTTTTCATCAGAAGAAAAAACCCTGTTTACTTCGCCGTGGCCGGCCGGTACGGCAATAAAAGCCACGATATCTTTTTTTACATCTTTTTCGCGGTTTATCTTCCCCAGCGTTTTGATAAACAGGTCGATGCCTTTGTTGCGAAATTCGTAACGACCGCTGGTTATGGTAAGAAAAGTATCTTCGGAAAAGGTCTTTCCCGTTAACTTTGAAGCCGTTTCCAATGCTTTTTGTCTGGCAATTTTACGCTTTCTTGTGTAATTATTTCCTTTGGGGATATCGTGTTCGTCAAACCCGTTAATGGTAATTTCGTCGGGCTTTTTATTGAAAAATTGTTTGCATTCCAACGCTGTTATATTGCTTACGGTAGTAAATGCATCAGCCTGTCGTGCGGCAATGGTTTCCAGTGAGTTTTTACTTTGTACGTTGAACTTTTCGGCCGTTTTAAGCGCATCATAGTTTTTTAGGTTTTCGTAAAGCGGAAGCCCGTTTCCTGCAATGGATCGGCCTAAAACAGTAGCATGGGTTGTAAATACGGTTCCAACCTGAGGTGCTGCTTTTTTTAAATACAGCACGCCTGTGCCGGTCATCCATTCGTGAAAATGAGCCACTGTTTTTAAATCTTCAGGATTACGAAAAAGGTTTAGGCTTTCAACAACCTTGCCTGCAGCATAACCAAACATGGCTGCTTCGATATAATCCCACTGACCCCGCAGCGAATCAAGTTTAAACTCTTCCCACAGTTGTGTAAAGATTTCATCTTTTTTACTGTATAACGGGGTAAAGTCAACAAGAATTACTATCGGTTTTCCTGCAATATTCCAGCGACCGGTTCTTACCTTTAAGCCTTCGCTCCATGCTTTGGCTTTCCATTCGTTGAGTAATTCAGGCTCTTCAATAAAATCGGGGTTCGGGGTGGTCTCTTTCCACACGTCGGGGCCAATAAGGATATAGTTGTCGTTATACTTTTCCTGAATAACTTTGGCCTTGGATGACAACACGGTGTAAATACCACCTATTTTATTGCATATTTCCCAGCTTATTTCAAATACAAAATCCGGTTTCATATATTTTTATTTTTTTTATCTTTAAACTTTTATCTTTTATCTTTTGTCTTTTGCCTATTGTCTTTATTTCTTCCACCTTTCGTATCTGCCTCCCGCAAGCCTGCGCTTTCGACACGAAAGGGGTTGCTTTTGCCTTCTGCCTTTTGCCTTTAGCCTTTATTTTTTCCACCTTTCGTATCTGCCTCCCGCAAGCCTGCGCTTTCGACACGAAAGGAGGTGGCTTCTGTCTTTTGCCTTTTGCTTTTTTTCTTTATTTCTTCCACCTTTCGTATCTGCCTCCCGCAAGCCTGCGCTTTCGACAC
>CAYVWX010000048.1:0-16268 GCA_964455635.1 uncultured Lentimicrobiaceae bacterium | reverse complement strand
TGATAGAAGAACCGGAAAAAGGAATTCATCCTCGTCGTTTACACGACATAATACATTTCATTTTCAAACTTGCCGACAATAAAAACATTCAAATTATACTTACGACCCACAGTCCGCAAGTAGTTAACGAATTTGAGGATTTTCCCGAATCGGTTTTTGTTTTTGACACTGAAAACGGAAAAACAAGGGTGAAAAATCTGCTAAAGAATATCATTGAGCATTCAAATAAAAAGTCAAACGACAGCAACCTCCCTAAAATTGATTATACAAACTCATTAGGTGAAAATTGGGTATTTGGTTTCTTGGGAGGGGTACCAAAATGAGTAAACTAACTTATAGTATTTTATGTGAGGACAAAGCTCATTATCTATTCATCACAAAATATTTGACACTTTTTTCAAATAAAAACAAATTAAAACTAACATTTAAAGATGATTTTTACTACCGGTTTAAATCGGCTAATTCGAAAGAAGTGTTGAAAAAATATGTTAATGCAAGTGTTATTGCATTCAGAGATTACAATCTTGACTTTTTAATAATTGGCATTGACTATGACGATAGAAACAGAAATAATTTTGACAAAGAGATAGAACATTTATATTCAAAATTATACAACCAATTTTCACATAAAAGTATCATAATGTTTCCGGTACAGGCAATTGAGCATTGGTTGCTTTATATCAAATATCATCAGGAAAATCCTAAATCAACAAAAAATATTTCTTTTGAACAAATTCCACGCAAAGAGGCTAAGAACAAAATTTACGGCATAAACAAATATGCACCCGATGTTGAATACATCATCGATTCCTGCATGCATAATATATACCCCGATTGGTTAATTACCCGATCAAAAAGTTTTAAAAAGTTTCAATCGGATATTATTGATAAACTGATTAATCAAAATTAATTATGACAGAAGCCATCACCCGCACCGATTTTATTTTCCCACAACAAAAAAATGTTTATCACGGTAAAGTTCGCGACGTGTACAACATCAACAATAAGTATTTAGTTATGGTTGCCAGCGACCGTATTTCGGCTTTCGATGTGGTGTTGCCCCGTGGAATTCCTTATAAGGGACAAGTACTAAATCAAATAGCCTCTAAATTTTTAGATGCCACAGCCGATATTGTACCCAACTGGAAACAGGCTGTGCCCGATCCAATGGTTACCGTAGGTCGTTATTGCGAACCTTTTCCCGTAGAAATGATTATCAGAGGATACCTTACGGGAAGTTCGTGGCGAACCTACAAAAGCGGAGCCCGTCAAATTTGCGGAGTACCCATCCCCGAAGGGATGAAAGAGCACCAACGTTTTGACGAACCCATTGTTACCCCCACTACCAAAGCCGACGAAGGCCACGATGAAGACATCTCGCGCGAAGATATTATCAAACAGGGGCTTGTTTCGGAAGAAGATTATGCAAAACTGGAAGACTATACCCGAAAATTATTTAAACGAGGTTCTGAAATTGCAGCCAAACAGGGCCTGATACTGGTTGACACCAAATATGAATTTGGTAAAGCCGATGGCCGCATTTATCTTATCGACGAAATTCATACCCCCGATTCGTCGCGATACTTTTACGCCGACGAATATCAAAACAGATTTGACAAAGGACTGCCTCAAAAGCAACTCTCCAAAGAATTTGTCAGGGAATGGCTGATGGAAAACGGCTTTCAGGGTAAACAGGGACAGCAGATTCCGGAAATGAGCGATGCATTTGTAAAAAGTGTATCGGAGCGGTATATTGAACTGTATGAACAGGTTACCGGCGAAATTTTTGAACGCACCCGCCCCGAAAACATCCTTAAACGAATCGAAAAAAATGTAAACAACTATTTAACTGATAAGCTATAAAAACAAACAGCTGTCGCCATAGCTTAAAAACCGGAAATCATTTTTCAAAGCAAAATTGTATGCCTCTTTCCACTTTTCACCAATAAGTGCCGAAACCAGCAATAAGAGGGTACTTTTGGGTTGATGAAAATTGGTAATCAATCCGGTTGCAAACCTGAATTTATAACCGGGAGCAATCATAAGGCGGGTTTCTCCCTTTAAAGCATCGATATTATTATGGTCAAGCACAGCTATCAAAAGTTGCAATGCATCGGCCGGTGTAAAATTTTCAGGAATTTCAAGTTCATAAGGATCCCATTGATTAACAACAAACTCCGTAGTTAGTCCCTTTTTTATTTTAAGCGCCATCCAATAAAGGCTTTCAACGGTTCGCATGCTGGTAGTACCCACAGGAATTACAGGATTTCCCAATTGGCTAACCAAACTCTTAAGTACATTTTTTGAAACTATCACTTTTTCGGTATGCATTTCATGGTCGTTAATGGTTTCGGAAGAAACAGGCTTAAAGGTTCCTGCACCCACATGAAGGGTTACCTTTTGAGTTTGAATACCTTTTTCCGAAAGCTGACTCATAATGTTATGCGTAAAATGCAAGCCGGCAGTTGGTGCTGCCACCGAACCGTCCTGCCGCGCATACACCGTTTGATAACGTTCTTTATCCGATTCAACCGGCTCCCGGTGCAAATAGGGTGGCAGCGGTATCATTCCCGAGGCTTCAAGAATATCAGAAAAAAGTATCTCCCGTGGCTCCCACCAAAAGGATACTAAAAATGAATCAGACAGCCGTTCCTCTTTTTTGGCTTTAAGTGTTACCCCAACACCCTTTACAAACAGTTTTAATTCCAGCGTACCGCTCTTCCACCGTTTGGCATTCCCTATCAGGCACTTCCACACCACAGGCGGCTTTTGCTGAAAGGCCAATTGAAAATCGTTAACAGGTTCAACAGGCTCCAGACAAAATATTTCGATGGCAGCTCCGGTAGCTTTTTTAAAAAGCAATCGTGCCTGTATCACTTTTGTTTCGTTAAAAATTAAAAGTGAGTTTGACGGCAGCAAATCAGCAATCTGATAAAATTTCTTTTCTGAGATAGTGCTGTTGTTTAAATACAAAAGCTTCGACAAATGACGCTGTTTTAAAGGATACTTTGCAATCCGGTCATCCGGCAACGGATAGTTATATTCTTCAATCTTTATGGTATGGGGACTTTTCATTTTAATCAATTCCTGTCCGGCAAAAGTAAAAAAACCTGCACTCAAAGCGAGTACAGGTTTTATTTGTTTTAAAAAAGGTTGTTTTCCACTTTACGAGTGGCCACCAACCACAATGCGCATTATTTTAATATTTAATACCAACCATCTCCAGGCTTGGTAGATAACACATTTTCTGAAAAACATAGTGGTTTTTGTGGGCATGGGAGGATAAGACTCTTCGGAATATGCCACGGTACGATTTTCATTTACTTGTTTTGCCATAATATTTATAATTTTTATTGTTCAACATTCATTTATTCGGGTAGCAGCCACCAAAACGGATATCCTTTAGCCTTATGCAAAAACATATAATGCATAAACCATTTTAGCCAGTGGCCCGCAAGCCCTGCTTCACCCATAGTATAAGAAAGGTCTCTTCCATATTCGGGGTATTTATCCCAATCCTGCACAATAGGATAAACGGTCATGGTAGCAGCAGCCCCGTTAAGCAATCCATACCCGGCGGAAACAATACAGGCGGCACCCATTTTAGCCATGGAGGCTTTATGTTTCATTTTTGGTTTACCCGATTTTATCCAGTCAATAATATTGTCGGCAATAACTTTACCGGTAACACCCGAAGGCATTCCTGTGCGGGGAGGTGCCGGAAATATAGGGGTTCCGTTGGGACTTTTCATAGGCTTTGAAATGGAATGCGGAGGGGCAAAAGCGATACCTGCAGCAAAAATATTTTCATAATCAGGGTTCTGATATGTTGAAGGCCAATCGTTTGCGCTCCACTCCTCAAAAGGTTTGGGAGTGTAATCGGCATCAACTACCATAAAGCCGTTGGGTTTAAAAAGCTTGGCGGTAATATCTTCGCCGTTTTTACCCGCAGCAGTAATTCCGTTTCCGGTGAATGCCGGAATCAACATGGAAAAGTCGTATTCTATTTCGCCTTCTGTTCCGTCGAGTGTTTCGTAATAAATTTTTGTTTCGTCAACTTTTTTAACGCCGGCTCGTTTAATCCACTTAATGTTTCGCTGTTTTAAAAACGATTCGGTAAATGTTTTTGTGCTGGTAATGTAGCCTCCTCTTTTAATATAAGCGCCACCCATTCCAAAATCACCCAGTTCATATTCGTTGGTAAGCCATGTAATGGTAGCAAGATGGTCAAGTTTACGACGTTTTAATTCCCAGGCAACATTTAAAATATATTCAAAAGCGGCACCCTGACAAGTGGCTCCGGGATGGCCTGTTCCGATAACAAACCGCTGTTTTTCGCCTTTTTTCATTTTCTCGATAGCTACCTGTAATTTTTCCCAGGCTTCGGTGGCATGGCTAAACGAGCATACCGAAACAGTATGCTGTCCGGGGCCAATTCCCGGTGTTTTTTCAAAAGCAAGCCTCGGGCCGGTGGCATTAATTAAAAAGTCATAATCAACAGTTTCCTTTTCTCCCACTTTATCCTGTCCCGTGTACTCAATAGTAACATAAGCTCTTTCCGAATCTTTACTCCCTTCGGGATGAATGGAAAGGGCTTTTGCCTGCTTAAAAACAATGTTTTGTTTTTTGTAGCGATTTTCAAGTCTGAATTTTACCTGGTTAGGAGTCATTCTTCCCACTCCTATCCAAATGTTTGACGGAATCCAATGATAGTGCATGGTTGGAGCAATTACTACAACTTCATGCTTTCGGCCTAACTTTTTTTTAAGCCATGCCGAAGCTGTATGTCCTGAAACTCCGGCACCCAAAACGACTACTTTTGCCATAATTTATATTTGGTTTAAATTAAAAATCGGCTCAAAGGTAATACTTATTATCGACTTATCAAAATACAAGCCAACACTTTACACCGGAAAGCTCGCTAAATAAACCACAATTTATTAATGAAAAGGCAAAAGTTATGGAGAAATAATTACATTTGAAAAAAAAATAAGATGAGCATAAAAAATCATATTCCAAATACAATTACACTGCTGAATTTAACCATGGGGATTGCTTCCATCTATTTTTCTTTTCAGGGAACGCTCGAAACTTTGGCATTAGCAGGATACTTAATTTTTATGGCAGCGCTCTTCGATTTTTTTGATGGTTTTGTTGCCAGGTTGCTGAATGCAAAATCGGAGATGGGGTTACAGCTTGACTCGTTAGCCGATATGGTATCGTTTGGTGTGGCACCGGGTTTTATTTTATATCAAATGTTAATTTTGAGTCACGGCAAACCCATGGATATGGTTGACGGCTTTAACCTTTTTCCGTTGTGGGCGTTTTTAATTCCCTGGGGTGCCGCCTTACGGCTTGCAAAATTTAACATCGACGACAGTCAGCAAACCGGCTTTAAAGGAATGCCCACACCGGCACTTGCCTTTTTAGTGGCTTCGCTGCCCATTATCAGAGAGATGTTGTATTACCATCAGGGAATGATATACATGGTGTTTACAAACTCCTATTTTTTAGCGGCTACGGCCATTGCAGGATTTCTTTTAATGACCTGCAACTTTCCGATGTTTGCCCTGAAATTTAAAAATTTTAAATGGAAAGGTAATGAATTCAGATTTTCTTTTTTAGCCACTTCTGTTATACTGTTAATACTGTTTCAGGCTGTGGCTATTCCGTTTATTATTGCATTGTATCTGTTTTTATCGTTAATAATCTACCTTTCCGACATGCAGTACGACTAAGTCAGACTTTTTTCTTTCGCAACTCAAAATTTTTACCGAGATAAACTTTTCTCACATGCTCGTCTTCGGCCAGTTCCTCAGCAGTACCGGCTTTTAAAATGGATCCTTCAAACAAAAGATATGCTCTGTCGGTAATGGTTAAAGTTTCGTGTACATTGTGATCGGTAATTAAAATACCAATGTTTTTTTCTTTCAGTTTAGCTACAATGGATTGAATATCTTCAACGGCAATAGGATCGACGCCGGCAAAAGGTTCGTCGAGTAAAATAAATTTAGGGTCAACCGCCAGTGCTCGTGCAATTTCTGTTCTTCGGCGCTCACCCCCCGAAAGCTGTATTCCTTTGCTCTTTCTGATATGTTGCAAGCCGAACTCGTCCAACAGCGATTCAAGTTTTTCTCTGCGCTGTTGCTTTGTTAAGGCGGTAAATTCCATTACGGCCATCAAATTATCCTCTACCGAAAGATGCCGGAACACAGAGGCTTCCTGAGCCAAATAGCCGATACCCTGTTGTGCCCTTTTATACATCGGCATCTCGGTTATCTCCTTATCATCCATATAAACATGACCGTTAAAAGGTTTTATAAGACCGACAATCATATAAAAGGTAGTTGTTTTACCGGCACCGTTTGGACCGAGAAGCCCAACAATTTCTCCCTGATTAACCTCAACCGAAACACCTTTTACAACGGTCCGCTGCCGGTATTTTTTTATAAGATTTGTAGTGTATAACTTCATGTGTTTATCAATTTGTTTACCCTGTGGAATTTAAAAACTATTCCACAGGGTGAATTCTTTCTGTGTTCTTTATGTTTTGCCATAATTTTTTGAGGTCGCCCTGAAAGGGCAACATAAAAACCGAGGTTCTCTATGCATTATGGCCATCATCATTTTTTATGAGTTCCAAAAGTGTTTTATCTGTTAAGCCGTTGCATCTCACTAAAAGATGCCCTCCTTTAATATATCATGCAAATGAATAATGCCCACATACTTATCCCCGTCCATTATAGGCAGTTGTGTAATATTATTCTCTCGCATGATGGTTAACGCATTAATAGCCAGCTCATCTTTGCCAATGGTTTTAGGATTTTTAGTCATTATATCTCCCGCTGACAGGTGTTGAAAATCGGTATATTTTTCAAGCATCCGTCGCAAATCACCGTCGGTAATAATACCGGTTAACCTGTCATGTTCCATTACGGCGGTAGTTCCCAAACGTTTTGACGATATTTCCACAATAATATTTGCCACCTTTTCATGTACATCAACTTTGGGAACTTCGTTGTTTATTGCCAAATCTTCCGCCCTGAAAAACATTCGTTTTCCCAAAGCACCACCAGGATGAAATTTGGCAAAATCGGCAGCGGTAAATCCCCGCAACTCCAATAAACTTACGGCTAAAGCATCACCCATAACCAGTTGTGCCGTGGTACTGGAGGTAGGTGCCAGATTATTGGGGCAGGCCTCCTTTTCAACGGTAACATCCAGCACATATTCGGCCTGCTTTGCCAAATACGATTTTGTGTTACCCACCATGGCTATCAGGGTGTTTTTCCGGTGCTTTATTAAAGGTACCAAAACCTTTATTTCAGGCGTTTCGCCACTTTTTGAAATAGCCAAAACAACATCCCCCGGACGAACCTGTCCAATATCACCGTGAATGGCATCGGCAGCGTGCATAAAAACCGATGGTGTTCCGGTGGAGTTTAAGGTGGCAACAATTTTGGTTGCGATGTTGGCACTTTTACCTATTCCGGTAATTACAACCCTTCCCGAAGTGCCAAAAATGAGCTTTACGGTGGAAACAAAATCAGAATTAATTGAATTTACAAGATTTTTTATGGCTCTGTTTTCCTCGATAATAGCAGCTATTGCCGATTTTTTAATTTTATTTTCAATATTTTTCAATATTTTTTGGTTTTTATGGTTACAAAAAAATAAAAACTCTTATATTTGTGAGAGCAGATTTCATTTCAATCAATAATTAAACGAAATTTAATAATTATGATTGTTTAAAACTACAAAGATAACTTTATCATTGATTCATGGAAACAAATAAGGATAAGTACGGATTGGCAGAGGTAATGAAAACCTATTTTGGTTTTTCAAGCTTCAAAGGAAACCAAAAACCAATTATTGAAAGTGTATTGGACGGGAACGATGTATTTGTTGTCATGCCGACAGGAGGGGGCAAATCGTTATGCTATCAACTACCCGCTCTCATCAAACCGGGCACTGCCATTGTTGTATCACCATTAATTGCCCTGATGAAGAATCAGGTTGATATGATTCGCAATTTTGGCTCGAAAGACAGCATTGCCCATGTAATGAACTCATCCCTTTCTAAAATGGAGATGGCTCAGGTAAAACAAGATTTACTTGACGGAAAAACCAAACTGCTGTACATGGCACCCGAATCGCTTACAAAAGAGGATAATATCGAATTTTTAAAACAGATAGAAATATCATTTTATGCCATCGACGAAGCACATTGCATCTCGGAATGGGGCCATGATTTTCGCCCTGAATATCGCAAACTTCGTCCTATTATTAATGCCATTGGCAAAAAGGTTCCTATTATCGGCTTAACAGCCACGGCAACCCTTAAAGTACAGGAAGATATTATAAAGACCCTTGAAATGAACGATGCCAAAGTTTTCAAATCATCGTTCGACAGGGCCAACCTTTACTACGAAATAAGGCCTAAGACAAAAGAGGTTATTAAAGACATTATCAAATATATTAAAACACAACCGGGAAAATCGGGAATAGTATATTGTTTAAGCCGTAAAAAAGTTGAGGAAATTGCAGAAACACTGGTTGTTAACGGCATCAAAGCACTCCCCTACCATGCCGGATTAGAATCGGCCATCAGGCGAAGAAACCAGGATATGTTTTTGATGGAAGATGTGGACGTTATTGTAGCTACCATTGCTTTCGGCATGGGAATTGACAAGCCTGATGTAAGGTTTGTAATTCATCACGACATACCAAAAAGTATTGAAGGCTATTACCAGGAGACAGGGCGCGCAGGCCGTGACGGTGGCGAAGGAAACTGCATTACCTTTTACAGTTACGACGACATACAAAAACTGGAAAAGTTTATGAAAGACAAGCCCCTCGCCGAGCAGGAAATTGCCAAAGAGCTGCTGTTTGAAACCATCGCCTATGCCGAATCGTCGGTATGCCGACACCGTTTGCTGTTGCACTATTTTGGCGAAAGCTATCCCAAAGACAATTGCGGTTCTTGCGATAACTGCCTGCATCCCAAGGAAAAATTTGAAGGAAAAGAGGACATTAAACTTGCTTTGGAAGCCATTGTGGGGTTAAAACAACAGTATAAATCAAAAATGATTGCAGAAGTTCTTTCGGGAAAAGCTTCAGGAAATGTTAAAAGCATAAAGCTTGATAAAAGTGCATTTTTTGGTAAAGGCAGCCATCACGACGAAAAATACTGGAGTACCATTATCCGCCAATGCCTTATTAACAGGCTGGTTATTAAAGAAATTGAAAACTATGGAATTTTAAAAATCACCGACAAAGGCCTTGATTATATTAATAATCCTTTTAGTATCATGCTTGCCAAAGACCATGATTACGAAAAAACCAACGATGACGGACTCATTGTAAATACAGGTGGAAAGGCCGGCAGCGGATCCGACGATACACTGCTCAAAATGCTTAAAGAGCTGCGAAAAGACATCTCAAAAAAAGAAAGCCTTCCTCCATTTGTTATTTTTCAGGATCCGTCATTGGCTGACATGGCCATCCAGTATCCTGTTAACATGGAAGAGCTGCAACAAATTGTTGGCGTGGGAGCCGGAAAAGCCCGCCGTTACGGAAAACCTTTTCTGGAACTTATCAACCAATATGTTGAGGAGAACGATATTATAAGGCCCAACGATATGATTATCAAGTCGGTGGTCAACAAATCAGGGTTAAAGGTTTACATTATTCAAAGCATCGACCGCATGCTGCCACTGGATGATATTGCACATGCCAAAAACCTTTCTTTTAGCGAGTTGCTTGATGAAATTGAACACATTGTATCGTCCGGAACAAAAATCGACATTGACTATTACATTCAGGAAAACGTAGATGAGTACCATCAGGATGATATTTACGACTATTTTTCGGAAGCTGAAACCGACTCTATCGAGGCTGCTTTGGAAGAGTTGGGCGAATCGGAATACTCGGAAGATGAAATACGGTTGATGCGTATCAAATTCATGTCGGAAATGGGTAATTAATCAAGTCATGGCAAAACTATCGCTGGCAGCAAAAATTATGTTATCCGCTTTTTTGCTCTCTATTTTAACATCGTGTTACCATGAGGTAAAAGAAAAAGCAGCCCTACCCAAAAGGTTGATACCCGAAGACAGCCTGATTTTAATTCTCACCGAAATTCAGCTGGCTGACGGGGCTGTAACCTATAAAAGAATTTCGCATAAAAAAGTGAAAAATGAAAAAGAGAAATACTACGCCTTTATCTATAAAAAGTATCACCTGACACCTGAAATATTAAAAGACAATGTAACCTATTACAATTCCAGTCCTGAAAAAATGGTTTTTATTTACGACCGGGTTCTTGCCAGGTTGTCGCAACTTGAAGCTGAGATAAATTTGGAAGTTAAGGAGAAAGAAAAGGCCAGGCAAGACTCGATAAATGCGCTGGACAAAACCATATACGTTAAAAAAGCATTGATGCCCTATTATCAAAAAGACAAACCTGAAAAATTTACCTGGCAAAAATAGCATCACGCATTTCATCGTCAATGCCATCGGAAAGAATATACGAAAACTTTATAAGTGTATTGGAAGAATAAGAGCCGGTACCCTCAACACTGTAACCACCAACCGTTTGTTTGTCAATTACCACAGCATCGCCAACCACATCACCTTTTACCTGACTTCCGAGTCCGGCAAAATTTTTCAGAACAATTTTAGTATCGTACAACACATCACGTTCGATGGTAACATCGTAATTTAACTTTGCTTTATTATCGGTTACGTGCCATGTTCCAAGATATTTTGCCACAATATCGGGAGTGCCGCCACCCCCGGTGGAATCATCATCGGGTTGACATCCGGAAATGAAAACAATTAGAATAGCACCCAACAAAATAAGTTTTCTCATGCGTTTAAAATTTTGTAATTGACTGATGTTCCTTTCTTTGTTTTGTCAAAAATCAACTTTAACAATTTGGCGGGTTGTTCGATGAACCCCATAAGAAACATTAACAAAATAGACACCTCCGGCAAATCCGGATAAATCAAGTGGAATGGTAACATTTACACTGCGATAATATGTATCGGGAATTTTAAGTTTGGCTCTTCCATACAAATCAAAAACCGTAACGGACACATTTTGGGGATGATCCAACGTTAACGACAGGGTTGTTTTGTTAGTAACCGGATTAGGGTAAACACGTGCCTGATGCAGTGACGGTTTGTTTTCATCTACCCCCACATAAATGCCCCCTGCAGCAATAACAGCCTCATTAATGCTGTCGCGTACCGGAGGCACAATTTCTTTATTAACGATAAGGTGATCTTCGGGAACAATCACAATAACAGTAGGGTACGATAAAATATTGTAGCTGGTAAAAACACCGTTGCCGCCCCCCTGGGTACCACTGATGGTGGGATAAGATAAGTTATAAGTACTGTCGAATGTACGAACTGCCTGATTGTCGGCACCCCAGTTAATTCCCATATAATATACGTTGCCGCTGTTGGAGCCAAAGTTTTCGTAGCTGGCTTGAAAATCGGGAGCATAAAGCTGACAAGGGCCACATGAAGTGGAAAAGAAGTCAATGACTACAATTTTATTTTCATTATCCAACAAATCGAAAAGCCAGATGGCATCGCCATCAATGGTTTTAACATGAAAATTAACTGCCGTATCGAGTGTTGTCTGAGCAAACAAACCCTTTGCAGGGCTCAGCAACACCACCGTAACCAATAAAAACAAAAACTTTTTCATAACCTAAACTGTTGACAATTCCATAATTTCATTGTAAACTTTACCGGCCAACCGGCTTGCTCCTATTCTAAACAAATCTTTGTTCAGCCAGTCGTTGCCCAAAACACTCTTTACCAAAGCGTAATAAACCAAAGCCTCATCGGGAGTAGAAATTCCGCCGGCAGGTTTAATACCAATTTTAGCACCCTTTGTTAACTCATAGAATTCCTTAATGGTATCAAGCATAATCAAAAATGCTTCGGGAGTAGCCGCCGGCTGAATCTTTCCCGTTGATGTTTTAAGAAAATCGGCACCGCCCATCAACGACAGCTCGCATGCTTTGCGGATATTATCAACTGTTTTAAGCTCGCCTGTTTCCAAAATCACCTTTAAATGAGCAGCTCCGCACACCCCTTTAATCTCCTGAACCTCTTCAAAAATATCGTCAAACTCGCCTTCCAGCAATTTACCCCTTGATATTACCATATCTATATCATCGGCACCCTGCTTAACAGCCCATTCAACCTCGGCAACACGAATTTCCAAAGGTGACTGACCGCTGGGGAATGCTCCTGCAACCGAAGCGGTACGTATGCCCGTACCTTGTAACTCTTTTTTTACCAATGGAACAAATACCGGATAAACGCAAATGGCAGCAACCTGTGGCACACCAAGTTTATTATTTTTAAAACCGAGGCCCGTTTGGCATAATGCCTTTACTTTTTGGTCTGTATCGTCACCATTTAAGGTAGTTAAATCAATGATACTCAAAATGGTTTTTAAAGCACTCAGTCTGTCCGTTTTGCTTAATTGTAAACTGACAATTGATTCAACACGCGCAGTGAGATCACTCAATGAATAGGTATAGGGTTTAAATGCTTGCATTTTTTATTATTTTTAGGGCAAAGATAAAGATATTTGTATAGGATAACACCAAAACAATTTAATGAAAGTCACGCCGAGCCTGTTCGATTATATAATTACGATTTCGTAAATGATATCCAATAACGTTAATAAATTGTTACCAAATGCTTAACATCAACAATAACATATTTTAAGAATGGATAAAAACTAAGATTTTTAATTACTGTTTTTCAATACTTTACCTTATTAAAATTATTAAACTAATTTTCTTGGCACAACAGTTGATAATTCAGGTTAAATAATTAACTATATATACAAAGCTGATGTTTAATTTAAGTTTAAGAAGCTATTCGCTGGAGAAAAAGAAGGTAAGACGCACCAAGTATTACAAGTGTGAACGTTGTGGCTATATTTCGATTGTAAAAGACTCGTATTGCCCCATTTGCTCAAAAGACGGATACAAAATAAAAATGAAATAAGATGGAAGTAGAGGCAACCTATTCTATTGAGGAGATAAAAAAGCTTGGGTTATTTGAAGAACCTGCAAACCGCGAAAACGCCAAAGTTTTTATAAAAGACGATAAAGTTTATTTTTTTGAAACAATAGACCCTGAGCATTTAAGGCTATATACCATCATTAACAAGAAATCCTTTTTCCTTTAATCCTTCAATCCTTTATACTTTATGGCATCCTTGCCATATCCGCCTTGCCAGAACTCCTGCCTCAGCCATGAAACAGGAGTTCTTCTTTTTTAAGAGGTTTATGCGTTAACCCCAAAGAGAAAATAAACCTTATCTTTGTATTAAAACCACATTAATTATGAAAACAGTAGTTGTTTTAACAGGAGCCGGTATTAGTGCCGAAAGCGGCTGCAATACCTTTAGAGACAACAACGGCCTGTGGCGTAAACACCGCGTTGAAGAGGTTGCCTCACCCGTTGCATGGCAACAAACCCCGCAACTGGTACTGGATTTTTACAACGAGAGGAGAAAAAAGCTCTTTAGTGCAGAACCCAACGCAGGCCACCTTGCACTGGCAAAACTGGAAAAAAGTTACCATGTTGAAATGATTACTCAAAATGTGGACGACCTGCACGAGCGGGCGGGTTCAAAGCACGTGTTACATTTACACGGTGAGCTTAAAAAAGCCCGAAGTACTGCCGACCCAAATCTTATTTACGAGCTAAAACACTGGGAATTAAAACAAGGCGACTTGTGTGAAAAAGGTTCGCAATTACGGCCACACATTGTTTGGTTTGGCGAACCCGTCCCCATGTTTGAACAGGCAATAGCCCTGGCAAAAAAAGCCGATATTTTTATTGTTGTGGGTACTTCGATGGTTGTTTATCCTGCTGCAGGCCTGATTAACTATGTTAAAAACGGAACACCTTTATACTACATCGACCCAAACCCCTCGGTACTAAGAAACAACAACGTTACAATCATCAAAGAAAAAGCCGGAGTTGGTTTACCCCGGCTTGTAAATTCGTTGTTAAACGAATAGATTATTTTTTAAATTTAACAGGATATTTAAAAAATATCTGGGCTACAATTTTGCCCACATTTTTACCCGTTGTGTGTTGGTTAACTTCGCCAACGCCTATACCCTGCCAGATAAGTTTTTTCTTGTGTGTATCAAAAACATCAATAATAAGGGTACCCTCGGTATAATCGACGCGTTGCACCGACCCGTACGGATGACCGTAATAACCACCCCATGCCCACGGACTTGCATAATAATATCCGTAAGACCCGTAGTAGTTGCTATAGTACTGGTAATCGCTTTTTTCCTGCAACAAAACAAAACTGTTTACACCCAAATCGGCTTTTTTCATGTCGGCCACATAAAAATAGCCTCTTTTAATCATTTCATTTTTTAAGGCTTCTAAAATTCTTTCCTTTACAAAAGGAGAAACCACCGAATCGTTATGCGGATTCCACGGAAGCAACGTGAAAGTTTTATATGCCTCAAAATTAGTGGTTTTATCGTAATCGGCAGTTACTTTAAAGGTTGTACACGACACGGAGAATAACACTACCGCAAACGAAAACAAAATCAGCTTTTTCATAAATTTCTTGTTTTAAGTTTCTACTAAATTAATAAATGCTCTACAAAATTAGTTAAATAATGCAGCAAAGTTTATACCAGCTTTAAATATCACTATTTTTGCAAACAAAAAACATTCATTATGCGCTTAAAATTATCATTATCCGTTTTATTTATAATGTCGATGGTACTGCTTACATCATGCGGAAAAGACAAGCCCGGCTATTGGAGTCAGGACGAACAAAATGCCAAAGACCGGCAGCTTATTGAAGATTATGCTTCGGCCAACAACCTTTCGGGGCAGTTTACCAATAGCGGTTTATACTACGTAATTAACGAACCCGGAGGAGATGAGAAACCCTCGGCAACAGCTAAAATTTCGGTTCATTATAAAGGTTATTACCTTGACGGTGTAGCCCTTGACGAAGGAGATTTAAGCAACACTTACATCTCGAACCTTATTCCCGGATGGCAGGAAGGCATAAGACTTATCGGTAAAAACGGCAACATAAAATTAATCATCCCATCGGTTTTAGGATACGGGCATACTCCCTCAGGTGGTGTACGGCCTGATGCCGTTTTGGTTTTCGATATCTTACTAAAGGATTTTACAAACTAACTTTGCAAAATCCGTAACAATAGTATTTTTTTTGTAATTTGGGCGGATAAAATTTTTATTATGACATCCGTTTCCTCATTTTTATTAAGCAAAGCACGCGAATACTGCGCCTCTTCCGAACGATGTATTGTGGATGTTGAAAAAAAACTCCGTCAATGGAAAGCGGAAGACATTACCATTCAGAAAATAATAAATCAGCTTGGAAAAGAGGATTTTATAAATGAAGAACGATATGCCAAAGCTTTTGCGGTTGGAAAACTACGCAACAACAAATGGGGCATAAATAAAATTATTTATGAGCTGCAGCGCAAGCACATTCCCGACCTTTACATCCAGATAGGTATTGGCGAGATTGACGAAGAAGAATATTTGAACACCCTTAAAGCGATACTTTCTTCAAAAAAGATTGTTGAGCCCGACCCGTGGAAACGGGACAATAAGCTTGTGCGATATGGCGTGCAAAAAGGTTTTCAGTCGAGTTTGTGTTGGAAAGTTATAAAAGGCGAAGTTTAGCCTATTTTGGTTTTTAATCGTCGGCTTTATTTTTTAACAACGGCACAAAACGATAGTTTCCAAAATTTTGGGTACTCAAACTGCCATCAGCATTTTTTGTAATACGCACCATTTTTTGCACCTCGCCCAATCCCAACGGCAGCAACAATATTCCTCCTGTTTTTAATTGATTAATCAAATTTTCAGGTATTTCGGGTGCAGCTGCAGTAACAATAATCCTGTCGAAAGGAGCAAAGGAAGGCAGTCCTTTATTACCATCGTCGAAAAAGGCTTTAATGCGATATGGAAATTGTTTTAAAAACTGTTTTGTTTTCAGGTAGAGCTTTTTTTGTCGTTCAACGGTAAACACTTTAGCTCCCATTTCGCCAAGCACACAGGCCTGAAATCCGGAACCGGTACCAATTTCAAGCACTTTCATGTTTTTTTCAACCATTAACAGTTCGGTTTGCCTGGCAACGGTATAAGGCTGCGAAATAGTTTGGCCCGAACCAATGGGAAAAGGTTTGTCTTCGTAAGCATATTCT
>CAYVWX010000047.1:0-16374 GCA_964455635.1 uncultured Lentimicrobiaceae bacterium | reverse complement strand
TCCGATGATTGATTAGTCGTTTGGAATTTTGAATTTTAGAATTGGTGCTTATTTGCTTTTTGGGTTTTGTTATTTGCCATTTGGAATTTTCCCGGCATTGCACCAACCGGATGCATTAACCGTGACGGGAAAGGAAATCCTGCCCGTTTACATCCAGTTTGTTTACATATTGCAGCAGCTGGGGGTAAAAATTATTAAAATCATCAGAAAGGCGGGTGTAGTTTTTCTTTAAAACCTGTACGGCATTTTGCATTCCCGAAACATAGTTTGTGCGCCGGTTCATACCGTGAAAAACATTTTCGAGCCCTTTAAAATGGGCATAATTTAACAACCAGTTTTGCGAAATCATAAAAGGTAAAATATACCGTGTGTGTTTCGGGAGAATAAATATCCTTTTTGACAGCTCTTTATAGAGTCGCGAAGTGAAAGTTTCAAGAGGTTCATGCGAATACATCTGCCAGTTTCCGGCTAAAAAATGATCGTAATAAATATCGACAACAATGCCGGAGAATTTACCAAATTCGGTTCTGATTAAATTACGGCTTTGCTTATGCAGCCTGTGGGCATCGGTAAAAGTATCAATAAAACGATGAAGCACGATACCTTTTAAAATATCATCTTTATATTTTAGGGATGCATTGCCTTTTACGGCATCAGCCATAAAATTGCCAACCATAATGCTGCTGTTATCACCCGAAAGATGCGCATGAGCAAGAAAATTCATAACTTATTTTTTGCTAAAATAGTATTTGTCGGGTTCAATTTAAAATCATTATAGATTTCTTTTCAGAAAACGATTGCAGAGAGTTTTTTTCTAAATTTGAGTTTTTAAAAAAAATAATTAAAAAGTTGATATACAATGAATAAAATATTATTACTGGGTGATGAGGCCATAGCTCTCGGGGCTATGGACGGTGGTTTGTCCGGTGTATTTGCCTACCCCGGAACACCGTCAACCGAAATTACCGAATACATTCAGGCCTCGAAAGAGGCCAAAGAACTGGGAATCAAATCGGAATGGTCAACCAACGAAAAAACCGCCATGGAAACCGGCATCGGAATGTCGTACGCAGGAAAAAAAGCCATGGTTTGTATGAAACATGTCGGGCTTAATGTTGCTGCCGATGCTTTTATGAATTCAGCCATTACAGGTACCAATGGCGGCTTGTTGGTGGTATCGGCCGACGACCCGTCCATGCACAGCTCTCAAAACGAACAAGACTCGCGTTTTTACGGTAAATTTGCCATGATACCGGTGCTGGAGCCTTCTAACCAACAGGAGGCCTACGACATGGCTTATTACGGACTTACACTTTCCGAAAAATTCGGAATACCCGTTATGATTCGCATAACAACCCGTCTGGCTCATTCGCGCTCGGGTGTTCAGCGTAAAAAAAGAATTCCGCAAAACGAACTGCATCTGCCCGGCGATCACAACCAGTTTATTTTACTGCCTTCCATGGCCCGTAAAAGCTACAGTGGCTTACTGGGAAAACAATCGGCTTTTGAAACCGATGGCGAATCATCGGGCTTTAATAAGCTTACTGACGGAGATGATAAAAGCTTGGGAATTATCGCCTGTGGCTTGGCATATAATTATTTAATTGAGAATTTTGAAGATGGCAAAGTTCCTTTCCCCGTATTAAAAATAGGACAATATCCCGTACCGTCGGCCATGGTTAACCAACTTTACGAAGCTGTTGACGAATTGCTGGTGCTGGAAGAAGGGGCGCCGCTTGTGGAAGAGTTGCTGCGTGGACTGCTTAATAAGGGCAAACCCGTTAAGGGACGCCTTGAAGGCAGCCTGCCTCGCGATGGTGAGCTAAACCCCAACCTCGTTGCCAAAGCTTTGGGCCTGCCGGTTGACACGGGTTTTGAAACCCCTTCCGTTCTTAAAGGCCGTCCTCCGGTACTTTGCGACGGATGTCCGCATATCGATTCGTTTGAAGCGCTTAACGATGCCATGAAACCTTACGGAAGAGGCCATGTTTTTTCAGATATCGGATGTTATACCTTAAGTGCACTTAAACCGTTGGAATCAATTGATTCCTGTGTGGATATGGGTGCCTCTATTACCATGGCTGTCGGGGCGGCCGAGTCGGGACTTACCCCGTCGGTAGCCGTTATCGGCGATTCAACCTTTACCCATTCGGGGATGACAGGACTGCTGGATGCGGTGGTTAAAAAAGTAGCCATTACCGTGTTTATTCTTGACAATGCAACCGTGGGCATGACCGGCGGACAACACTCGGCAGCCTTGGGACGTATTGAAAGTATTTGCAAAGGACTGGGGGTTGAAGAAGAGCACATCAGAGTTGTAAAACCCCTGAGACGTCTGCACGACGAAAACCTGGCAATTTACAAAGAAGAGATTGCCTATCAGGGAGTTTCGGTTATTATACCGCGTCGCGAATGCGTTCAGACACTGGCCAGACGAATGAAATTGAAAGCAGCTGAAAAACGCAAACAAAAAACCAGTTAACAAAAAAGTTAAAAAGTTCCGGAGGCCGTAGTTGATAAAATATTAGTTCAGACAATAGCTGCACCACCGAAACACATTTTTAAGTGATTTATAAAAGAGAAAAAGATGAAAAAAGATATTATACTGGGTGGCGTTGGAGGACAGGGGATTCTTACCATTGCCACCACCATTGGAACAGCAGCACTGCTGGAAGGGCTTTATTTAAAACAGTCGGAAGTACACGGCATGAGCCAGCGTGGCGGCGATGTGCAGGCACACCTGCGCTTATCGTCCAATCCCATTGCCGCCGACCTTATTGCCGCCGGAAAAGCCGATATGGTTATTGCCGTGGAACCTATGGAATCGCTTCGCTATGTAAATATGTTAAACAAAAAATCGGGATGGCTTATTACAAGCATGAACCCTTTTAAAAACATTCCCGATTACCCACCGTTGGAAGACCTCCTTAAAGAGATATGGAAATTGCCGAGATATATTACCATTGATGCCGAAAAAACCGCCAAAGAAGCCGGTTCAATAAGAGCGGCAAACATTGTTATTTTGGGCGCATCGGCACCTTTTATAGGCTTAAAATACGAATCGTTGGAGCAGGCTATTCGTAATATTTTTGCCAAAAAAGGGGATGATATGATTAACATGAACCTGAAAGCTTTGAAACTGGGTTACGAATATGCCCGAAAAAATCAGTAACCCCCTTTTTTTACTGAGTAATTATTAAGCTAAAGGTAATATCTGTTACTTTTGCAGGCTTATTTAAGGTAAAGATGCTAAAAAGTAAATTAATTTTCATATTGGTTATTCCGGCAATGCTGTTTTTATGGAGTTGCGGTAACAACACGCAGCCCTCATCTGCACGGGTTAAAGTTAAACAGATTGTACAACACAAACCGAAAATAGCCTATGGTATTAATGTTGACTCGCTTGTGGCAGACTCTTCCATCGTTAAAAAAAATGAATTTCTATCAGATATCTTGTTGCGACACAACGTTAATTACGCTACCATCGACAAGCTGGCTAAAGGTACAAAATCGGTTTTTGATGTAAGAAAAATCAGAAAGGGAAACAGATATGTAATTTTATCTGCCGGCGATTCCTTGCAAAAACCATTATACTTTATTTACGAAATTAACCGCGTTGATTATGTGGTTTATCATCTTACCGATTCTATTTTCGCCACCTTGGGAAAAAAACAACTTGAAACCAAAGAGCAGGCGGTTAGCGGGACCATTGTTTCCTCGTTGTGGAATGCCATGACAGCAGCAGGAGTAAGTCCTAACCTCTCAAATTTGCTTTCGGAAGTTTATGCCTGGACCATCGACTTTTTCGGTTTAAAGAAAAAAGACCGGTTTAAAGTTATTTACGACGAAGCATACATTGAAGGCAAACCTGCTTATATCGACAAAATTAAAGCTGCTCTGTTTCATCACGACGGTGAAGACTTATATGCTTTTTATTTTGTGCAAAATGGCCGGGGCGACTATTTTGACGAAAAGGGCAACAGTTTGGAACGTACCTTTTTAAAAGCACCATTAAAATATACCCGCATCAGTTCGCGATTTACCAACAGACGATACCATCCGGTTTTAAAAATTTACAGGCCCCATCACGGTGTCGATTATGCTGCTCCCGAAGGAACGCCGGTGCATTCGGTAGGCGACGGCATTATTATAAAAAGAGGATATCAAAAGCGGGGTGGCGGAAATTATTTAAAAATAAAGCACAATAGCACTTATACAACATCTTACATGCACCTGCATGGTTTTGCCAAAGGCATGACAGTGGGGAAACATGTTAAACAGGGACAACTTATCGGTTATGTGGGGCATACGGGATTAGCCACAGGGCCTCATCTTGATTTCCGGTATTTTAAAAACGGCACCGCCGTAAATCCGCTAAAAGTTAAATCTCCTCCCGCAAAACCGGTTTACAAACAGTATCGTCCTGCATTCGATTCGGTAGTACGACATTATATGGCTATTTTAGATACCATAAAATAAGTACACTTTTAAAAGACTCTTCGTTTCCAAACTTATCGTGTTTGGTTTCAATACCAAACAGAATGCCGGGTTGATATGCAACATCTTAAAACAGATAAACAATAACCATTATAGTAGTATTAGATTAGGTTATAATTGTTGGTAATGATTAAGATTGTAATATGCCAATAAAAGCATACATACGTCAGGCATAACTTATTATGCAGTTTCTTTAAAGCGCTATTGGTTTTGTTATCTGCGTAATGTAACGGTTGACCTTCCCAATTATTCTGCCTGTTTAAGAAGCTCGTAAATTTTAAACCAATAAAAAAAAGCTTCCGGATTTGATTTCTTCAATTTGTTTAGCTTGGTATTCAAAGGCTCCCCAACCTTCCGGTTTTTTAATAATTCCGAATTATTAAATTTCTCCATTACTGCTGCATCTTCTTTGATAAGTATTGAAATGTATGCCGTTTTTGATGCTAATACTATAGCTTTTTCTAAATGAAAACTCTCAGAAAATATGAAGCCGGCAATTCTTCTAATTCCGAGCTGTAGTTGTTCAAAATTCCCTTTGCCATCCGAACCTCTTGTTACAATATTCAATGATGTTTGATAGATGTCTTCCAATACATCGTTCGCTGTCAGTCCATTTAAAGCTCTGTATGCCAATTCAGTTTTAGCGAATGTTAAAAAGGTAGATTTAATTATTTCCAAATCATTTGCAACATCAAACAGGTTTCCAATATCGTAAAGCTGCTTAATAATTTCCATGCTCATACTGTCTTTCTTTTTGAAATAAGGTATGCCCGTTGTATTTGGTGCAAAAGCTGTAAGTTTATCACCCAGCATATCTTCCAAACATGGAACTTTTACTTTAATTGGGTCTCCCTTAATCGGCACAAAAGATGATTGTATCGGAATCTCAATCACATTTGCATAGCCAACTTCTTCAAAAAGAATATCAAGAAGAATATATTCTTCGTCCTTATTCGACTTGTGTAATGGAGTATAGTAAAATTTATAGTGTGTTTTTTTGATTTTAGAATTAGTATTCCTATGTTGTAACTCTAATCCGGTAAAACCTTGGTCAGCACCAATTTTTTTAAGAATATCTTCAAAACCTTTAACCTCCATGGGTAAAATGACATCTATATCAATGGATAATCTTTTTGGAGTGTTTAAATGTAACATTAACGCTGTTCCTCCTTTAAACACAAAAGGAATTTCGTGCACTACTAAGCCTTCAAGCAGTAGTAAAGCACGAATAACCTTTTCAACCAAAATCTTGTCAGCTTTTCGGTTCCGCCTGGATACCAGACTAATCCAATCAAAATTTATTTTTCCCTTATCTATCATATTTTATAATTTGGCAGCAATATCCATTTTGCTGCCGTAAATATGAATTGTGCTTAAATACTCTTGAAAACTTTCTTTTTTTCTTCTTCTACTTGCATATCGAAGCATCTTACTTTGGTTAACAGTATATTTGTTAAATGTTTCTTGAAAAATAGTTCGAAGTTCAGCACCTTGTTGAGCTGAAAAAATATTGGTATCAGAAAAAATATCTACCAACAACTTTTCAATAGTTACTGTTCTAATATTACCGGCTTGTTGTAAAGGTGATTCTGACACTAAAGATTTAATAATAATTGCTTCCTTATCTGTGGGCAGATATTTTTCCAATATTTCCACTGTTGGCTGTATGAAAACAGGGTATTTCAACTTTTTGAGAAAATAAAAAACAGGTTGAGTTATTTCTTTTTCAACTTCAACTATTATTTGAAAATTACCGGGTTGATGTTGCATAAACTCGTTTAGTATTTTTGTATTCCAAACACAAATCACAGCATACGGAAACTCAGCTTTTAGTTTGTTGTATATCACCTTTTCTTTTCTGTTTAATTCCGGTGAAAAAAGATTGTTAGAACCTAAACAAAATTTACCTCGTCCAATACGAGTTAATACACCTTTATTAATTAGGGCATACACTCTCCAATTAATAGTAGCCTTTTTAACAAGAGGGTCAAATGAAAGATAGAATTCGCTAATTTCTTTTGTGGTAAAGTAATCGGCTTTTTTAAATTGCTCTTTTAATTGCTTAATATGTAATTTTTTATCTCCGATAATAAAATTTTTATATGACAAAGATAGTAAAACTATATTACGGCAGCAAATAATAATTATTGCCATTAATTAGAAAGGTATGAAAGACAAAACAACTCTTTTACAAATTTTGGTCAGGGGCTGGCAGGTGCAATAGGTAAATGTAGGTATAATAGACAAAATGGTTGGTGTTTATTTTAGTAGCAATTATATTGGGGCTCTTTATAAATTCCATTTTAAAATCGGTTTAATTTAATAAGCACAAAAACCGCCTTGTTTATGATAACATTCTACCTTTTTAGAGTTGATTCATAAAATAAAAAAACAGGACAGCCGAAACTGCCCTGTTTACAAAAACTAAATCACACTTATGAAAAAGCTTTTACCTGGTCGTTTATATTGACGACCATTAACTCTTGGAGGTTGCACGTCGCAGCAACCCTTCCAGACTATATTTTCCGGGCCCGTAAACCATAAGGGTGAAGAGCATAATCAGATAATAGAGCGGAATTTCAAAACCATTGTTTCCGGCCTCAAAGCCATTGGAAATGTGAACGGTAAAAATGGCAATAAACATAATAAACATCATTGGGATGCTGATGATACGGGTTCCGATACCAAGTACCATTAAAATAGCACCTGTAAGCTCGGTGGTTCCTGCCAAATAGGCATTAAGTGTTGGAAATGGATAACCCATGCTCTCGAACCAGTCGGCAATACCACTCATGTTGTTCCATTTCATCATGGCCGGCCCCCAAAAACCGTAAGCAAGCACAAGCCGCATTAATAGCAAGGGAATATCTTTTAAAAATTCCAGCATACGTGAAATTTTATCGCAGATGGGGATTAATTTACATTTCATAATAATTTTGATTTTGATGGATTTGTATCTCCGGTTTATATTAATTTTTATAGTATGATTTAAATCCTAAAAAAGCTTTTTCTTCTAACATAAGCTTTACAAACGACTGGAGCTCCAGTTTTTGAGTATCACTAATGGGAACCTCTTGTAAGGCATCTATTTCGTCAATAATTTGTTTAAGACTTTGACCTTCGCTACGTATTTTTTCAAATACTACCACTGCTAACGGATGAAGGTTGCTAAATTTAACTTTAAAGCTTTCGGGGTCGCGATATACCAACAGAAAATAACTCCCCTTTTTTTCGGCAGCCTGTTCCGCAGCATAAAGATGCACAGGATATTCAAGATTTATAAGCCGGTATTCGGGATTAATCTCAATAATATCGTTTAATGTATCACCGGTATTTAAAAAGTGCTCTTTGGGGATGTCGTTCATGGTATGCACCTCTATTTCAACCCACTCAAACAATATAAGATCGTTTAGCCAGGGTTTGTTAAAACCTTCGGCATACGAATTTTCAACCACAAACTCGTAAAAATTACCGGCCATAAGCCAAACACGGCCATCGGATACTGCACCTGTGGCAAAATAGTCATCTACCAGCTTGTCCCACTCCTCTTTCGGCAAAACCTCAAAAGCTATGGGAAACGATTGTACCAACGTGTTATGAATGTTATTGCGAAACAAACGCCGGTATTGTTTCAGGCCGTCCTTACGGGTAACATCAAGTTCAACCGGATTTCCGGTTCGCACCCAATCTACCAGTAATTTTTCGTCGTTGTAAGTATGTTTATTGTATAACATGCTGATGGTGGTTTTTGTTAACAATGTTGCGTAAAACGCTTAACTCGGTTTTTAATTCATCCAGTTCCGGAAAATTAAAGTCGCGCTCCAACAAAACGGGAACAGGGTTCATTTTTTTTATGGTATAGTCAAACAGTTGATATACAGGCTCAATAATGGCCTCGCCATGGGTGTCGATAATTAAATCGGGTGCAATACGCTTATGTCCGGCCATGTGGATATACGAAACTTTGTCAAGGGGCATATCGTCAATAAACCGATAGGGGTCGTAATGATGGTTAAAACCGTTAACAAACACATTGTTTACGTCAAGCAGCATGTTGCATCCCGACTCTTCCACAATGTTGTTAATAAATTGTTGCTCGGTCATTTCGGCTTCAACAGAAGTGTAATACGACACATTTTCGATGGCAAGCGGCATTTCCAGATAGTCCTGAACCTGACGAATGCGCATGGAGATATGCTTTACGCTGTCCTCGCGAAAGGGGATAGGCAACAAGTCGAAAAAATGCGCATTTTCAAATTTTGCAAAGGATAGATGTTCCGAATAAATTTTAACATCAAAGGCTTTTAAAAAAGTTTTTAATTTTTTCAGAAATTCAAAATCAAGCTCTTCGGGGCTGCCAATAGACAGCGACAGTCCATGAACAATTAAAGGAAATTGTGCGGTTACACGGCGAAAAACATCACCCCAGTAACCTCCCAGCTCAAGCCAGTTTTCGGCAGCAACCTCTATAAAATCGGGTTTAATGTCGCCATCAAGAAAAGAATCGGATATCTCGCGCCGAAATCCAAGTCCTATTTGTGTTTTATTGTTCATTATGGTGTAATTTACTGATTATGTATGATTTTAACTGTTAGCACTAAGCTTTGAAAAGGGCATAAAAAAACCGGAAAGCATGACCCAAACCGGACATGCATTTCCGGTGGTGATGAAAAAGGCTTATTCTGCACCACATTTACCCTGGCCACATTTCGATTCGGTGGCTTTTCCTTTAGCGGCTTTTTTCGATTCGGTTTTTTTGGCTTCGGCTTTTTTGGTTTTGGAACTGCTTTTAGCACTGCTGCCACATTTACCTTCGCCACATTTACCTTCGCCACACTTGCTCTCTACCGCTTTGCCTTCTTTGGCTTTTTTCTCGGTTTTTTGAGCTTTTCCTTTTTCCATCGATTCTGAACCACACTTCATTTCGTAAACACTTTTTGAAGAAGATAAAATATTAAGGTCGATGATTTCGCTTCTCAATTCACTGCCACTGCCCAGGTTAATGGTCTTTGCTTCGGCGTTAGTTACGGTTAAAGCTGTTAATGCACTGGCTAAAATAGAACCTGCTACAAGGGTTGTTTTTTTCATTTTGTTTTCCATGATAATAATTTTTGATTGTTTAAATAAAATTCATTTTTTAATGTTTTCGCTCATATAGTCGCTGCCGGCTTTCATTCCTTACAAAAAACCTGATTTTTTTTATTTATAATCTTACACTACACTTGTCTGCAACAAATTCATCCTGCGTATCTGTTCCAAAAGCAGGTATGGAAAAGCTATTGATACTTTAAAAATTTTATCTTTGACACATAAATAAAATTACCCCTTTAATTATGTTGGCCGGCAAACAAAAAGTATTAAGCCTTATTCCGCAAAAACAGCCCATGGCTATGGTAGATGGCCTGCTTGAATGTAATCGGGACAAAACGGTTTCAACACTTACCATTAAAACCGGCAATCTTTTTGTGGAGGATGGTTTTTTTAAAGAACCCGGGTTGATTGAGCACATAGCACAAACAGCGGCTCTGGCTTCGGGTTTCGAGGCAGACAAGCTTAACCTGAAGCCCCGTACAGGATTTATCGGTTCGGTAAAAAGAATGAAGATTTTTTCGTTGCCGGAGGTCGGGCAAACCCTTGTTACTAAAATGACTGTTTTAATGAACATGGAAAACATTTCGGTGATAAAAGGTGAAGTGTCGGTTAACGGCATTCCGGTTGCCGAAGGTGAAATGAATATCTTTTTGCAGGAAAAACCCTGAAATTATGAAAGCTAAAGAAGTTCCGCAGGATGATGAAAATATTTTGGAAGGTAAATTTAAAGACCCTATTTACACCTTGGACGAAAATGGGAATTACACCACTTCGTACAGCGTCGGGTGGGATGTAAAAAACACCATATTAAAAAATGCCTGGGAAGTTATTAATGAAAAAGCGGAACAGGCCCGCCGGGAGGTTCTTAACGGAAAAGCCAGCCCCATAAAATATTACATGGAAAAAACCATTATGGACACATCGCTGCTGGCTAAATATACCGGCTTTTGGAAATGGACCGTAAAAAAGCATTTAAAACCCAAAGGATTTAACAAACTCAGCACCGAAGCTTTACAAAAATACGCCGATATTTTTGACCTTACCGTGGAAGAGCTGCAAGACATTGACAGAATTAAAAACGATAACATCAGGGAATGAATATAGAGATGAATTTTGAACACCGCCAGCTGGCACATTGCGAAAACGGCGTGGTGTCTAATCTGCTGCGATATTATGGCATCGACCTTAGCGAACCCATGATTTTTGGTATTGGCTCGGGATACTTTTTTTCACACATGCCCTTTTTAAAAGTAGATAACATTCCGGTTACCTCTTTCAGGCCGCTGCCGGGTATTATTTTTAAAAGGGTCTCAAAGCGGCTGGGTTTTCGTTTCGAGAAGCGCAAATACGGCAATCCCCAAACAGCCATGGAAGCGCTGGACAATAATCTGGCACAAAAAATACCCACCGGCATGTTGGTGGGGGTTTATCACCTTACCTATTTCCCTACCCGCTATCGTTTTCACTTTAATGCACATAACATTGTGGTTTATGGTAAAACAAATGACAACTATCTTATCAGCGACCCCATTATGGAGAAAAAAACCCTGTTAACCCGTAAAGAGTTAATGCGCGTACGTTATGCCAAAGGCACTTTTGCTCCCAAAGGACACATGTATTGGCTTAAAAACGTACCCGAAAGTTTTGACGTTAAAACTGCTGTTATCAAGGGTATTAAGCACACTTGTAAAGATATGACCTCTATTCCCGTTCCCATGTTCGGAGCCAAAGGCATTAAATTTCTTTCAAAAAAGTTCAGACAGTATCCTGAAAAGCTCGGGGCTAAAAAAGCATCGCTTTTTACCGGACAGATTGTAAGGGCACAGGAAGAGATAGGTACCGGCGGGGCCGGATTTCGTTATATGTACGCTGCTTTTTTACAAGAAGCCGCAAAGGTAATTGATAAACCCGAGCTAAAAAAACTATCGTACGAAATGACTGCCATTGGCGATAAGTGGCGCGAGTTTGCTGTTATTGCAGGCCGTATAGTTAAAAACCGTGCCAAAGAAGGAGAAGACTACAATGCTGCTGCCGACATTTTACTTGAACTCTCCCAAAGAGAACAACAGTTTTTTACTAAACTGAAAAAAGCAGTGGTGTAAATGAATCAAAAGCCTGTTATACAAATAAATAATCTTACCAAGTGGTATAAACATGCCGGCAAACCGGCTGTTGACAAGCTAAACCTAACCATTAATAAGGGAGAAATCTTCGGGCTGCTGGGCCCCAACGGAGCAGGAAAAACAACTACCATTTCCATATTATGCACCCTGATTCAGCCCACCGGCGGTACCGTCACCATTTTCGGTAACGATGTAACCGGACATCAACAGGAGATTCGCAAAAATATTGGTTTTGTTCCGCAGGATATAGCACTTTACGAAGAACTTACTGCAAAGGAGAACCTGACATTTTTTGGGAATATGTTCGGCCTTAAAGGCAGGCATTTGCACAATACCATTAACCATTGGCTTAAAACTTTTGGCCTTGATGAAAAGGCGGGAAAAAAAATAAAATCCTATTCGGGAGGTATGAAACGGCGAATAAATCTGATAGCAGGCATACTCCACAACCCGAAAATTCTTTTTCTGGATGAACCCACAGTAGGCATTGATGTACAATCAAAAAATGTAATTATCAACGCTTTAAAAGAGCTAAACAAAAACGGAACAACCATTGTTTATACGTCTCATCATATGGATGAAGCCGAAAACTTTTGCAGCCGCATCGGTATAATCGATTATGGAAAAATAATAGAAAAAGGAGAACCGGCAACACTGATTTCAAAACACAACGACTGCCATAAATTGGAGGAGATATTTTTAAAACTTACCGGCCGGAAACTGCGGGATTAATTATCATTATGGAGAAAGCAAAATATGTTTATTAAGTTTACAGCCTCGGTAAAAAAAGAGTTTTTGTTGCTAATACGCGATATTCCGGCACTCTCTATGCTGTATTTAATGCCGGTAGCACTGGTTTTGGTAATGACGCTGCTGCAGGACAGCACTTTTAAAATACTTGACGAACAACGACTGTCGCTTGTCATTATTAACAACGATAGGGGAGTGTTTGGGAAAAATATTGTTGAGGGGCTTCAGAAAACAAATCTGTTTAAAGTTGTTCCGGTCAAAAATACTCAGGTTGATGATTTAAAAAAAAAGGTAGCCAAAGGCAATTTTACCGTTGGCATCGTCATCAATAAAGGAGCTACCAAATCCATTACGAAAATTCTGAATAAAGAAATTTATCATCAGTTTCCCGAAGAGATTACAAAATCGGTTACCCTTGACACATCCGGGGCGGAAACCGCTGCCAGGGTAGATGTATTTTTTGATCCTATAATGAAATATTCGGTAAAGCAATCGGTATTAAGCGCCCTGCGTGAATTTTCTTCAGGAGTTGAATCGGAAATAATTTACAATACCTATGCAGCCCTTTTTAAACAGTTGTTGGGTGTTGAAATAAAAAAGAACAGACATCCCGTTCGGCTGGTGCAGATAGACGAGCAAAAAGTCACTACGGAGTCTGCTTCCGCCATCCCAAATGCTGCGCAGCACAATGTGCCGGCCTATACCCTGTTTGCCATCTTTTTTATTGTAATTCCGTTGGCAGGCAACATGATAAAAGAAAAAACCGGTGGCGTTGCTTTACGGCTGAACACCATGCCGGGTTCTGTCGCTCCTTCGCTGGCAGGTAAAACAACCATCTATTTTCTGATAGGATTAACTCAGGCTGCCACTATGATGATAATCGGTATTTTTTTATTTCCTTTAATAAACCTGCCACCCTTAGCTGTTCAATACAGTCAATGGCCTGCCTTGCTGTTGCTTACTTCTGTTATTTCGCTGGCAGCCACAGGCTATGGAATTCTTATCGGTACATGGTTTACATCGCAAACGCAGGCCTCTATTTTCGGATCCATATCGGTAGTAATTTTGGCAGCTTTAGGAGGTATTTGGGTTCCCGTTTTTATGATGTCGGACACCATGCTCACTATTAGCAAAATTTCACCGCTGAACTGGGGGTTGCAGGGTTATTACAATATTTTATTGCGTCATTCCAACATAACGGGAATCGTTAATTACATTATTCCATTAATTGGTTTTTTCATTTTATGCGTAGCAGGCTCCTATGTTCATGTAATGAAGAACCGTGAGTAACGGGGAGAGCATAATGATGTTGTCTGATGTTGATTTGTAAAATTATTTTGCAAAACCGCAGGATTACAAACCCTGCTGTGATTGAATAGGGTTGTAATTTGTTTATCAGAATTATTATCATAACCGGAATGCCAAAAAAAAATGCTGCTCATTTTGAGCAGCATTTTTTTATTTTCCCCGAAAGGGATTCATAGAACCTAAAGCTATCTACCTTATATTATAAGGGTTAAGCGTTACATTAAACTTCTTGACTGCAGCATACGAGTGCGACTCTCCAACCAATGAGATGTGGTAAACATAGATACCATCCTGCAAGCTGGCCGGTCGTACAAATTCAACCTTATGAACACCTGCTTCTTCCATCCCGTCAACAAGTGTGGTAATATGCTTACCACGCAGGTCGTAAACTTCCAGTTTTACTTTACCTCCTTCGGGTAAAATATATTTAAAGGTTGTTTTAGTATCAAACGGGTTTGGATAGTTGGTAACCTGAAGTTCATCGCCATCCATTAATTTATCCGTGGTCACGGTAACTGTTTTCAGTTTTACATCAAAAGTATGTGCATCGGCATCAGCCAACTCACTGTTTTGCATTAACCTGAACAATTTAGTTCCTTTAGGAATGTTACCGGTTACCACAACTTTAATTTGAGCAATTGCTTCATCTGCATTGTAATCTACCGGATCAAGGCTAAACCATGCCATGTTTAAAACACCGTTCTTTTGGTCGATAAACTGTCCGTCTTTACCAAAATTGGTTCCAACCACTTCAATCAAATCATTTCTATAACTTAAGCTTAACGATATTGCTCCCACTTCGGCACGACGGTCAATACTAATGGGTATGGTTATCTCTTCTCCCAAATAGGTACTTATTGAACCATCATAGTCCAGTTCGGCAGTAGCTTTTGCCTTTAATCCCGAACCGGGAGGTGTGTAACCTGCATTAATATCACCAATGGATTCGTAATAGATATTGATAAAGTCTTTCGAGTTATTCATACCTATTGGAATAGAGGTGTATTTATGTTCCGTTGCTTTTTTAAAGTACAGGTAATCGGTTCCGCTGTGTGTAAACGGTATATCTGTAGCTGTGTCATAATCAAACGGTTTGGGGAACGTAATTTCCGGTAACGAATCAACCAACCTTCCGGTTACTCTAAAGTTCGGCGAAAACTGATTGTTACTTCCGTTATCAGGATAATTACCGATTAAGCCTACCGACCGGTACTTGGCCGTTAGAGCATCCAACGCCGTAATACCGCCATTGGTATAGGTATTGGAGCTGTTAACATCAGCTACTGAATGTGAATAGTAGCCGTAATACGGTGAATCGGTAAATGCACCTACCCAGTTAAAGTTCCAGGGTGCTCCACTAATATTGTTATGGGCAGCCATCAACTGAATAGCAAGTGCATCAGTTGCATTAACTCCACCCCAACTGTTATAAGTATAGCTATGTCCGAGAACAGCCTTGTCAGGCGAAACAGGTGGATTGTTGTGATAATTAAATCCTCCATCCCATATCTTCAGAACATATTCTGCGTCACAACCGAAATTATAGGTGTCGATATCAAATTCAAAATACGACATTAACTCGCTAAGATCTTCCATTAAACGCGGTTGCACATAAGCTGTTTCCAGTGAATCATATTGTGTACCATTAATGTGATACAACGTTACATAAAAGTAATCAAATGGTTCGCAGTTGCAATACTGATCGGTGGAAAACGGTGACGGCATATAGGTTTCATACTGATTCCAGTATTTAACCTGTCCGGCTAATTTTGGAGCCTGTTTGGTTATTATCACCGTATCCCATCCTTCACACGAATGGAATGAGGTATCTCCAAGCATTGAAACCAAATAAGAATTCACCATTAAAGTATCATCGCCGGGAACATTATCCCATTGAACGGTAACAACGGTGTCGGTGCTGCTTCCAACAATAGTGCCGCCACCGGTTACATACCACTGATTGTGTAAAATACCTGATTTTAATGCTCTTGTATCAACAACTTCATAAACATATTCATTACATGTTTTTGGCAATGAATCACCGGTTATTTGAGGTTTAGGTACTTCATATACATTAACCAGTCTTTCAACGGCAGAACCGTAACCCGGCCAGCTATACTTGAGAATATATTGTCCCGGAGCAGTAACATAATATGAGGTTGTGTCAGTATTAGGACTGGTAAACACTATTGGTGAAGCCCCTGCCGGATAAACCGGATTCGACCAAACACCCTCATCCTTACCCGGGCAACTTCCTGTTCCCTGAACGACACCTGCTTCTACAGTCTCCCATTTCGGGTTAACATCTAAGCAAACCTCCTCGGCGCACTCAATCCAGAAGCGGCATTCAAATGGTGTTACAGTAATAACTACCAGGGCCGTATCACTTAACAGGGTATTAACATCAGTTAATGTATATACAATGGGAGTCGGATCCAACCCAAAGCCTTGCTCGGGTGTAAATGATATTTGAGAAGCTACCGAATCGTAAGCCCAAACACCTTCTCCCGGAACAGTTACCGATCCATCTCCGTTTAAAATACCGCCGGGAACACTGGTTTCATCCAGTGTAATGGATACCCAGTTATAGGTAGCAATGGAACCG
>CAYVWX010000046.1:0-16397 GCA_964455635.1 uncultured Lentimicrobiaceae bacterium | reverse complement strand
TTTGAATATCAGTATTTTCTAAAAGATCATCTCGGCAGCACCCGTGTGGTGCTGAACCAAAACAAGCACATAGAGCAACAAAATAGCTACTACCCCTTCGGCATGCTCATGTCCGGCGTTCCCGCCACCAATACTTACACCACCAACAAATACCTCTACAACGGCAAGGAACTGCAGGATAAGTTTGATTTGGATTGGTACGATTACGGGGCAAGGTTCTATGACCCGCAGTTGGGGAGATGGCATGTACTGGATCCATTGCAACAATTTCATAGCCCTTACACTTATGCAGGGAATAATCCGATTAACAATATTGATCAAAGTGGTATGTATTCTTACAATTGGACTACTAGAGAATATGAAAATGATGTAATCTCAAGTTCATTTGTTGATCCAACAGGAACATTAATAGAACATCGCGATGATGGTTATTAATTTATAAATTCGGTTTGGCTGTCATTTTTGCCCATCCTTTAGGGCGCAATAATGTTACCCATTGAGAGTAATTTATAAATTATGCAGGCTAAAATTTATGAGTGGTTTTTTACCTTTTTTCACCGGTAAGGCTGTCCGGTTTTGCCGGTTCAAAAATTAAACTTATCGAGTTTACACAGTGCCTGGTGTTTTTAGGGGTAAAATGTTCGCCTTTAAATACATGGCCAAGGTGAGCACCACAGTGGGCGCAAACTATTTCCGTTCTGTGGCCGTCGGCATCGGGAATACGTTTTACAGCTCCTTTAATTTCATCATCAAAACTTGGCCAGCCACAATGCGCATCAAATTTATCGGAAGACCTGTACAGCGGAGCATTACACTGCTTACACCGGTAAACACCTTCTTTATCCATTAAATAATATTCGCCCGTAAAAGGTGCTTCGGTTCCTTTGTAAATAATAACACGTGCTTCACGGGGTGTTAGCTTGTTATATTTTGTTGTGTCCTGTGCGCTCATGGTGGTGGCTTGAAAAAATAATATGGCTAAAATAGCAACAATCTTTTTGTTCATAATCAATCGTTTTATTTAAAACGATAAATACGATTTATTATTTTATGAAAGCATTTACCTTATTCACAATGGTATCCACATCCTGATTCATCATGCAATTAAAGTGACTCTTCGGGCATTTTTTATAACCCAATTTGCTGCATGGCCTGCAAGATAACCCTTTTACTTCGGCCAAATAGTACCTGTTTTGGTGGCCGGGCATATAAGGATACATACCAAAACCGGGTATGGTGTTACCCCAAACCGAAACAATGGGTTTTTGAAAAGCTGTCCCAATGTGCATTAGGCCGGTGTCGTTGGTAATTAACACCTTACACTGTTGCACCAGCGAAGCCGACCGGTTTAAATTATACTTTCCGCAGGTGTTGATGATTGTTTTTTTCGGAGCGTATGTAACAATTTCTTCTCCCCGTTCAAAGTCCTCTTTACCCCCCAGCAGAACAACAGGGAGTTCCAGTTGTTTGACAATTTCAGCCGCTTTTTCCGGCGGCACTATCTTGGTAAAATGTTGGCCGCCAATTACTAATCCAATGTAACCGCTTGCTAATTCGGGATAAACATCCGCTATGTTAATTACATCCTTATTAGGAATATAATACTCCAAACCTTTTCCGTCGTTTGAAACATTTAAATGTTTTAGCGCTTCAAAATAGCGATCAACTACATGGTTTTCGGGAAGTATATTAACCTTAAAATTCACCATCAACCACTTTTGAATGTTTTTTTTTGGAAAAGAGGCTGAGGGTGCTTTCAGCGATTTTTTAATTTTGAACGAACGCAGATTCTTTTGCAGGTCAACCACAAAATCGTACTGCTCTTTTAGTAAATCGGGAATAACTTCCTGTTCTTCTTTATTAAAACTAAAAACCTTATCAACGTTAGGGTTGTTTTGGTACAGAAAAGCATATTTTTTTTTAGTAACCGTGTGTATTTCGGCATCGAGTTGAGTTTTCAACGACCGTATTACCGGTGTGGTTAATACAATATCGCCAATGGAACTAAACCGTATAAGGAGGATTTTTTTCAAGGGTAACAATTTACTGGTTTGAAAAATTATTTTTAGAAATAATGCTGTAACCTGTCAGTTGGTATTTTATTAGTCAACCGGTTCAAATTCCGATTTTTCGGCACCGCAGTCGGGGCATGTCCAGTCGTCGGGAAGGTCTTCAAAAGCGGTTCCGGGGGCAATGCCGTTGTCAGGGTCGCCTATGGCAGGATCGTAAACCCAGCCGCAATCCATACATTCATACTTTTGAAGTTTCTTTTCGGGTTTGGGTTCCTTTTTAGTTTGTGCCGCTTCTTTACGCATCTCTTTCGACAGGTAGGTAGGTGCATTTTTTGGAGCGATACCTTTAAATACTTCGTGGAAATAGCTGTAGGTTAAGGGGGTTTCTTCGTTGAGCAAATCGCCGTTGGTAAGCAAGCCGATAAAAAGGTAATGGGTGCCTACGTCGATGGTTTCGGTAAGCTCAAACTCTAACCAGGCAACGGCACCTTCGGTAACCGCCGGAATGCCGTTTTTGGTGGTAATAGCCTCAACATTTTCAAATTTGTCAACCTTTGCTCCCGAACGATATCCGAATTTATTGATTAATTCGCGATTGCAGTTTTGTGAAAGTACCGAAACCGAAAACCGTTTCCTTTTCATTATCATCGAAGCGGTAAAGTTATCTTTATGGCAGCTGATACCGAATTTTGGAGGTTCGGCAGTAAGCTGAAAGGCCGTGTTGGCAATATATCCGTTTTGTTTGCCGTTTAATTCGGTGGCAATAAGGTATAAGCCATAGCTTACGGTTTTAAAAATATTTGGATTCATAATACGTTGTTACATTTATTAATTAAGCTGTAAATATACTTATAAACGATTAACTTTGCCGCTTATTACAAAGATAAAAGATGCATTATATCACAAGATTATTTATTTTTTTCTGTTTTATTACGGTGTTTTCTCCGGCCGGGGCACAAAGTTACTCTTTAAACGGAAGCACAAGTGGGCAGGATGAGGCCATATTGCACATGATGAACAAACAGGTGGGGCAGTTTTTCAGAAGGTTTAATATGGAAGAGGATCAGTATGGAAAATTGCTGAAAACTACCGATTCGAGATATCACAATCGTAAAATCAGAATTAAATTGCTTGAGCAGATGTTTGATGTGCACAATCCGCGCACCAACAGTACTTTAAAACAATATTTTATTGAAGATGTTACCGATAAAAGCAAGCCGTTTTATTTGGAGTTTATGGATAATGACTGGTTTGCCGAAGTGGCAGCAACTTTTACGTCCGATGGAAAAGACCGGCATCTTATTCTGTTTTTAAGGCTTGAAAAGTCGGGACTGGGTTCAAAATGGATTATTAGCAATGTTTATTACAACTATACCAGCAGTTTTTTTCCCGACATCGACAGTGCCGAAGCCATGAAATACTTTTTGCACCCTCAAAGTCATGAGCTCGATTTTATGAATCTTCACAAGGCACTCGACCATCCGTCGCGTATTCAGTATTATGCTTCCGATAATTTTGAACCTGACTATTTAACCCTCTTTTTCTATTTGATGAAAACCGGAAAACTTACCTTTAAAGAGATTACGGGAGTAAAATTCCACTTTTTTCAAATACCCAACTGGTATTTTGAGCTTTCGTATTACAACCGGAGCGACACCAATTCGGGTTGGTTGATATCGAACCTGAAATATATAAAAGAGGATGAAAAGCCATCGTTAATTAGATTTTATCAATCATGTACCGAAGAGTAATAATATTTTTGTTTGGGGTTTTAGCAGCTGTGCTGACGGTATCGGCACAGCAGAAATCGCCCGCTTTATCTGCTGATGAAGTAGCTGCCTACAAAGAGCAAAGTAAAATGATGGTCAGCTATCTTGAGGGTACTTTAAACTTTTTAGGTGACCCGCAGGAGGTGATTGCCGAAAAGGAGATTATAATAAATAACAGCTATCTGAAAATGTTTCGCGATGCGGAGGTTCAAATTGAAGATGACCTTGACGAAAACCGGGAGGTGCCCTTACGTAAAGATGTGCAGGCCTATCTGAAAGACATCATCTTCTTTTATAAAAAAGCCACTTTTACCATGGAGGTTACCGCTGTTGACCAATTTACCGCCGATGATGGCGAAATTGTTTTTAAAGTTACGGTAAACAGAAATTTAAAAGGAGTAACCGTTAAAAACGATACGGTGGACTTTAACATGTTGCGTTATATCGAAATTAACCTCGACCCCTTTAAAAAAGATTTGAAAATAGTTAGTATTTACACTACCAAACCCGACGAAAAAAAAGAGATGCGACAGTGGTGGGCCGACCTGCCGTTACCCTGGCGTGATTATTTCGGTTCGGGAATATTGGTTTTCGATACGCTGCCTTTCAGCCGCGTTGTTTCGTTTAGCGACAGTACTGCGGTTATTTTGCGCCCCTGTTATGTTGTTGAAAAAGATTCGCTGTTGATTAGCGGCACCGATACGCTTCGGTTTTCAAGGTTGCCGCAACTTGAGGAAGGTAGTTATAAAGTAATTTACAGTTATGATACTCTGTCGCAAAATTGCCCTGATACCGTGAATGTTGACGCGACTTTACTGGATAAACAAATAAAACATATCCTGGAAATAAAAAAGCTTAACATCAGCAACAACTATTTAATTCAAACGCTGAAACCGGTTTCCAAACTGACTTCACTGGAGGTTTTAAAAGCTTCAAATATGCTGATAAGCGATATTTCGCCATTGCGGACGTTGAGTAAACTAAATTTACTGGATCTTTCCAAAACACGGGTGGAAACGTTGGAACCGTTGCGCTTTTCGTTTAATTTAAAAGAGTTGAATATTACAGGCACTGCGGTTGACTCGTTAGAGGAAATAAAAAATCTTACACGGTTAGAAAAGCTTATTATCGACAGTACTCCCATCACCGATTTGACTCCCGTGGTTGCGTTAAACAAACTGTCGTTTTTGAGTCTTGCCTACACACCGGTTGAAACATTGCAACCTGTTAAACGGTTGATGTTTTTAAAAAGATTAATCGTAACCGGAACAAAAATTACCGATTTGTCGCCGCTCGACAGCCTCCCGTCGTTGGAATATATCAACCTCGACAACACCAAAGTATCTGATTTGTCGCCGCTGGCCACCGATGTAAATTTAAGTACCATTCAGGCAAATAATAGTGCTGTAACCGATATAGAATCGCTGCTGGCCAATAAAAACCTGAAACTGATTTATTGCGACAATACGGGAATCGACAGACACAAAGCCATTAGCTTTATGGAAAAAAATCCCGCCTGTTTGGTTATTTACGACTCTCAAAGTTTAAGCAAATGGTGGGAAAGTCTGCCTTATTACTGGAAAACCATACTTTCAAAAAGCTGCTGTCGTAACAATGCTCCCACAAAGGAGCAGCTGCAAAAAATCGTTAATCAAAAAGAGTTGGTTCTGTCGGGAAATAAAAACATAACAAACCTTATTCCTTTAAAAATGTTGTTTCGTCTTGAAACGTTGGATGTCAGTAATACCGAGATTGCCGATTTGTCACCGTTGGCAGGGCTTAACAATTTGCGGTTTTTAAATCTTAATCATACAAAAATCAGATCGTTAAGCGGTTTAACGGGTTTGACGAATTTGCAGGAGATTCATCTTGACAATACTGCGGTTTCCGACATTTTGCCCCTTGTAAATAATAGGGATTTATCCAAAATATATTGCGATCGAACAAAGGTTACTACGGCCGATGTATTAAATTTTGAAAAAAAGGTTTCGGGTTGTTTGGTGGTTTATCAAACGGAATCGTTGCAATTTTGGTGGAATAATTTAACGGACGAATGGCAAAAAGAATGGTCGAAACAAATTGGTATCGACGGGTCTCCTTCGCGTGAACAGCTTCAGCAAATAGCAAATATTAAAGAGGTTACCATAAAAAATAACGGAAATATTTTTGATTTGGAACCCTTAAACGTTTGTAAAACTTTGCAAACTTTGTCGATAAGTTATACGGCAATTACCGATTTGTCACCTCTTGTTGAGTTGGATAGTTTGCAAAGGTTAAACCTGCCCAACAATCCTGTAACCGATATTGAACCTTTGGGCAGGTTAAAGCATTTAGTTGAGTTAAACCTTGAAAATACAGGGATAGATGACCTGACACCCATCGGCCATTTAATCCACCTCGAAAAGTTGAATATAGCAGGTACAAAAGTCAGGCGGTTAAAGGCGCTTTCATCGTTGCATAATCTGAAAGAGTTAACCATTAACAACACCAGGGTTAACCGCTTATCCGATTTAAACGGGTTGCGTAATCTCGAACGCTTAACATGCTATAATACTTCTCTGCGTAAAAAACGGGTAGATGCTTTTAAGGCTGCGCATCCCTCGGTGGAGGTTATTTTTTATTAATAATTTTTGAAGCCATCAACAATATTTCCTTATGGTCGAAAGCCAGGGGAGGCAGGTTGTTAAGGTTAAACCATTGTGCCAGGGCTGCGTCGTCGCCTGCCTGTGGCGTTTCGCCGGATTGTAAAATACCCCAAAATACTACCGAAACCGTTCTGCCGCGGGGGTCGCGTTCAATGCTGCTAAAGGTGTGCAGTTGCTTTAAATCTACCCGGGTAATGCCGGTTTCTTCCTGTAACTCCCTGTAAACCGATTCTTCAAGAGTTTCATCCATATCTACAAAGCCGCCGGGCAGTGCCCATTTTCCACGGTAAGGTGCATTTTTTCTTTGGATTAACAATACGGATATATCCTTGTCAACCTTTTTAAACACTACAGCATCAACCGTTAGCGCAGGGCGCGGATATTTATACAGATAGGGCATAAATTTTAATCTTTTAACCGTTCAAGCTTTTTAGCTTTGTTCCAATATTCATCCATCTGTTCAAGGTTCATTTTTTCAACCGATTTTCCGTCTTTTGCCGATTCCGTTTCAATAAATTGAAACCGGCGGATAAATTTTTTGTTGGTTCGTTCCAAAGCATCTTCGGGATTAACGCCCACATAACGGGCATAGTTTACAATGGCAAAAAGCAAGTCGCCCAGTTCATCTTCAATTTTTTCTTTGGAAGCATCGGTATCCACTTCATGTTTTAATTCACCCAGCTCTTCCGTTACTTTGTCCCAAACCTGATCCCGTTCTTTCCACTCAAAGCCGACCCCTTTTACTTTTTCCTGAATGCGGTAAGCTTTTATTAGCGGTGGCAACGATTTGGGTACCCCTTCCAAAACAGATTTTTTTCCCTCTTTCAGCTTTAATTTTTCCCAGTTGTTTAACACATCTTCGGCATCGTTAACTTTTACGTCGCCGTAGATGTGAGGGTGTCTGAAAACCAGTTTGTCGGAAATGGCATTTAAAACATCGGTAATGTCGAAAGCATTTTTTTCGGAACCGATTTTAGCATAAAAAACAAGGTGCAGCATTAAATCGCCCAGTTCACCTTTTATTTCTTGCAGGTTTTTGTCGAGTATTGCATCCGAAAGTTCGTAAACCTCCTCAATGGTAAGATGACGAAGCGTTTCCATGGTTTGTTCTTTGTCCCACGGGCAATCTTTGCGCAGGTCGTCCATTATGTTAAGCAGTCTTTCAAATGCTTTTAATTTTTTATCCATCATGATTAATTGTTGTTGGCATGCAAAGGTCGTATTTTTGTGTTTTGGCTGGCAGATTAGCACCTTTTTTTTACCCTGCATTTATTTTTTTATAACACCCTTGTCATCCTTTGTGCAGTGAGTCTCTCTAATCATGTTCATTTTGTTGAACTTAAATTAGTCAATATTGAAATATTATTCTATTTTTGCAGCCTTAAAATTTGAAGTCTAATTAAGTAAAGTAAAATCAAATAGTTATTTACAATGCAAAACAGAGGAGCTATTAAGTTTTTTGCCATTGCATTTGCTTTGGTTTGTTTGTATCAGTTGAGTTTTACTTTCGTTGCTTCCCGTTATGAGAAGAAAGCGAAAGAGTACGCTGTTAACGAGCAGGCCCAAAGCATGGCAAAACAACTTGCAGGAGGAAATAATCTGCTGGAAAAGTATTATCTTGATTCACTATCACGCGTAAGAGAAAGTTATTTTCTTGACAGTATTGCCAATGAGGTGGTTTATAACATCGGTATTGACAAATACACATTTAAAGATGTAAAAGCCCGTGAGCTGAATCTTGGCCTTGACCTGAAAGGTGGTATGAACGTAGTGCTTGAAGTATCGGTGGGTGATATTATTAATGCGTTATCGGGTAAAAGTGATAACCCAACCTTTAAAAAAGCCATGGCAATGGCTCACAAAGCCCAAAAAAACAGCAATAAAGATTTTGTTACCCTCTTTGGGGAAGCATTTAATAAAGTTGACCCCAATGCGCGTTTGGCTTCCATCTTTTTGTATGAGTTTAAAGATAAGGGTATTACAACCAATTCTACCAACGAAGAGGTTTTAAAGGTTATCCGTCAGGAAACCGATGGTGCCATCGACCGTACCTTCCAAATTTTACGTACCCGTATCGACCGTTTTGGTGTTGCACAACCGAACATTCAAAAGCTGGCTACATCAGGCCGTATTCTTATTGAACTCCCGGGTATAAAAGACCCCGATCGGGTTCGTAAGTTGTTACAAGGCTCGGCAAAACTTGAGTTTTGGGAAACTTACAATTTTGATAAAATTATGGGTTTCTTCCAACAGCTGAACAATACGCTTAAAGAAGAATCGGGTATTTTACCTGATTCTGTTACGGCCGACTCTGCTGCCGCCAAAGCTAAAGCCGAAGGTGCGGCAAACGGCCAACAAACCGCCATGGCTGAAGGTGCAAAAACAACGGCCGATTCGTTAACGGGCGATACCACTTCCAATAAATTGTTGGAAGAGATGTCGAAAGATTCGGTTGCCAATACCGAGCAGGGTGCCGAAGAGTTTAAAAAACAAAATCCTTTATGGTTTTACCTGCGTCCCAATATTTCGCAGGATGGTAAACCTTTCGAGTCTGCTTTGGTAGGTTATGCCGCCATTAAAGATACCGCCCGTATTAACAATATGTTAAAAGAGGGCTTTGCAAAAAATATTTTCCCCAGAACCTTGAAACTGGCCTGGACTGTTAAACCCGACCCGCGTAATCCCAATTATCTGGAACTGGTTGCTTTAAAATCGAGTTCACGCGATGGCAGTGCTGCTTTGGGCGGTGATGTTATTGTGGATGCACGTCAGGATTATGATAACAATCATCGAGTTGAGGTTACCATCCAGATGAATTCGGTTGGTGCCAAAGTGTGGAAACGGTTAACAGGCGAAAATGTCGGCCGACAGATAGCCATTGTGCTTGATGGGTATGTTTACTCGTTCCCGAATGTTAACGGCGAAATTCCAAATGGCCGTTCCAGTATTACCGGAGGCGGTATGACCATTGAAGAGGCTAAAGACCTTGCCAACATTCTTAAAGCCGGTAAGTTGCCTGCTTCAGCTCGTATTGTTGAAGAAGAAGTCGTAGGGCCTTCACTGGGTCGCGAAGCCGTTACTGCCGGTATGAACTCTTTTATTCTGGCATTTATTATGGTGTTGGCTTATATGATTATTTACTATAACCGTGGTGGTATCATTGCCAGTATCGCTCTTGTTGTTAACATCTTCTTTATCTTTGGTGTGCTGGCTTCACTGGGAGCCGTGCTTACGCTTCCCGGTATTGCAGGTATTGTGCTTACATTGGGTATGGCGGTGGATGCCAACGTTATTATTTATGAACGTATAAAAGAGGAGGTTAGAGCCGGTAAAGGTATTAAGCTCGCTATACAGGACGGGTATCAAAACGCCTACTCTGCTATTATCGATGGTAACGTTACCACCTTGTTAACAGGAATTGTACTTTATGTATTTGGAACAGGCCCTGTACAAGGTTTTGCAACTACCCTTATTATTGGTATCCTCTCGTCACTCTTTACCGCTATCTTTATCTCAAGGTTGATTTTTACCTGGATGCTGGAGCGTAACATGAAAATTAACTTCTCAACAAAAGCTACTGCCAATGTTTTGTCAAATACTAAATTTGACTTTATCGCTATGCGGAAAAAAGCCTATATTTTTTCAGGATTGTTAATCTTAATTAGTATCGGCTCGTTGTTTACACGTGGATTAAACTTTGGTGTTGACTTTACCGGTGGACGTACTTATGTGGTACGTTTCGACCAAAATGTTAATACCGAAGATATTCGTAAATCGTTAACGGCTGCTTTTGATAAAGAAGCTCCCGAAGTTAAAACTTTCGGCCCCTCAAGCCAAATTAAAGTTACAACCAAATATTTAATCAATCAGGAAGGCCCCAAAGTGGATTCCATTATTCAAAACAGGTTGTTTTCCGGCTTAAAAAGCTTTTATAAAACTAAAATTAATTATACCGATTTCTCTTCCGATACCGAAGGTGAAAATAAATTGTTGGGAATATTAAGCTCACAAAAAATAGGACCTACCATTGCTTACGACATTCGTGAAAAAGCCTATTTTGCCGTGCTGTTTGCCTTAATAATTATTTTCCTTTATGTGGCAGTAAGGTTTAAAAACTGGCAGTATGGGGTAGGCGGTGTTGCAGCATTGTTCCATGATAGTTTAATTACCATAGGCATGTTCTCGCTGTTTTATGGTGTTATGCCGTTTAATATGGAGGTTGATCAGGCCTTCATTGCTGCTATCCTGACTATTATCGGTTACTCTATCAACGATACCGTTATTATCTTCGACCGTATCCGTGAATACAATACACTATTCCCGCGTCATTCGCTCAAACGTAACATTAACGATGGTTTGAACAGTACACTGGCACGTACCATGAATACATCGGGTACAACCATTGTAGTATTGTTGATGATATTTATTTTTGGCGGTGAGGTCATCAGAGGCTTTGTATTTGCATTGCTTGTGGGTATTGTTGTAGGTACCTATTCATCGGTATTTACCGCTTCGCCTATTGCTTACGATTTGCTCCATGGCGACAGACAGGAAAAAGAGATGAAAGAAAAAGAGGCAAAAGCCAATAGAAAAAAGAAAAAATAAAAGTTTAATTTTTTTTGAAAAGTCCCGTTGCTTTTAGCTTCGGGACTTTTTTTATTTACTTTTGCCTATTAATCACTAAAATCCATTTCATTGAGTTTATTGTTTTTTGATTTCGGTTCGGGAGAGATAATGCTCATTGTGTTGGCAATCTTTCTGATTTTCGGCCCTGATAAAATTCCCGGTATGGCGCGAAGCCTCGGTAAGTTTATTAATGAGGTTAAACGTGCATCGGATGATATTAAAACTGAAATCAATCGCGAAGCTGATAAAAAAGAACGTGAACAAAGGCTTGATGAGTATAAAAAGCGAATGAACACGCCTGATAGCGAATTAAAATCACAACCTCGAAAAGCCACGGTAACGAATGACGGATTAAAAGAGAAAGATGAAAAATTATCTGAAAGCAAGAAAAAAAAGTCGGATAAACCGGATGAAAATATAACCCAATAATTTGACGGTAATTACGTTTGATATATATTTGTGAACATTATGAAAATAAACTCAATTCTAATCAAATCTGTTTTGTTGGTGTTTTTGGTGATGCCGGTGTTTGTGGCGGGCCAACGGCGTAATCCTGCCAAATCGGCCGACGAAGCTTTTTCCCGTCAACAGTACTCGGTGGCTGCTGAAAAATATAAAAAAGCGTATAAAAAAGTTAAAAAAAACAAAGAAGAAAAAAACAGAATTACCTATCAAATGGCCGAATGCTACCGCATGGTTGGAAACTACAAGCGTGCCGAAATGTCGTATAAACGTTTGTTACGCAACGATTACGACAAACGAAACCCGTTGATACTGCTGCATTATGCTGATATGCTTAAAATTAATCAGAAATTTGACGATGCAAAAACGTATTACCTGCGTTATGCCGAAGTAGCTCCCGACGACCCGCGCGGGAAGGCTGGTGCAGCTACTGCTCTGGAGGTTCAGAAGTGGATTGAAAACCCATCTAAGTATGAAGTTACCGATATAAAAAAAATAAATTCCCGAGAATCGGATTTTGCCCCTGCCTTTTATAACAGTACCTATCAGGAGATATTATTTACTTCCACACGCGAAGGCGCTCAGGGTAAAGAAGAGGATAAATGGACCGGACAAAATTTCAGCGATTTGTTTGTGGCAAAAAAAGATAAAAACGGCGAATGGAGTGCTCCGGTAACCCTCGATGCTTCCGAAACCATCAACACAAAAGCCAACGAAGGTGCTGCCACTTTAAATGCAAAATTTAAAAAACTCTATTTTACGCGATGTCCCAATCCGCAACAGGTTCAATCGGGATGCCAGATATATGTGAGCAGCCGTGCCGGACGAAATTGGGGAAGCGTTTCCATGCTCGATATTGTTGGCATCGATACGCTTTCTACTGTGGGACAACCTACCGTTAGCGATGATGAACTGATTATCTATTTTTCAGCTGAGCGTAAAGGAGGCTTCGGTGGAAAAGATATCTGGGTTTCAACCCGCGAGTCTAAATCAAAACCCTTTAGCAGGCCGCTGAACATAGGGCCTAAAATTAATACCCCCGGCGACGAGATGTTTCCTTTTTTACGGAATGATACAACCCTCTTTTTTGCTTCCGACGGTCATGGCGGTATGGGCGGGCTGGATATATTTAAAGTTACCATGGATAGCACCGGAAAATGGGGTGAACCTCAAAATATGAAGTACCCGATTAATTCAACCATGGATGACTTTGGAATTGTGTTTCATCCCACCGAAGAGTGGGGCTATTTAAGCTCTAATCGTAAGGGCACACGGGGAAAAGAAGACATCTGGTATTTTATTGAGCCCCCTTTGCTGTTTACCCTTTCGGGAACGGTTAAAGATGACCGCACACTCCTGTTTATGGAAGGGGTAGATGTAACCTTAACAGGCTCCGACGGAGTATCCGTTTCAACACGTACCAACGATAAAGGATTTTATACCTTTGGTTCAAGCCAGCTAAAACCAAACACTACCTATGATGTTTCTGTTTCGGCACCCGACTATTTTAAAGAAAAAGCGACCATTACTACCGTGGGTGTTGAATTTAGTAAAGACTTCACCAAAGATTTTGTTATGAGGCCCATTCCTGATGAGCCCATTGTATTGCCTGATATTTTGTACGATCTCGCAAAATGGGACTTAAAACCTCAATATCAGGATTCACTCCAGGGACTTATTCAAACCCTGCGCGACAACCCTAAGCTGGTTATCGAGCTGGCTTCGCATACCGACTCACGCGACAGCTACGAACGCAACGACATCCTGTCGCAGAAACGGGCTCAGTCGGTAGTTGACTATCTTATTATGAGGGGCATCAATCCCAAACGACTGGTAGCCAAAGGATATGGCGAACGTGTTCCGCGAACATTAAAAAAAGATGTTGTAAAGGATGGTTTCTTGTTTAAAAAAGGAACCACATTAGACGATACTTATGTTAATTCGCTGCCATCCAAGGCTCAAAAAGAGGCAGCCTATGCGCTTAACCGCAGAACCGAATTCAGGGTGTTGCGCCGCGACTTTGTGCCCGATAACAACTATAATCCCGATGTTACAAATATTAACATCTCTATCAATCCGGCTGATAACACAACTCCGTTTACCGTACAACCTAAAACAGGAGTTTATCTGGCAGAGTGTCTGGTAAACAGCTATCGCGAAACATTTGCTTACGACCAACATTCGCCGGCTATGATATCGCTTGATAAAGCCATGGATTTACTTAAATCAGGGGGTATCAGCAAAGAAGATTTTGAAGGCGATTATACCAAAATTTTGCAAAATAATACCATTGCCAAAAATGCAATTATAAATCTGAAAGAGGTGCGAATTGCCAATAAGTCGGTGTTCAATGTTAAAGTAAAAGTTAATTACAAGCTAAAATACGATTTGGTGTTTGGTGACGCAGTGCTGAAAAAATTTGGAAAATATCGCTACGACACGAAACAAAAGAAGTTAATTATTGATGAAATTAAAACTGATAAATAACGCCGTCTGTTTGTAATTGGTTTTTCAAGATTTTAATTTTTGTTATTTGTAGTTTGTAATTTAAGAGCGTTATGGATTCAGCCTCCCGATACGAACAGCGTGGTGTTTCGGCTTCAAAAGAAGATGTCCACGCAGCCATACAAAACCTTGATAAGGGCATTTTTTCCAATGCTTTTTGCAAAGTTATTCCCGATATTTTGGGTAACGACAACCGGTTTTGTAACGTAATGCATGCCGATGGCGCAGGCACCAAAAGCTCACTGGCTTATATGTATTGGAAAGAAACCGGCGACCTGTCGGTGTGGAAAGGCATTGCTCAGGATGCCATTGTGATGAATATCGACGACCTGCTTTGTGTTGGTATTACCGATAATATTCTCCTCTCATCCACCATAGGAAGAAATAAATCCGTTATTCCGGGGGAAGTAATAAAAGCCATTATTGAAGGTACCGAAGCATTTTTGGAAAAGATGCGAAACCTTGGGGTTAATATTTTTCTTACCGGTGGCGAAACGGCCGATGTGGGCGATTTGGTTCGAACCATTATTGTTGACTCAACCGTTACGGCCCGAGTACGGCGCAGCCAAATAATAGAAAACAACATTCAGCCCGGCGATGTTATTGTAGGATTGGCCTCTTTTGGCAAAGCCGATTACGAGGACGAATATAACGGCGGCATGGGAAGCAACGGGCTTACTTCGGCTCGTCACGATGTTTTTAGTCATGAGCTGGCAAAATTATACCCCGAGAGTTTCGACCCGTCAATTCCTAAAAAGTTGGCCTACTCGGGAAAATTAAAACTTACCGGCCCGGGCCCCTTAGAAAATATTGATGTGGGAAAGTTGGTTTTGTCACCTACCCGCACTTATGCACCGGTTATTAAAGAGATGCTAAAACAACACCGGGCTCAAATTCACGGAATGATTCATTGCAGTGGCGGAGCACAAACCAAGGTGCTGCATTTTATTGATAAGCTGCATATTATTAAAGATAATCTTTTTGAAACTCCGCCACTTTTCCAAATGATACAGGCACAATCGGGTACCGATTGGAAGGAGATGTATAAGGTGTTTAACATGGGACATCGCATGGAGCTTTATGTGCCTGAAAACATTGCCGGTTCTTTAATTGGGATTTCAAAAAGCTTTGGTATTGATGCGCGGGTTGTGGGACGGGTTGAATCCTCCGCTCAAAAACAACTCACCATCCGTTCGGAATATGGTGAGTTTATCTATTAAAGTTTTTTTTTAACATTGGAAAAGCTGCTTTGTGAATGGTCATGCGTTTCATCCCGAATCACAAAATTTAAAACCCGGATAGCAAATTCTTCCTGTGGAATTTGAAGAATTATTCCTCAGGGTAAACCAAATTTAAATTATCGAAATTTCAGATCATCAATCGGTAATTATTTTTACTGTGTATAAATTAACAGAAAAGCAATATACAATTAGATAGATGTATATATTTACATCCAAATTAATGTTTAAAATTTACTGTTATGAAAAAAATAAAATTACTGTTAACCATGGTGTTGGTTACGACCGGTATGCTGATTGCAGCTCAGGAGTATGCACCTTATTATAAAATAGCTGTTAAAGAGGGTGGGGCCGAAGCTGTAGCACTGAATTATAAAACAATGTTGTCTAATGCCGGTTACAGCATTTTAGGCGAGTATCATCCTGAAAACAAAAATTCGCTCTATGTTGTTTGTTTTACAAACGATGAACTAAAAAATCTGAGTCTTCGTTTCAGCGATCGCGGACCTTTGGGTGCTGTTTTACGCATGGGCTTTGTAGAAAAGAATGGCAAAACCAGCGTCAGTATTGTAAATCCGTATTACATGTTTTATGCCTATTGGGGAAAACAAATGGGCAATAACGAGCAGGATGTTGATGCCATGGCAGAAAATATTTTAAAAGTATTCAGAGCCGAGGAGGTTTTAACCGCCTTTGGCGGAACCCTCGATAAAGAAGAGTTGCCTGAATATCATTATAAAATAATGATGCCCTATTTTGACGACCCTGATGAATTGGAAGACTACGATTCATTCCGGGAAGGTTTAACGGTTATCAGGAAAAATTTGGCTGCACAAAAAGGTAATACCCTTAAAGTTTACGAAATGGTTTTTCCCGAAAAACAGATTGCCGTTTTTGGTGTCGGCCTTTTGGATAAAGAAACCGGAGAAGCCAATTTTCTTCCCGTTATTGGTGAAAACCATGTTGCTGCCATGCCTTACGAAATTATTCTACAAGGCAAAGAAGCCACCTCTTTAGCCGGAAAGTATCGTTTTGCTCTTTATTGGCCTGAGTTAACCATGGGTGAGTTTATGAAAATAATGAGCACCCCCGGCGATGTGGAAGATACCATGGAAGCACTTACCGAAGAGTAGCCGTTGG
>CAYVWX010000045.1:0-16419 GCA_964455635.1 uncultured Lentimicrobiaceae bacterium | reverse complement strand
CAACCATTGGCGGCTATGCCAACTGGACAAACTTAAGCGATGGCCGTTTTAAAACCAATGTAAAGGAGAATGTTGCAGGGCTGGATTTCATCGTAAAACTACGCCCCGTTACCTATAAGTTGGATATGGATGCCATAGCACGTTTTAATAACACCTCTGATAATTTACGCATTTCCGAAAGCGAAAGCCTGAAAGCCGCAGAGGTTCAAATCGGTTTTATTGCACAGGAAGTAGAAGCTGCCGCTGAAGCATTGGGCTTTGACTTTCACGGGGTGGATAAACCCAAAAACAAGGAATCGCATTACGGTTTGCGTTATGCCGAGTTCGTCGTTCCATTGGTAAAAGCTGTTCAGGAACTAAATACAGAAAAACAACAGCTTGTTGAACAGCTGACAGCACAACAAAAATTGATAAATGCACTTGAAAAACGATTAAATAATCTGGAAAAAAGGATAAAATAAGGCTGCCGGTTACTCCCAACTCCGGGCACTCCAAGCCGACAGCTATCGGCTTTAATGCATTCCCAATTTAAAAAAATCCAAAGGTAGGAATTTGGTTTTCCAAAGCCTGTTCCGGAAACGGAGCAGGCTTTTTTTAACTGCATACGCCGGAGGGTTACAAAATAACTTATGCTGCTTGTTCTCATCGGCAGGATTACAAATCCTGCCGAGCTTGTGTTAGTTCGCAACCACAAGCCCACAAGCTGTTTCGGATTTGTAATCCGAAACAAAACAAAACCACTATTATTTAATGTTTTATCATCGTCAGGATTACAAATCCTGACGAGCTTGCGGGTGCATATCCTGACGAGCGTAAAGTTCTAACCCGTTAGGTTGATTTTTCAGCCGGCGGGTTTTTTTGTAACTTAAAAATAACTTAATTTTCGACGACTTCTTTTAACGCAACCAATTCCCTTATTTAATTAATTTTGTCATTCATGAGCAAAAAGCAATATATCGCGGGTTTGATGGTAATACTGTACACAGGTCTTTTAAGCTATCTGTACCTCGGAGTTGGCAGGGGCTCTGTTTATCCTGCCAGGCCAATTACCATTGTGGTTCATTCAAAACCAGGCTCCGCCATCGATTTTATGGCCAGAAAAGTGGCTTCCATTACTAAAAAATACAGCAAAGTCCCGTTTGTTGTCGAAAACAGGCCCGGCACACAGGGCGTGGTTGCCATGCAGTACGTGCTGGACGCCAAGGCCGACGGATACACGCTGCTGGGTGTTACAAAATCGTTTCTTTCCACTTTAATAGTTAGCAAAAGCAAGGTCAGCCTTAACGATTTCCGGTTTATTGCCAACATGGTTTCCGACCCGGAGGCGATTATCGCCAACCGGAAAAGAAATCTCTATTCGCTGAAAGATGTTATGAAGGATGCATCTGCGGGAAAACCACAAGTGTGGATAGGCCCCGGAACCGGCAGCCGCGATTATATTATGGCTTTAAAAACGTGGGAAACCCTCGGTATTAAAAATGCTAAATGGATTGACTATAAAACAGGGCCTCAATCGGTTTTGGCTCTGATGCGCAACGAAGCCGCCGTATATGTGGGCAACCCTGCTGACATCAAGGGTAAAACAGCCTTAAACATTATTTCTGTAGCAGGCAATAAAAGGCTGTCGGCACTACCTGATGTTCCTACATTTAAAGAACAGGGATACAACCTGATTGAGTCGATGTGGCGTGGGTTCGCATTAAAAAAAGGAACTTCAAAAGAGGCAGCGGAATATATTTCAACGGTTCTTCAAAAGGTTGTAAACGATGACGAATGGAAATCGTATTGTAAACAAAACTATGTTTTTTCCGATTTTGAAGGTGAGAAGGTTTTTACCAAACGTATTTATCGCGAAGCAGAAGAAACCCGCTACTATTTGAACAAAGCCGGATTGTTGGTTCAATATGTTAAAAAAAGTCCGTTTCCACCGGGACTGGTTTTTTTGTTTATTGCTGTTGTAGTACTGTTTTTGCTGTTGTTAACAAACCGGTTCAATATAAAAAAAACAGGTTACACCCGGTGGATATCCTCAGGAATTATAAGCTTCTCGCTATTTATCTACTATCAAACCACGTTGTTTATAATTCCCTCATCCTTAAACATTACAAGTCCGGCACTTATTCCCAGACTGTGGATAGTGTTGTTGGTGGCGCTTTGTGTATTGCTCATCTTTAAAGAGAGAAATCGCACGCCGGACAGGGAAAAGCCTCAAGTTAAAATTGTGTTGGCGGTTATTGCGCTGTTGTTGGCTTATCTGGTGTTGATGCAGTGGGGTGGCTATTACGTTACCACGCCGCTTTTTATTATGGCAGCAATGTATTTGTTAAAATACCGGAAAACGGCTTCTATGCTGACGGGTTCGCTGGGGTTTGTTTTGGTTAGTTATCTCGTTTTTAATTTACTTTTACACATCGACTTGCCAAAAGGTTGGTGGTTTATTTAAACATCGCGATGGATATATTGAATAATCTTTGGATGGGATTGAATGAGTTCGGGCAGTTTTTGCCGGTTTTAATGATGATTACGGGTGTTATTATCGGCATTGTTATTGGTGTATTGCCGGGACTTTCGCCCTCTATCGGTGTCGCCTTGATGTTACCGGTTACGTTCGGCCTCGATGCCATAAGTGCCCTGGTACTGTTGGTTTCGGTTTATCTGGCATCCAATTACGGGGGCTCTGTTACGGCCATCGCCATTAATACGCCGGGCACCCCCGGAGCAGTGGCAACCACTTTCGACGGTTATGAACTCACTAAAAAGGGGAAACCGCTTTATGCTTTAATGACATCGCTTACAGCCTCTACGGTTGGAGGGCTTGTGGGGACTGTTATTCTTATTTTGTTTTCTATTCCTTTGGCAAAAATTGCCCTTTCGTTTCAGTCGTACGAATATTTTGCCCTTGGCGTGTTTGGCCTTACCATTATTTCGTCGTTGGCAGGCAAAAGCCCTTTAAAGGGATTTATTTCTTCCGGAATCGGGCTCCTGCTCGTTACCATCGGCTTCGATATGCAACTGCCCTTTTCCCGTTTCTCCATGGGAATTCCCCGGCTCGAAGGGGGAATAGAGTTCATTCCTGCACTTATCGGCCTTTTTGCCCTTGCTGAAATTTTTTACCGGTTAGAAAAAGGGGATTATGTAGAGCAGAAAACGGAATCTCACGTTGACCTCTCTAAAACACTGCCGGTAAAGCAGTTGCTAAAACTTAAAAATGTAATGTTGCGTTCTTCGGTTATCGGTACGCTTGTAGGTTGTATTCCGGGTGCCGGCGGAACCATTGCCACCTTTATTGCCTACGACAGCGCGAAAAACGCCAGTAAACACCCCGAGGCATTTGGAAAAGGATCGCTGGAAGGAGTTGCTGCACCTGAAGCGGCAAACAACGGTTCGGTAGGGGGTGCTTTGGTTCCTTTGTTAACACTCGGCATTCCGGGTAGTGCTTCTACTGCTGTGTTGCTTGGCGCCCTGATGATTCATAAGTTAAATCCCGGCCCGGAGCTTTTTAACAAAGAACCGGGTTTGGTGTATGGCATTTTTGTGAGCCTGTTTTTTGCCAATATCTTTATGTTTTTTATGGGCTTGTTGGGTAACAAACTTTGGATTAAAATTATTGCTGCTCCAAAATCGTTGCTCTACCCCATCATTCTTGCTTTGTCGTTTATTGGCAGCTATTTTATTCAAAACTCGGTGTTTGATGTGGGTGTGTGCATCGCTTTCGGCGTTATGGGATGGCTGTTAAAAAGAGGTGATTTTCCCACAGCACCTGTTGTGTTGGGACTTATCCTTGGTAAAATGATAGAAGAAAACCTCAGGCTGTCGTTGGTAAAAGGCCATTGGTTCGATTTTTTTACGCGGCCGGGAAGCCTGATTATTATCGTGCTTGCAATTATTTCGCTTTTTGTGCCTTACCTGAAAAAGAAATTGATCTTTAAAAAAAGTAAAATCTGACATTGGTTTTTTTTTGAACGATAAAAATGTTGTTTCATTCAAGTCGCACTGCCAATAGTAATTTAAAAATGAAGATGATAGTTTACCGGATTTTCAATCATATTAACAGAAAATAATTGTATTTTTACTAAAATGCTTAATGTATGACAAGTAGAGAGTATATATTATCAGAGATTAAGCAGCAGAAAAAAGTGATATTGATATTCTACTTGAATTTGATTCGGACAAAGAAAACTTTAATAATTATATGACTATATATGATATGCTTGAGAATCTGTTTAAAAATAAAAAGGTTGAGATTGTTACAAGAAATGGTCTGAGTTCATATATTGGACCTCGGATACTAAAAGAAGTTATTTATGCATAAAGACCCGATTGAGTATTTAAATCTCAGCCGGATTTGTTATCCTGCGATTTTATAAAATCATTTTATCTTTTTGTAAAGACTTTGTGTTGTGGCAATAAAAAAACCTGCTCCCAAGAGAGCAGGTTTTTTAATAATCAAAAATGTAAAATTACAACTGAGGGCCTGCGGCAACAAGGCGTTTGCCTTCTTCGTTGTCGGTAAAGCTTTCAAAGTTGTCGATGAATTTTTTGGCAAGCTTTTTAGCTTGTGCATCCCACTTAGCCGGGTCGTCCCACAGGTTGCGCGGATTAAACACTTTGCTGTCGATTCCTTTGAGTGCTTTGGGAATAGCCAGATTAAAAAACTGCAGGTTTTCATATTCGGCAACATCAAGGCTTCCGTCAAGAATTGCATCGATAATGGCACGGGTAGTAGGCAAATCAATTCTTTTACCAACACCGTAAGGGCCGCCAATCCAACCGGTATTTACCAGGTAAGCTTCGGCATTGTTTTGTTCCATACGCTTAATCAGCTCTTCGGCATACTTTGTCGGGTGCAGTAACAGGAAAGCAGCACCGAAACCTGCCGAAAATGACGGAACCGGTTCGGTAATACCTCTTTCGGTACCGGCAACCTTGGCCGTATAGCCACTTAAGAAGTGGTATTTAGTCTGGTCTTTGGTAAGTTTTGAAACCGGAGGCAAAACGCCAAAAGCATCAGCAGTAAGGAAGATAACTTTTTGTGCGTGTCCGGCTTTCGATACCGGCTTAACAATGTTATCGATGTGATAGATAGGATATGAAACGCGGGTGTTTTGTGTTTTTGATACATCTTTAAAGTCGATGTGACCATTTTTATCCACCACAACATTTTCAAGCAAAGCATCTTTGCGGATGGCTTTCCATATATCGGGCTCTTTTTCAGGGTCGAGGTCGATTACTTTTGCATAACATCCGCCTTCGAAATTGAAAACGCCGTCATCATCCCAGCCATGTTCGTCGTCGCCGATAAGGAGCCGTTTAGGGTCGGCCGAAAGGGTTGTTTTACCGGTTCCCGAAAGGCCGAAGAAAATAGCTACATCTTTACCGTCTTTACTGGTGTTGGCTGAGCAGTGCATGGCAGCAATACCTTGTAACGGCAGATAATAATTCATGATAGAGAAGAAACCTTTTTTGATTTCGCCACCGTACCATGTTCCGCCCACCAAAGCAAATTTTGTTTTCAGGTTAAATACGGCATAAACTTCCGAATTCATCCCCATCTCTTCCCAGCGGGGGTTGGTAGCGCGACAGGCATTGAGCATAACAAAATCGGGCTCAAAATTTTCAAGCTCTTCTTCCGTGGGGCGGATAAACATATTTTTTACAAAGTGTGCCATCCAGGCAATTTCGGTAACCACGCGGATGCGCAGGCGGGTGTTTTCGTTGGCTCCGGCATAACCATCCTGAACGTAAAGTTTTCTTCCGTTGAGACGGTCAGCACTAATTTTATGAAGATACTCCCAGTTTTCTTCCGATAGAGGTTTGTTGTCGGATGATTTGCGTTGTTCGTTTTTCCACCAGATATTGTCTCTCGATGTCTCTTCGTCAACAATGTATTTATCTTTGGGTGAACGTCCGGTAAAAATACCCGTATCAACAGCTACGGCTCCGGTATCGGTTAAAACACCTTTTGCATAGCCTTCGTTGTTTGGGTCGAGTTCGTGTTCGTACAATTCGTCATACGACAGGTTGTAGTGGAGCTCTTTGGTTTCGGAAATACCGTAACTTTTAAGGGCTTCTTTAATTTTATTTAAATCCTTTGCCATAATAAATTTTTTAGGGTTTGATATTAAGGGAAATTATTTTTTTATATGTTTAAAACAAATTAGCCATCCGGTTTTTGTTTCGGATGGCTTAATTTGATTTGGTTTTATTTTTACTTATTTGCTTTTTTCCAGCTGCGTGTGTTCATTATTTTTGCCTGTGCTGCAGCAAGACGGGCTATAGGAACACGGAAAGGTGAGCAACTTACGTAATGTAAACCGGCGCGATGGCAAAATTCGATGGAGCTTGGTTCGCCACCATGTTCACCGCAAATACCGAGTTTAATTTTTTTACGGGTTTTTTTACCTTTTTTAACAGCCATTTCAACAAGTTGTCCAACACCTTCCTGGTCGAGAACCTGGAAAGGATCGTTTTTAAGAATACCTTTTTCAATATAGATGGGCAGGAATTTACCGGCATCATCGCGTGAGTATCCGAAGGTCATTTGGGTAAGGTCGTTGGTTCCGAATGAGAAAAACTCGGCTGATTTTGCAATTTGATCTGCGGTTAAAGCAGCACGTGGAATCTCGATCATGGTTCCAACAAGATAATCTATTTTTTGACCTCTCTCTTCAAATACTTTGGTAATGGTGGTTCTTACAATGTCCTCCTGCATTTTCATTTCTGCCAGCGTACCTGTAAGAGGGATCATTATTTCGGGATAAGTTTTAATTCCTTTTTCTTTCAGGTTCAGGGCAGCTTCAATAATGGCTCTGGCCTGCATTTCGGTAATCTCGGGATAGGTGTTTCCCAGGCGGCAGCCCCTGTGTCCGAGCATGGGGTTAAATTCCGAAAGGTCTTCCACTTTATGTTTGATAACTTTAACATCAACGCCCATCACTTTGGCCATCTCCTTTTGACCTTTGTCGTCGTGGGGGACAAATTCGTGCAACGGCGGGTCAAGCAAGCGAACCGTCACGGGCAATCCCTGCATAGCTTCAAAAATTCCTTCAAAGTCGGTACGTTGGATGGGTAATAATCTGTCGAGGGCAGCACGGCGTCCGGCTTCATCTTCAGCCAAAATCATTTCGCGCATGGCAATAATTTTATCACCGCCAAAAAACATATGCTCTGTACGACAGAGGCCGATACCTTTAGCACCAAAGTCGCGGGCAACCTGGGCATCATGGGGTGTGTCGGCATTTGTACGAACATACAATTTAGCTTTTTTATCAGCCAGTTTCATCAGTTCGCCGAAATCGCCACTTAAACCGGCTTCCATGGTTTTAATTTGGCCGTCATAAACTTCTCCGGTAGAGCCGTTTAAAGATATATAGTCGCCTTCTTTGTATTTTTTACCCCCCATCTCGATGGTGCGGGCTTTGTAATCAATTTCAATTTGTCCGGCTCCCGAAACGCATGTTTTACCCATTCCACGGGCAACAACAGCAGCATGAGACGTCATCCCGCCACGTTGGGTAAGAATACCTTCGGCAACGTTCATCCCTTTTAAATCTTCGGGAGAGGTTTCGATGCGAACCAAAATAACTTTTTTGCCGTCGGCGGCCCATTTTTCAGCTTCATCGGCATGAAAAACAATTTGACCGGAAGAGGCACCCGGTGAGGCCGGCAGCCCTTTGGTCATAACTTTTACTTTTTTCAGCGCAGCGGTATCAAAAACAGGGTGTAACAATTCGTCCAGTTTTTCGGGTTCAACGCGCATAATGGCTTCATCTTTGGTGATGAGTTTTTCGCGAAGCATATCCAATGCCATTTTTACCATAGCTTGTCCGGTACGTTTTCCGTTACGGGTTTGCAAAAGCCATAATTTGCCTTCCTGAATGGTAAACTCAAGGTCCTGCATATCGCGATAGTGCTTTTCCAGTTTTTCCTGCACCTCATCAAGTTCTTTGTAAAGTTCAGGCATGGTTTCTTCCAACGACGGATATTTGGCAGCTCTTTCTTCTTCGGGAATGCCTTGTAAGGCAGCCCAACGGTGTGAACCTTCAAGGGTAATTTGCTGAGGTGTGCGAATACCGGCAACAACATCTTCGCCTTGTGCATTGATAAGATATTCGCCGTTAAAAATATTTTCGCCGGTGGCCGCATCGCGTGTAAAAGCCACACCGGTAGCCGAGCTTTCGCCCATGTTACCAAACACCATGGCCTGAACATTAACGGCCGTACCCCATTCGTCGGGAATTTTATTAAGTTTACGGTAGAGAATGGCGCGCTCGTTCATCCAGCTGTCGAATACAGCCATAACGGCACCCCATAACTGCTCCCACGGATTGTCGGGGAAATCGTGACCGGTTTGTTTTTTAACAGCAGCTTTAAATTGCTTTACAAGCTCTTTTAAATCTTTGGCAGTAAGATCGGTATCCAGGTCAACTTTCCTTTTTTCTTTCATCTTTTCAATGATGATTTCAAAGGGGTCGGCAGCCTCTTTCGATTCGGGTTTCATGCCTAAAACCACATCGCCGTACATTTGTACAAACCGGCGATACGAATCCCATGCAAAACGCTCGTTTCCTGTTTTTTTAACAAGGCCTTCCACTGCTTCATCGTTCATACCGAGGTTTAAAACGGTGTCCATCATACCGGGCATGGAAGCACGGGCACCCGAACGTACCGATACCAACAACGGGTTTTCTTTGTCACCAAATTTGGTGCCCATAATATCTTCAACAAAAGCAACGGCTTTTTCAACATTCTCTTTAATCAACGAAACTACATGATCTTGTCCTTTTTCGTTATAAAGGGTACAAATTTCGGTGGTGATGGTAAATCCCGGAGGAACCGGAACACCTATTAAGCTCATCTCAGCAAGGTTGGCACCTTTGCCACCCAGCAAATTTTTCATTTTTGTGTTACCATCGGCTTTTTTGTCGCCAAACAGATAAACATACTTTTTCTTGGACATATTTTTTAATATTAATGAGTTTTAAAAGAAAAGGCAAATATATTAAAATCATGGTTCTTATGCACTATTTTGTTAAGTGCAGGTTTTAGTGTGACATGCTTGTATCATGCTGTACCACAGACATCAATGGTGTTGTTTTGAATAGATATGAATTATATGCATTTGCCATGAATTTAATTTTTGTGAAAAAATAACTAAAAAAGGTACCAAAAGAAAACCGTAAACGTCATTTCAGGTTATTAAAATTGCAGTTTTGTTTGAATATTGGCATTAAACGATTTGCGGTGCCAGGGTGTAAATCCGTATTTTTGAATAGCAAGTTTGTGCTGCATTGTAGGATAGCCTTTGTTTTTATTCCAGGCATAATTTGGATACTCGTTGTGAATGTTTTGCATAAAATCGTCGCGATAAGTCTTTGCCAATACGGATGCGGCGGCAATGGAAAGATATTTTCCATCGCCTTTAACAATACAATGATGTGGAATATCTTTGAAAGACTTAAAACGATTGCCGTCAATCAATAAATGTTCGGGAGTTACCGTCAACTGTTCAATGGCCCGGTGCATGGCCAAAAAGGAGGCATTTAAAATATTTATTTTGTCAATTTCGGGAGCATCAACTTTTGCCACCGCCCAGGCAAGCGCTTCTTTTTGGATAATTTCGCGTAAGGCAACTCTTTTTTTTTCGGAGAGCTGTTTGGAGTCGTTTAAAAGTTCGTTTTTAAAATCAGGAGGCAAAACAACAGCTGCAGCAAAAACAGGCCCTGCCAAACATCCCCTTCCGGCCTCGTCGCACCCGGCTTCAATTTTGTCGACAAAATAATTATTAAGCAGCATATAAAAAAAGTATATAGTTGTTAATCAGCACAGCTAAAACAATTATTGCAACAAGCAAATTTAGCCATTTTGACTTGACAGAACTGTTGTTTAACAGGTTACTTAAGGTTAAAGCACCAGCCGGCGCCAACAATAAAAGGCTGTTAAATTGCTTACTTAAAAACAGTTGTATAAACAGCAATAAGAACAACGAAAAACTCATTACCGAAAAATAACTTCGTTGTTGAATGGTAAGGTTTTTTTGTTGTTGAGATACTTTTACCGCCGAAATAAAAATAAGCACGGTGAGCAAAATAAGTAAACCGTTGTTTAGCGATAACCGGAAAATATTTGTGTTAAAGCCAATGCTAATTTTATGTTGTAAAAGAGAAAAAAAAGCAGGCTCCCGCCCCATAAAAAAGAGGTAACTGTAAACAAGAAACAACGGAAAAAGAAAACCCGGTAACACAACTGTATAATTGCGCCACGAAACGCCTTTGAAAGAGAGTAATGAGAGCCAAAGAATAAATATCAATAGTGACAGCGGAAAATAAAACAGTGCCATAATTCCGGTAATTATGCCTGCATCAAACGAAAGAAAAATGTTGTTTGCGTTGTGATAATGCCTGAATATCAAGGTGTAAAAAATAGCAGCAAACGGTAAAACAAGGGTAAACTGCGAAAAGTGGTGCAAAGATGGCGAAAAGCCCGTAATTAAAACAAAAATAAACAGCGGCATGGTGCTTGTTTTTCCTGTAAGTCCGTAATCGCTTGCCGTTTTATTAATAAACATTCCTGTAATAAAAATCAAAAAAAACGAAAACAATATTAAAACAGGTGACTGGCTGTTGTTTATGTTTTGGATAATAGGTGTCAATGCTCCCCAATCGTTTTGAGGTGGTTTGACGGCTGTAAATAAAAATACCGACGGTATCCATAACAACACCATCAGAAAAAAAACCGTGGCATATTGTTTAAAAAAATCTTTGTTGAAAAACTTTATCATTATGGTTTTTCTTATGAATGTTATCGAGGTTGTTTAAAGTAATATTAAGTACCAGAAAGCCATACCTTTTCAACCTCAAACAACTTTACTGATATTACAAGTCAAAACCAATATCGGAACGGTAGGTTTTGCCTTCAAATTTAATTATTTCTGCATTTTGATAAGCCAAATTAAGTGCATCTTTCAGTCTGTCGCCCAAGGCTGTAACCGCCAGCACTCTTCCGCCCGATGTTTTAACCTCACGGTTTTCCACATCGGTAGTGGTACCGGCATGGAATACAATACAGTTGCTCACGCTGTCAAGTCCCGAAATAATTTTGCCTTTTTCATAATTTTGCGGATAACCACCCGAAACAAGCATCACCGAAACGGCATGCCGGTCGTTAATGCTGATTTTTTGCTCATGCAGTTTTTTATCGGCAGCGGCAACAAGCAGCTCCACCAAATCGTTGTTTATTCTGGGTATAATCGATTCGGTTTCAGGGTCTCCCAAACGACAATTGTATTCTATTACATAAGGTTCATCATCCACCTTAATCAATCCGAAAAAGATAAAACCCTGATATGGAATACCGTCGGTTTTAAGTCCGTTAACAGTAGGTTTGATAATTTTTTCTTCAATTTTACTCATAAACTCGCGGTTGGCAAACGAAACCGGAGAAACAGAGCCCATGCCACCGGTGTTTAAACCGGTGTCGCCCTCACCGATACGTTTGTAATCTTTGGCTTCGGGCAACAAAATGTAAGAGTCGCCGTCGGTTAAAACGAACACTGATAATTCGATGCCCGACAAAAACTCTTCAATGACAACCCTGGCGGATGCATCACCGAATTTAGCCTCTTCAATCATCACTTTGAGTTCTGCTTTAGCTTCTTCAAGGTTGTTTAAAATAACAACTCCTTTTCCGGCAGCCAGCCCGTCGGCTTTTAAAACATAAGGCGGTTTCAGCGATTCCAGAAAAGCATAGCCCTGTTCCAAATTTTCACGGTTAAAGGTTTTATAGGCCGCTGTGGGAATGTTGTGTTTGAGCATGAACCGCTTTGCAAAATCTTTAGAGCCTTCCAACCTGGCACCTGCCTTTACAGGGCCTATAATTTTAACATGTCTGAGATAATCATCTTCTAAAAAATAGTCGTGAATACCATCTACAAGCGGGTTTTCAGGGCCTGTTACCACCATATCAATGTCGTATTCCACCACGGCTTTTTTAATGTTTTCAAATTCGGTGGTTTCTATGGGGAGGTTAATGCCCAGCGATCCGGTTCCGGCATTGCCGGGAGCAATATAAAGCTTGTCGGTTTTTGGGCTTTGAGCAATTTTCCAGGCCAGCGCATATTCGCGGCCGCCCGATCCTAATATAAGTATGTTCATATAATTTTGGTTTGTGGTTTGCTGTTTAAGGTTTTTTCGATGGATTGCCAAAGGTTGTTGGCTGTTTTATCCCAACTGAACTGGTTTTTTCGCAGGTACCCTTTGTTTACTAAACGGTTGCGAAGGTTTTTATCCTGCACAATGGTTTTCATGGCTTCCGCCATTTTCGCAACATCGAAAGGATCGGTAATAAGTGCAGCATCGCCGGCTATTTCGGGCATGGAGCTTGTATTGGCCGTTATAACCGGCGTACCGGCATTGAATGCTTCGAGGATAGGGATACCAAACCCCTCGAAAATAGAAACATAAGTTAACGCAATGGCTGACCCCAGTACTTTACCCAACTCATCGGGTTCGAGCCTGCCGGTAAACAATACGTCGTTTTTAAATGCCATCTCTTCAAAGGCTTCTTGAATATCGCGCGACCAGTACATTTTTTCGCCAACCACAACATATTTTATGTCGGAACCGGTAAGCTTTTTAAACTTGTCGAATGCTTTAAAAAGACGGGCAAGGTTTTTTCGAGGGTTTAGCGCACCCACAAAAATTAAATAGTTGCTGCCGTTGGTATATTTCTTTCTGACTTCAATCTGTCGGGCTTCCGGAAGTGGTTTAAACCTGCTGTTGGCTCCGTTGTAAACAACATCAATTTTATTTGCATTTACGCCGTAATGGCTTACGATATCGTTTTTAGAAAAGACTGAAACAGTGGCTATTCTATTTGAGTTGGCAGCAATGCGCGGCGTGTAATATTTGTATAATTTACGGTTTAATACCGACATTTGTCCGGGATGATGCTCAAAATTTAAGTCGTGAATTACCGTTAACTGTTTTACGCTACAGTGTAAGGAGTTAAAGGCATCGGGCGACACCAATAAATCGGGATTTATTTTTTTTATAAGCTGTGGCAGCGAAAATTCGTACCATAAATAAATTAAAAAAGGATGCCTGGCGGGAGGGGTTATTTTATGTGGAACAACATTGTTTTCAAAAATAAATGCGTTATCCCAGGGGCGGTCAAAAATAAAGTGAAACTCGTGCTCGGGATGATTTCTGACGATTCTTTTAAACGATTCGTAGGTAAACCATCCAATCCCTTCAAGTTTGTTTTTAAGCAATAATCTGGTATTGACCGCTATTTTCAAATTAACTGTTTTAAAGAACAAGCAAAGATAAACATACTAACCAAACAGCAAACTACACGCGTATTATTCGGTGTAATTGCGGTAAAAATCGGCCGTGGCTCTATAACTTCTGCCCCCTTTTACAATGGCTTCGTAGTAACTGTTAGCCCAGTAGTTTCGCAGTCCGCCACCGCCTGCCGTACCTGTTACCTCGTAACTTAACAATATCTCTTTCGTAATATTATCAAAAAACACAAAGTGATAATAAGCTGTGGCAGTAGTTTTGTCGTAAGCATCAACAATAAAAACCAGCGAAACTCCTTTTTCCGAAAATTGAGGATAGCCTTGTATAATTGTTTTTATATCGAGGTCGGTTAAATGAGGCAACTCAATACGTTTGTCGGTAATACGGCTGAAAAAATCGGTTTCACTGTTTCTTTTATTAACAACATCAAGCTTAAGGGTTGTTAAAACATTAAAGGCTTTTTGAATGTTGTATTTGTTGTGTTCCGAAATAAAAAGGCTGTTCCACGACAATGTCAACGGTTTCATGGCTGCAGGGTCGTTAAATCCGTTTGACCCAATAAAAACGGCAGCAGTATAATCAAGCCCCAAAAATGTTATACGGCGTGTCTTGTAAGCTTCGGTTGATTTTTGAGCTTCCAGATTAACGGCTGTTGCTGCAATTAAAAGGAGTAAAACTATTTTTTTCATGGTTTGAAGATATGATTTTAAAAAGAGCTTTGTATGTTTCTGAAAGTCGTAATTACAGACTATTTCAGGCTTGTACTCTTTTGTCGATAAAGGTAATGGGTTTTCGGTTACCGGAAGGAAATTGTTGTTTAAGAATCTCATTTTTGTCGAAAAAAACAATTTCAGGCGCCACTCTTAGCCTGGCTCTGAAATGGTCTTTAATGCTCTTTTCCGATACGGTATTGGATGGGTTGCAACCTGCTTTAATTAATATTTCATCGGTACCGAGGTTGTTTGTCGAAACCTCGATTATATAGTTTTCGATACAATCAATTTCGTTTAGCACATCATAAATGGCAGGGGGGAAAAGCGTAGTACCTTTAAATTTTAACATTTGTTTTTTTCGGCCGATAACAGGCCCCATTCTCAAAGTGTTTCTTCCGCAGGAACAGGGTTCGGTATGGTGATAACAGATGTCGCCGGTTTTAAATCGTAGCAGCGGCATGGCTTCCACGCCGAGGGTAGTAATGGTAACCTCTCCGGGCTGGTCGTCGGCAACAGGCCGGTTATTTTCGTCTAAAAATTCAACAATAATCATTTCGGGATGATGGTGTCCTCCTCTGCCGGCATCACATTCGGTAAAAGCTGTGCCCATCTCGGTAGAAGCATAGGTTGAATAGAGTTTGATATTCCATTTGTCGGTAATTTTTTTACCGAGTGTGTTTAAGCTAAAATCGTTATTCCTAATGGGTTCGCCAATACAAACTGCTTTTTCAACGCTGGAATTTTTATAGTCAATTCCATGTTTTTCAGCATAGTTAATAAGTTTAGGAATGAATGACGGCACGGAAACAAGCCCGGTGGGCTGATGTCGTTGTATGCTTTCAAACTGAAGCTCCTGCAAACCCGGGCCGGTACGTATGATGCCGGCACCAAGCTTTCGTAAACCCAAATAATAGGCAAGACCGGCCATAAAACGTTTGTCCATGGTAACCATTAGCTGAAAAGTATCTTCACGGGTAACTCCGGCGCAGGCAAACGAAATGTATTCGTTGTATGCGAGTCTTTCCAAATCGTGATCGGTCATGGCAAAAGTAACAGGCTCACCCAATGTGCCCGAGGTGGTTACATAATCAATTATTTGATTTTTGCCAACGCATAAAAAATCTTTGGTACGCGTTTGCAGGTCGTGTTTGGTAGTGGGAGGAATTTTTGTTAATGCTTCCAACTGTGTAATATCATCAATATTGATGTTGTGCTTTTTAAACAATTGGTTGTAAAATACCGAGTTGGATTTTAAATACCGCAGCAGCTTTTGCAACTCTTTTTCCTGATATCTTTTTATTTTTTCAACCGGCTGTTTTTCAATATCAGGAATAAACATAATGTATTGGTTGCTAAATGATTCTTTTTCTTGAAAAAAATTTAGTCAGTGTTTTAAACATTTTCTTTTACAACAGGCGATGAGGAACCCGATCTGGAATGATGATGTTTGTGATGACTTTTAGTATGCTTAAAACTAAGTCCCATATAAATTATGTAAACCCATCCGGCCATATACGAAAGGCCTCCCATGGGGATTAAAAACGACATGGGCCCGAGGCCTAATGCCGTGTACTCGGTAGTAGCCTGAATCATTAACCCAAACGAAAAAAACACAATGCCTACAAAAAACAAAACATAAACAACGTTTAAAAATGATTTGGAAAACATTTTATGGCCGAACGACAATGCCAGCAAAGCCAATGTGTGATACATCATGTATTGCAAACCTGTGTTATAGCTTTCAAGATTTTGTGTAATCAGCTTGTCCTTTAAAATATGATCGCCAATAAACCCGAAAGTTACGGCCAATAAACCAAATGCCCCTACGGTAACCAAATATTTTTTTGTCATAGACTATACTTTTTAAAGTTGACTTTTTTATAAAATATTAAATTTATGCAAATTTATAATTATTGACAATGTAAAGACGCGGGAGGATGCTTTTTTTTGCTTGCTAAATAGTTTACTTTTGCCAAAACGCCGTCAAGCCGAAACAGAATTGCGGCTATCGGCGGGAAATCAATTTGTTACAACTTTTTGCAGGGAATATAATGTTAAGGTTATGAAATGACATTGCCATCAGGATGCTACACAGCGGCATGGTTATTTACAAGCTGCGGTATTTATGCTGCCCTTTCAGGGCGCATGATGGATTTAGGAAGTAATCAAAAGGCGATGCCTTTTGTTGAAATAGGATGCCCTTACAGGGCGATATTTAAATGACAAAAAAAACAGATTATCAAATTATCCCTGTGGAATAATTCTCAAAATTTGCCGGGTAAACAAAATTATAAACAGATGAAACATTCATGATTAGCAAGCTAAACATCCAGAAATATGATGATAAGCTCCGGAGGAGCGAAATATTTATAGCCTCGGGTGTTAACCCGAGGTAAAAAAACCCA
>CAYVWX010000044.1:0-16430 GCA_964455635.1 uncultured Lentimicrobiaceae bacterium | reverse complement strand
CTAGAGTGCCTAAAGTAGGGGCTTTTCACGAAAAGCCCTTAAACATTCGTGCCCGTCAAGCAGTGGCGGAGCAACTAAATGTGGCAATTGTTTCGGTGATTTGTTACAACGTTTTAAGGCAGCTGTTTGGAAAGAAGATATCCGCTTATGGCAAGGCCGATGCCCACTACATTGCTTGCCAGCAAATAGATAATCATCATTTTAAATTCGCCATCACGCAAAAGGCTGAAGTTGTCGAAAGCAAAAGTTGAGAAAGTGGTGAAGCTGCCCAAGAAACCTACAAAAATCAACATGCGTAAACCCGCCGACAAATAATGATTGGCAAAATAACCCCATAAAAATCCAATAAGAAATGAGCCTAAAATATTTACGGTAAGCGTGGCCCACGGAAAATCGGAGTGGTAATTTTTTTCAAAAAAAGTATAAACCAGAAAACGCAGGGTTGTGCCCAGACTTCCGCCGGCGGCTAAAACAAGCAGTTTATAAATCATAAAGCAAATTTTAAATTTTCGATGGCACGCAATTGCTCGTACATCTTGTACATTACGTTTCTGTCTGTGAGCGTAACTTTATAAGTAAAACTTGTATAAGTTCCTTTACTGCTTACTTTTTTGTCAAGATAAGTGTATGGAATATTCAGCTTGTTAAACACTAAAACAATATCCTGTTTGTTGTCGTCGTCAAAGCGGGTGCCTGTCATAACCGCTTTTAAGTTAAATGTTACGGGAAACTTTAAATCCTGTTGGTGTAAATCTACAGGCTGACTTGGCCCCTGCTGTTTTAAAGGGTTTGATTTTCCGTTGTTTCCGTTTGTTTTTTTCATAATGGCGGCAAAATTATGCAAAAAAACGTATTATGAGCTTAAAATTTATTTTGAATTAAACGGGCGCGGATTAAAACCGGTAAAAATGAACTTTTTGTTACAAATCTCCCTGCGGGTCCGGGTAACACGACACAAACCTGGTTTTGTTGTGAATATCCCGATGTAGCGTAACTGCCCTGTAGCCTTTGCTTTTTAACATTACGGCTGCCTCGCGGCCAAGGTTTTCGTTTATTTCAAACCACAATACGCCGGTTTTGTTAAGATGTGTTGATGCAAAGCCGGCTATGGATTTGTAAAATACAAGCGGATTGTTATCGTTTACAAACAGTGCCTGATGAGGCTCGTAATCAATTACATTATTGCGCATTTGCTTTTTGTCGGAAAGGGTTACATAAGGCGGGTTGCTCACAATAATGTCAAACTTTTCAGGTAGGTTCCGGCTATCTGCGTTTAAGATATCCATTTGCAACAGCGACAGTTGAAGGTTGTTTAAGGTGCTGTTTTGTTCGGCAACTTCGAGTGCGGGAAGGCTAATGTCGATGGCGGTAACTTTGCTGTGGGGAAGTCTTTTTTTTAAGGCTAAGGCAATGCAGCCGCTGCCGGTACCAATATCAAGGATTTTTAATTGTTTGTCGGAATTGTTTTCTGAAACAATTTTTTCAACCAGTTCTTCGGTTTCGGGGCGGGGTATTAACACGTCGGGGGTAACTTTAAGGGTAAGTCCTGCAAACTCGGTTTTGCCCATGATGTATTGAACGGGTTTTTCGTTTTTTAATTCTTTAACGGCAAAATGGAGCTTAAGCATTTCGGTTTCGGTGAGGCGGAAACCGGGGTTCAGGCTTTGGTCGGTGCGCGAGAGGTTAAAAAAATGATGAATTAACAGGTTTAACAGGGCGGAGGCTTCGTGCCGGCCATAAATTTTAGACAGTTGTGAATGGTAATATTGTTTTATCTCGCGCAAAAGGTTGTTTCGTATTTTCATGTGTTTAAAATTCTGTAATTGCTTGATATGTTGCGTTTTGTTTTGTCATGATTTTTGCTTGCCATGCGGCAAAAATCCCGCCAAAACAGGTCTTGGGTTTTTCTTTACCCCGGGTTGAAACCCGGGGCTAAAATATGTCACCCCTCCGGGGTTCTGTATAATCATGCTGCTGTGTGTCGATTTGCCGTGATGGATGGTACAAAAGTAATACATTGCTCCGAAACGGCTGTTGGTTGTTTTTACAAAGTAGTTTGCATTAAATTGGATAAACAGGAGTAAATAATTGACGCGGTAACCCCGCGTGAAGGATTGTAGCGGCACCCCGCAGCAAGCAGGGCATTGCGGGTGGGGCGAGGAGTATAGCGGAAAGCCTGACCCGAAGGGGCACGCCCAAAATATTTTACCGAACGGGAAGATTATTTTAGATATTTTTGTCGTAAAAATAGATATGCAAATGCAGGTTGTTATTGTTTCGGGTGAGCGTGGTGAGGGGAAAACGAGTTTTTTAAGACAGTGTGTTCGCGAGCTGCGGCGCCGTAACAGAGCGCTTTTCGGGTTTTATGCCGTCAGGGTAACAACGTTGCAGGGGCAAGAAGGATACCGGATTGACAGGGTTAACTCGGATGACTCGTTGTTGCTGTGCCGGCGTGAAAAGTGGGATGCGGCGAGTTTAAAGCTGGCTGATTTTTGGTTTGATGAGCAGGTAATTAAAACCGGTGAAAAATGGTTGAAAGAAGGGTTGCGGGCCCCACATCCGGTGTTTGTTTTGGATGAGGCCGGAAAATTTGAGCTGGACGGTTTTGTATGGGACAGCGCGATTAAGCGACTTTTGCAGTTTGGAAAAGGCACCTTGCTTGTTGCAGTGAGAAACAGGTTTGTGGAGCGCGTAATTGAAAAATATGCCCTAAACAGGGCTGCCTGTCGTGTGGTTGACAGTTTACTTTTTACAGTTGAGTTTGTAAATGAAATAGAGCGAAGTGAGAATGGTGAGGCTGTATAAAATAAAAAAGGGGGTAAATCCGTATTGTTTTATTATCCAGCCTCCCAGCAGAGGGAAAATTGCCGGTAAAATGTTGCCGGCACCTGCAATTCCGGTGTAAAGAGCCCGGTTGGAGGTTCCCGATATTTCGAGCAGTACTCCGTTCATCGAGATGCTGTAGGCGGTAAAAACCACGCCTCCAACCACAAAAATAGTTACCAGCGCAGGCATGTGAACGGGAATAAAAAGCAACAGCGGCATCAGTACCGAAAACAGTGCTCCGCCATAAAGCAAATTGCGGTATTTGTATTTTCCGGCCAGCAGAAAAAGGATAAAACCGGTGGTTACGCTGCCGATAATTTTAAAAAGTAAAAACCAACCGGTGGCGGAACTTTCGGTGTGAAATACCTCTTTACCGAATAAAATGATAAAGGGAAGCAGTGAGATGCTGATACCCATGGTGTTGATAAATCCTAAAAAATATTTTAACCGGGGATTGGCTTTCAGCTCTGCTTTTATGAGTTTTATAAAATGAGCCGGACTGCTTACTTTTAGCTTTGAGGGAACTACCTCTTTTAAATTCCAAAAGCCCAGCGAAGCCATAAACAGTGCTGCGAAAGCTACGAAAAACATATATCCGTAGTTAAATGGATATTGGGTGGCACCCAGAGCTTTTTTTGCCAGCAGGGCCGAAGTAAACAACAGGGTACCGTTGATAACCTGCTTTAGCGAGAAAAAAGGCTTGCGCGAATCGGGCAATACCGATTTTCCAAAAATATCGGTGTAGCTGATGTTGGCAAAAGCACCGCTTAACGAAAAAATGGTGATAAGCACAAATATTAAACTTATTACCGTGGTTGAATTTAATGATGCCGAATAGAACAGCATAATGCCCATGCCTAAAAGAGCCAAGATCCGGGCGTTAATACCTGTTAGCAAAAACTTTTTTTTGTAAGCGAAATTGCTGATAAACGGCGCAAATATCAGTTGTGTGAAGCTGGAGCCTCCCATCATAATGGCCGTAAGAATACCAATTTGCATGGCGCTTCCGCCCGCATCTACCAACATGGCGGGAATAACGGTATCTACATCCATAAAAGGCCTCGACAGCGCTAAAAAGCCGGCATGCCAAAGCAGCGAGTAAAAATTTCTTTTGGAGATTTTAGCGGTTAACTGCCCCATTTTTAACTATCGGTTTTGAGCTTGCAAAGATAGGTAAGTTAGTTGTGGGCAGTACTAAATTTTTTTAAAAGTTGCAGGGCAGGTACAAAGGTTAAAATAACAGGATAATTTTTAGTTAACGCGCGAAACACTTCCGGTTAGGTTTACCGTTTTGCCATTGTTGTAACCTTTTGTTACCACGTTAAATGTTGCGGTAAGGTGGGTGGCGTCGGCCTGCGTAATTTCTAAAGTCCCCGACTGTGATTTGTAATATTCATTTTCGTCGCCATGAATAACCAACTCAACGTATCCGGGGGCATCAGCGCCACAGCTGTAACTTTGAGTGCCGGTATAAGGATAGACGGACAAATCGCAGGAATATACGATGCCGTCAACAGTTGTAACAGCACTGAAATTTAATCTTTGGTTTCCCTCGTCGTAGGTGTATTGAGGGTTTGCATCAAAGCAAAAGCTTTGGCTCAGGTTGCCGGTTGCCGTTGCCTGTGCATATCCCGCGCAATCGGGTTCGGAAGGGTTGTCCGTTTTGTTGCAGGTTGTACTCGTAAAGGTTACCATCCCTAACATCAGGGCTAAAATAAAAATGATACTTTTTGTTGATTTCATAATACAATTACCTTTTAATTTAAAGGCTTAAATGTACTAAATATTTGAATCCGCTCCGAAGAGTCATCCGATGAATATTTTATCAAAATATTTACAAATAATACAGCTGACAATCAGTTAAATAAGAACTCATCGGGTGACTATATATTTACTTTTGGGCTTTTTGGAGTGGCCCAAATATTTTTTGTGTCAAGCCGTTTATTAGCTTGTAATTTTGACAAACAATAACTCCGGATTGTATAAAGTAAATATATACCTTTACTTTTTTTAATATAAATTTTCAATTGGTAAAATGCGATTGTAGCAACGCAAGTTAACTACTGCATAGTTGTATGAAATACAGAAGGGTATGAGTACTTTTGACAAAGATAAGATTAAACAGGCAGTTGGTATGTCGGCCAAAGGCATGCTAAATATGTTGCCTATACTTTTGGGAGTGGTTATGTTGGTAAGCATTTTTACCATATTGGTTCCAAAGGAGTTTTATAAAACGTTGTTTTCGGGAAACTTGTTGGGTGATATGTTTACCGGCAGTGTTTTAGGCAGTGTTTTAAGCGGAAACCCTGTTACGGCCTATATACTTGGCAATGGGTTTTTAAAAAACGGAGTAAGCCTCGTGGCTGTTACCGCGTTTATTGCCACCTGGACTACGGTAGGGCTTGTTCAGCTGCCTGCCGAAACATTAATACTGGGAAAGCGGTTTGGTATTTACCGTAATTTAAGTGCCTTTTTTATGTCGATTCCGGTAGCTGCCGCCACGGTTTTAATTCTTAATTTGCTATAGTCATGGCCAAAAAATCAAAAAACGGTAAGTGGTATTTTTTGCTCGTTGTTTTCATCGGGTTTGTGGCAGTTTATTTTTTTTCGGAAGAGAAATTTAGGGCTGTCTTCCATTTTTTTATTAACATGATTGTTCAAATGCTGCCCATATTATTGCTGGTGTTTTTATTAATGATTTTGGTAAACTATTTTGCCGATAACGCTTTTATTAAAAAGCACATGGGTAAAGAGGCCGGCTTTAAAAGATGGCTTTTTATCATTGTGGCGGGCGTTATTTCGATAGGCCCTGTTTATATGTGGTATCCGTTGATGAAAAACCTCCGGGAGAAAGGAATACAGAATAGATTTTTGGTTGCTTTTTTATACAATCGCGGTATAAAACTCCAGTGGTTGCCTTTGCTGATACTTTATTTCGGATTAAAATTTTCCTTAACCCTTATGTTTGTTATGGTACTGTTTTCGATACCCCAGGGGATTATTGTTGAAAAGCTGATTGGAAAGGAAGGGTAATTCTTAACGTTGTTTCATCAATTTTTTAGGAGGGCTTTTCGTGAAAATCCGCTACTTTAGCGCACTTTTCTAACGGTCAGTTGTCCGTTGTTATAGGAGATAACTTTTACCTGCTCCCCTTTATTTATATACGAAATCTGTGAAACAGCATCATATTGCTCGCCTTCAATAATTACTTTTCCGGCAGGGCGAAGTTGGGTTTGAGCTACGCCTGTTTTACCAATCATCGACCGGTACTCTTTTGCTGCTATGGTATAACCTTCGGAGGCAAGCTGGCGGTTGTTGAGGGCAAAGCGGAAAGAAGGGGACTCTAACAACCGCTTAGCCAAAAAGATAGAAATAAGGATGCCGATACTCATTGAAATAACAACCAAAAAGAGTGCTTTAATGAGCCCGCTAAGGTCGTAATCAAAAGTTCCCGGGCCAATGTGTTTAACCAAACTTAAGGTAAGGCCGGTGGTAATTAACAAAATTCCGGCAAATCCGGTAACGCCAAAACCGGGGATGGCAAAAATTTCCAAAGCAAGCAATATCAGTCCGACGATAAACAGTAAAATTTCCCAGTGACTGGCCATGCCTTCCAGATAAAGCGGTGCAAAATAGAGCAGGGCTGCTGTTACGGCTGCTGCCAACGGAAACCCTATTCCCGGCGTTTGAAGTTCAAAATAAATCCCGCCGATAATAATCATAATCAAAATACCGCTAATTACGGGGTTAATTAAAAATCCGGTAATTTTATCGGTGGCTGTAAGCTGTTGTTTTTTAATGTTATAGTGCTTTATTCCTGCATGTTGCAACAGCTCGCTAACCGAATTGACTTCCGCTTCGCAGAAACCGTTTTTTATGGCTTCGGAAGGTGTAAAAGTTAATACCTTTCCGGTGTCGCTAACACCTTTAATATAAATAGACGGGTCAACCATTGCTTGTGCAATGTCGGGATTGCGGCCGTTAACTTCAGCAGTAGCGCGCATGATGGAACGCATGTACGACTGGTATTTGTCAGGCAGCACTTCGCCCTTTTGGTCAACAACTGTGGCAGCACCCATGCTTGAGCCGGGTGCCATGTAAATACTGTCGCAGGCTATTGAAATTAAAGCCCCTGCCGAGGCGGCATTTTTATCGATAAATACATAAACCGGAATTTTTGAATCCAATATTTTAGTGCGAACAGAATCGGCAGCATCCAACATGCCGCCATAAGTGTTCATGTGAATAATAATGATGTCGGCATGAAGGGTTTTTGCTTCCTGAAAAGCTTTTTGGGTATGATGCCATACCGGTGGTGCAATTTCTTCACGGATGTTTAACTCATAGATTAATTTGCTGGCGGCAGTATCCTGCGCCATTAGCGGTAATGTTGTTAGCAGAAGAATAAACAACGGAAAATATTTTGTAAGCCGTTTCATTGATCTTGATTTGTTGTCTTTCTCATTTTTTTTATGTGTCTTCTTCTGGCACGTCGTTCCCAGTATTTACCCCATGTTATGTTAGTCCACAATCTTTCGTGAAGGTAGTACAGTATTAACTTGGCAACAACGTCAACACTGGTAATAATAGATGCTGTTTGTAATACTTCGTTGTCTGTTTTGTTGGTATATTGTTTAAAAATGATGTAGCTGATTAAAAACGTTGCTCCCGAGGCCAGTATTCGCCAGCTAATGGCTTTCGACAGACTTCGTAACGGGTTGTCCTTGTTTATTTTGGTCACTTTGTTTTTTGCCATATCTTTTTTGTAAATCCTTTTACAATAGTACTAAACAATAAATTAACAAAACGGGTTTGTTAAAAATAATTATTTAGTTTTTTTAAAAACTCGTTGTGTACCTTTCCGTTTGATGAAACAATTTCTTTGCCAAACAAATAATTATCTTTTCCTTTAAAACCTGTAACCTGCCCTCCCGCTTGTTTCACGATAAGCGCGCCGGCCGCAACATCCCACGGGTTTAAACCGTACTCGTAAAACAAATCGTACCGGCCGGCAGCCACATAGGCCAAATCAACGGCAGCGGAGCCCAATCGACGTACGCCATGACTCGATTTCATAAGATCTTTGAAAAGATCGAGGTATGGGTCGAGTAATGAGTAATCGTAATAAGGAAATCCGGTGGCTATCAGCGAACTGTCTAAATCGGGGCTTCCCGAAACAGCAATCTCTTTTCCGTTTAAAAAAGCAGGACTGCTTTTCCAGGCATAAAAGGCTTCCTGCAGATTAATTTCATAAACTACTCCTAAAATTATCTCATTTTTATCGGCCAGGGCTATGGATATGGAAAAGAGGGGCACGTTGTGAATAAAATTGGTGGTACCGTCCAACGGGTCAACAATCCAGTTAAACTTGTCCGATCGTTTCAGCTCCTGATTTTCCTCGGCAATAAATCCTGCTGACGGCAACATTTTGCTCAGCTCCTGCACCAGCATCTTTTCAGCTGTTTTGTCAACATACGAAACAAAATTGTGCTCGCCCTTTACTTCAATATCTTTTTCCGAAAATTTCATGGCTTCCCGGGCGATAAATTTTCCAACACCTCTGGTCAGATTTACCACCTGTTTTGTTAAGATATCTAATTTCATGATTGTGGTTTTAAAGGTTGATTTTTTTTTGCTTGTTTGTTAAGCATTATTATCATTACCAATCCTGATAAGAATAAAATAGGAGAGATAATTTCAGCCTGGGTAACTGCTATGCCGGCGATATGATAGACGTTGTTTACACGGATTAGTTCTATTAAAAAGCGTTCCAGTCCGTTAAACATCAGATAGATAGCAAAAAGCATTCCGGCTATTTTAATGCGTTTACGCAAGTACCACAAGATGGCAAATATAACAATGGCCATGGTTGTTTCGTACACCGGTGTAGGAAAAACGGCTTCGGCAAGTTGGTAGCAATGCGGGCCTGTACATCCCGGAATTTTTATTCCGTGGTTGATAATATTGTGCGGGTAGTTGTAGGCCCACGCCCAGTCGGGCAAAAACGACAACCAATTTGGTTTTTGCAAATGGTTTACAATGCCCCAGTCGCCATCGCCCGCAACCTGACACCCGATACGGCCGATGCCGTAGGCTAATATAAGGCCGGGCGCAGTAATGTCGCCCAGTACTTTCCAGGAAATGCCGTTTTTATGGCCAAAGTAAATGAGTGCAATGGCTGCTACTATCAAACCGCCATAAAAGGTGAGGCCGCTAAACGAAAGGGTGGTGCCGACAGGGTCCTTTAAAAAACTGTCAAAATTCTCCAGCTGGTCAAATATTTTGGCTCCAATAATGCCAAATATTACTGCAATAAATATTATTTGCCACAGTAAATCTTTGGGATGAATAATCATTTCTTTCCATTGTGGAGGCCTTATTTCTTTACGTTTTTTATCGTAATACGACCAGCCGGTCAGTATTGCCGCTGCCAGGAATCCGATCAGCCAGTTGCCTTCACCCGAAAAGATAAATTTCTGAGGGTTGCCGGCAAACAATGAATAATCGGTAAAGATGCCCGCCAGTTTAAAAAAAACAAACAGTGAAACCAAAAAAGTGGTGGTCAATTCACTGATGGTAGCCGGTTTGCCGATTTGTATTTTCTTTTTTCCGGCCTTAAGGATGCCTTCCTTTTCTTTTCTTTCAAGCTCTTTGTAAAGTGTCCATCCCGAAAACAAAAAAGCCAGTGCTAAAAAAAAACCATAGCTTTGTATGGGCAGGTTCAGGTTGGTTCCAAACCAATCGTTTATTAAATCGCTGATTTTCGGATACATTGCGCTGTTGTTGTTGAAGCGATAAAAGTAGTAAAAAATGTCGTTGTTGCTAATGGAAAGGCAGCTCCCTTTTTGTATGCTACCGGATTATACAAATTTAGTAAAGTGCTCCTTGTACGGCAGAGGATAACCCAATTTTTTTAATTGTTGTTCCAACATCCGTCATCCGACAACTAATCCAAAATTTAAGGTTGGTTTGGATGTTGGCCTTTCCGGTTTGTCCCGGTCAGGTTATTAAAGTGGTAACTGTTTTATCCAAAAACCGGTTGAGTTGTTTTCGTTTGTACTGCATCACCCAACGGGGGTGGGGAAGGGGGATAATTTCGTCGAAAAGTTTTAGCTCCAGATTTACCATTTTTAAATACTCGTAGTTTTTGCCCTGCCCCAGTACGTAGCACCGTTTAAAAACAATGCCCAGGCTTATTTGATCCACCAGACTTTTTAGGATAAATGATTTTAGCGTGTGGGTCAGCTCACGCGAATCGTAGTAGTTGTAATTTTTACCATCTTTGATAAAGCCCAACGGGCTTACGGCACCAATGTAAAAATGACGGTAAAAATGTTCCGGCCCACCCATTTTGTCAATCAGTCTGTAAACAAAATCGGAGGACAGCTCTCCTCGTTTTTCAAAATTGTTTTTAATGCCGCAGTTTTTTTCCAATTTTACAGGGTCGGTAAATGGTATTCCGGTTACGCCGGCACCAAACCTTCCCGGGTTGATTCCTAAAATCAATACTCGCCCTTTGTCGTCGTTGTAATACTTGTTGTAGAACGTAGAGCAAATCTTCATTACTTCCGCATTTTTGTATGGATTTAAAATTTCAATGCCGGCCGGAAGCGGGTTTTTTATTTCCAGCGAGGTGTAAAACTTTAAAATTTTTGATGCAAAGGTCATGGCTGCAGTTTTTGCTGACCCAAAGTTAACAACTTTATGATTTGCCGGACATATTGATGGAAATAAAAATGGCCACGATTTATAATCGTGGCCAGATTAAATGTCTGATTTGTAATTAATTTACTCTTTAGGAATATTCTTTAATATTTCAAGGGTGAGATCCCAAAATTTTTGTACCGATTCAATCTCCAGACTTTCGTCGGGCGAGTGGGCTCCTTTGATGGTGGGGCCGTAAGAAATCATGTCGATTCCGGGATATTTATCACCGATAAGGCCACATTCCAATCCTGCATGAATGGCCAGTACTTCGGGTTGCCGGTTAAAAAGTTTTTTGTACAACCCGGCTGTAAGGTCAACAATTTCCGAATTGGGATTTGGAGTCCATCCCGGATACCCTTCACTGGTTTCTGTCCGTCCGCCGGCAAGGTTAAACACGCTTACAACCATGTTGGTAACCGATTGTTTTCTGGATTCAACGGAGCTGCGCTGACTGGTAGTTATCAAAATTTCATCCTCCTGAAACTTTACGGATGCGAGGTTGGTAGAGGTTTCCACAAAATCTTTTATGTCGGCCGACATGGCTATTACACCGTGAGGGCAGGCATAAAGTGCATTGTATAAAATGGAAGCTGATTCGTCATCAACAACGTATTGGGGTGTTTCGCAGCTTTCAACGGTGATGTTTAAATCGGGTTCGGTTACATGAAATTCAAATTTCATGGTATTGCAATAGGTTTCAACAGCTTTTTTCAGTTCTTCGGTTTTGTCTGCAGGCACCATAACGGTTGCAAATGCTTCGCGGGCAATGGCATTTCGCAGATTGCCGCCGTCAAAATTGTGCAGTTTGAGTGAGAGGTTTTTGCTGTTTTCCCAAAGAAAACGGTTTAGTATTTTGTTGGCATTTCCGCGGTTTTTGTTAATGTCGTCGCCTGAGTGGCCACCCTTTAATCCAAAAACTTTAAGGGTAAAAGCAACATAGTCGTCAGGTGTTTCAACTTTATCGTAAGGAAGCCAGGCCTGCGTATCTTGTCCGCCGGCACAGCCGATAAACAGCTGGCCTTCGTCTTCTGAGTCGAGGTTTAATAATATTTTGCTTTTTAAAAAACCGGGTTTAAGGCCAAATGCACCTGTAAGTCCTGTTTCTTCGTCAACGGTAAACAGTGCTTCAACAGGCCCATGTTCAATATTGTCGGAAGCCAGTACAGCCAGAGCTGCTGCCACGCCAATACCATCGTCGCCGCCAAGGGTGGTGCCTTTGGCTGTTACCCAACCATTTTCAATATAAACCTCAATGGGGTCGTTGTCAAAATCGTGGTTGGTATCGCTGTTTTTTTCACACACCATATCCATATGGCTTTGCAGCACTACCGACTTACGGTTTTCCATTCCCGGGCTGGCCGGTTTTCGTATCAATACATTGCCCACCTCATCGGTAAGCGTTTCCAGCTTGTGCTTTTTTCCAAAGTCAATCAGGTAAGCTTTAATTTTTTCTTCTTTTTTCGATGGTCGTGGTATTTCCAGAATCTCTTTAAAATAATACCAAACACTTTTGGGTTCTAAATCCAATATTACTTCATTCATAATAATTAACTTTTATTTTTAATAGGTACATGCGTACATTTTAACAACTCTATTTTCTTGTTACTTATTCATTCAATGCTTTCCAAATAGTATCTTTTAAAGGTTGAATGCCCTTTCCGGTTATGGATGAGATAAAAAGAACAGGTAAATCGGCGGGTGTTTGTTTTTTTACCTCTTCAATTAGCTCGTCGTCCAGCATATCTGACTTGGTAACGGCTAAGATACGATTTTTATCCAGTAATTCGGGATTGTATTTTCCCAGTTCTTTTAACAAAATATTATATTCATCTGCAATGTCATCGCTGTCGATGGGTACCATAAAAAGCAAAATGGAGTTCCGTTCAATATGTCGTAAAAACCTCAATCCAAGCCCTTTGCCTTCTGATGCTCCTTCTATAATTCCGGGAATATCGGCCATCACAAACGATTGGTTGTCGCGGTACGAAACAATGCCCAGATTTGGTCTTAGCGTGGTAAAAGGGTAGTTGGCAATTTCGGGCTTTGCAGCCGAAACCACCGATAACAGCGTAGATTTGCCGGCATTGGGAAAGCCTACCAAGCCTACATCAGCCAATATTTTAAGTTCCAGAATAATTTGGGCTTCCACTCCCTCTTCGCCCGATTGGGCATATTTGGGTGTTTGGTTGGTAGCTGTTTTAAAATGGTCGTTGCCAAGACCCCCACGGCCTCCCTTAAGTAAAACTATTTCTTGTCCGTGTCGGGTTATTTCGTTTAAAAATTTTCCTGTTTCCGCATCTTTGGCAATGGTTCCAAGGGGTACTTCAATAATAATATTTTTACCATCGGAGCCTGAGCTGCGTTGGCCTCCGCCCGATTCGCCGTTTTCGGCACGCAGGTGGCGTGTGTATCTCAAATGCAACAGTGTCCATAAGTTGGCATTGCCTTTCATAATAATGTCGCCTCCTTTGCCGCCGTCGCCGCCGTCGGGACCTCCTTTGGGAAGGTATTTTTCGCGTCTGAAATGAACAGAACCCGAGCCGCCGTCACCCGATTTGCAATAGATTTTTATGTAATCGATAAAATTTGAATTTGCCATAAACCGTATTTGTCAAAAAGTGTTGCAAAGGTCTTAAAATATTGAATACGAAAAGAAAAATATATTCTAACCGGATTGATAATATTTTTATTCATCCACGCAGGCTGTCATTTTTTATTTTGAGCTTTATAATATTTGCAAAATTCTTTTAAGCCGCACTGTTTGCATTTTGGCGATCGTGCCAGACAAACATAACGTCCGTGAAGAATAAGCCAATGATGTGCCAGCGGAATGAGTTCTTCCGGAAAATAACTTACCAGCTGCTTTTCGGTTTCCAGCGGGGTTTTGGCATTGTGCGAAAGGCCGATGCGGGCAGCTACCCTGAAAACGTGTGTATCCACAGCCATGGCCGGTTTGTTAAAAATTACCGAAGCAATAACATTGGCTGTTTTTCTGCCCACACCCGGAAGTTTTTGCAACTCGTTGATGTCGGAAGGAATTTGTCCGTTAAACTCGGACAGGAGTATTTTTGCCATGCCCAGCAAGTGTTTGGCCTTGTTGTTGGGATAGGAGCAACTTTTAATAAATTCAAAAATATCGGGTACCGAACTCCTTGCCAGCGATTCGGGGTCGGGATACTGCCTGAAAAACGGTTTTGTGATAACATTTACTCTTTTGTCGGTGCATTGTGCCGACAAGATAACGGCCACCATTAATTCGTAAGGGTTGTTGTATTCCAGCTCGGTTTCGGCAATGGGCATATTTGCTTTAAAATAGGCTATTACCTTTTCAAAACGCTCTTTTTTGGTCATGATATGGTTTTTTGCAAAGATGCCACTCTTTTGATAATTTTCAAAGATTAAATATGTCAAACTTTAACTATCTTTGCCCTCTTAATCAAAGCACCGATGGCGAAAAAACTTTCTGTAATTATACCGGCTTACAACGAGGAAAAAACCATTCAAACCATTCTTGAAAAAGTAATTTCGGTGAAGCTGAATAACGGTTTTGGCATGGAAATAATTGTGGTAAACGATTTTTCTGCCGATGATACCGAAAAAGAGGTATTGCAATTTATTTCCAAAAATAAAGATGCCGACATTCGGTTTTTTAATCAACCTGAGAACAGAGGCAAAGGAGCGGCCATTCATCGTGGGATAGCGGAGGCAACAGGCGATTATATTGTTATTCAGGATGCTGATACAGAGTATAATCCTCAAGAATACAATGTGCTTTTACAGCCGGTGGCCGATGGTTTTGCCGATGTGGTTTTCGGGTCGCGTTTTATGGGTGGCGAGCCTCACAGGATTCTTTTCTATTGGCATTCGGTGGGAAACAGACTGCTGACAACCCTTTCCAATATGTTTACCAATCTGAATCTTACCGATATGGAAACCTGCTACAAACTGTTTGATGCTGAAATGCTGAAAAGCATTCTGCTCAAAGAGCAGCGTTTTGGGTTTGAGCCGGAGGTAACTGCTAAAATTTCGCGTGTACCCAAAGTTCGGATTTATGAAGTTGGGATATCATATTATGGACGCACTTACGATGAAGGAAAAAAAATAAGTGCTAAAGATGGCTTTAGGGCTATTTATTGCATCTTGAAATATAATTTGTTTGACAGGGAGATTTTTAAACAGAAGTAATGGCTTTGTGATGAGTAAAAACCGGCTTTCGCTGATGGCGGTTTTTATTGTATGGACAGCTGTGATTACAGGCCACATTACCAGGCCTCCCGAGAATGTGATTTCATGGGATGTTTTCGGGTATTACCTATACCTTCCTTTTACTTTTATATACCACGATTTAGGCCTTCGGCATAAGGAGGTGCTCGATCATATTTTTGCGTTGTACGATCCTTCAAGTACCTTTTATCAAGCTGTGCATATTAAGGGTGGTAACCTGATTATGAAATATTCAATGGGTATGGCCGTTTTGTATGCTCCAGGTTTTTTTGTGGCTAATTTGCTGGCTGCTCCTCTGGGCTATCCTGCCGATGGTTTTTCACTTCCCTATCAAATGGCATTGGTAATTAATGGTATTATTGTGGTTTTTATCGGATTTTGGTATCTGCGAAAAGTACTGCTTCATTTTTTTAGCGACAGGTTGTCAGCCCTGGTTTTGCTGTTGATATTTTTTGGAACCAACTACTATGCGTTTTCCATGTTTTTAACCGAAACGCCACACACTTACCTGTTTACTTTTTATGTGCTTTTGTTGTGGAATACCATTCGCTGGCATCAATCGCATCAAACAAAAAATATGGTTGCCCTGGCGCTGCTTTTGGGTTTGGCAACATTGGCACGTCCTACCGAACTGATAGCTGTTGTTATTCCGCTGTTGTGGAATGTTGTTTCGTTTAACGATGTGAAAAAGAAATTTTATTTGCTCTTCTCCGTCTATTGGAAACAAATCCTGTTGTTTGTGCTGATAATGGCTGTAACAGCTTCATTACAAATTATTTATTGGAAAATATACAGTGGAAACTACATTTTTTACAGCTATGTTAATCCGGGCGAAGGGTTTGAATTTTTAAGTCCCTATATTTTAAAGGTATTGTTTAGTTTTAGAAAAGGGTGGTTTGTTTATACCCCTTTAATGCTTTTTGCCGTGGCCGGATTTTGGTTTCTTTACAAAGAAAACCGGAAACTGTTTTTATCGTTGGCTGTTTTTTCGCTGATCAATTTGTATATCATATCAAGCTGGTCCTGCTGGTGGTATGCTCAAAGTATGGGACACAGGGCGTTTATTCAATCGTATCCGGTAATGGCTGTAACGTTGGGATATTTTTTACAGTGGGTTGGCAGGCAAAAACCGGTTTGGAGAGGCGTTGTCGGGTTGTTTATTCTGTTTTTTGTTGCGTTAAATCTCTTTCAAACCTGGCAAATGCATCACCATATTATCAGTAGCGACAGGATGACCTTTAAATACTATCTTAAATCGTTTGGTAAAACAACCCATCATCTTTCCGATGATAAATATCTGCTGGTTCAGCGGCTTTATAAAGACAACAAACCTTTTATTAAGGATGAATCTCAATATACAAAACGGGTAATTAAGAGTTTTGATTATGATGGAGTTTACGAGGGTGGCAATCCTCATATTTCAAATTTGTATGCACATTCCGGCAGCCATTCATTAAGGATGGACAGTACCCTGAAATATGCTTCCTCTTTTAAGATGCCGTTTGAAAAGCTGACACCTCATAGTTATGCTTGGTTAAAAATATCGCTTTGGATTTATCCGGTACACCCTCTAAAAGAAACGCCGGTAACGCTGGTTGCTACTTTTCAGCATAATAAAAAAAATTATCATTACCGAACCATGCGTTTTAACGATTCAAACGACATAAAAAATA
>CAYVWX010000043.1:0-16535 GCA_964455635.1 uncultured Lentimicrobiaceae bacterium | reverse complement strand
TGCTAAATTGCTTATTTTTTCCTTCCCTGTTCTGTTGACTACTACCATATCTATAGTTAGTTATCTGATATGGAATTCACAAAATAAAATTAATAACAAAAAAATTGGCATATTATGCCTAAAATTCCTATTTTTACACAAGATTGCCAGATTTAAAAAAAGTTCTATGGTCCAAATTTCTATAGACAGAGAAAATAATTTATTAAAGATTACCTTTTCGGGTTTTCTTGATGTTAGTAAAATCGAATCCATTTACAACGAAGTAACGGGCAGCACGATTACCAAAGATAATGTGCTAATAATTATTCAGGATGTTGACAACATCGACTTAAGTTTTCTTCAGTTTTTGCATGCCTTTTTACTTAAACTCAAAAATAATAATAAATCTTTCTCCTTTCAATGGGATGTAGAACCCGAGTACTTTAAACTGGTAGAAGAGTCTGGTTTTATAGCCGATTTTAACATGATATCAAATAAGTAACCTATGGCTGAAAAAAAAATATTGGTTGTTGATGATTCGTCAAGTATCAGGGCACTGCTAAAACTGGCACTTGAAGACGAACATTATAATGTTACTTTGGGTAACGACGGATTGGATGCCTTAAAATACCTCGACGGCTCTCATTTCGATTTAATAATTACCGACCTCCACATGCCAAACATGAACGGGATGGAACTGATTCATGAAATCAGAAAAATGGAACCCTATAAATACACCCCTATTTTATTTTTAACTACCGAAACAAGCGCCGACCTTAAAATGAAGGCTAAAAAGGAAGGAGCTACCGGCTGGCTCACAAAACCTTTCGATAACGAAAAACTGAAAAAGGTTGTTAAACGAGTACTTAGATAAATGGAAGAACTCAAACAAAAGTTTCTCGAAGAAGCATCGGAACTGTTGGTAAGCCTTGAAACCGGGCTGCTAAACCTTGATAAGGAGCGTGATAATATGGAGTATGTAAACCATGTTTTCAGGGTAATGCATTCCTTAAAAGGATCGGGTGCTATGTTTGGTTTTGAGGTTATGAGCTCGTTTGCTCACCAGTTGGAAAGCATTTACGATTTGGTTCGTGAAAAAAAAATAGCGGTAAACCGAACCTTAATCGATGCAACGTTCGATAGCATCGACGTTTTTAAAAGTCTGTTAAAAGACCCTAATGAAATTTCTGAAGAAGCCATTGCGGCCAAAGATAAAATGCTTGAATATTTTAAGGACATAGCAAGCGGAAAAATAAAAAACAACGATGAAAACAAAATAACTAATCATACCGAAACACCCAAAAGCAGTGAAACTCAAGCAGTATCAAAAGCAAAAAACGTTCCTACATGGAGAATTCTTTTTGAACCCAGTCGCGATGTTATGAAAGACGGGAGCAATCCTCTATACATGATTGACGAATTAAGCGAATTGGGACATTTGAAAGTTTTTTTAAACCCTGAAAAAATACCGGATATTTCGCAGCTTAATCCCGACGAATCATACGTATTGTGGAACATGCTTTTGGTTACAAAATTTAGTCACGACGAAATAAAAGATGTGTTTCTTTTTGTAGAAGATGACAGCAACATAACCATCGAAAAAATAGCCGATTTCGATATCTTTCAACTTTCAGAGATAAACACCCTGCTCAGAGATTTTGCTGAAAACAACTATTTTAGCGAAAAGGAGTTGGAAAAAGTTTTAGCAAAGGCAAATGTTGATGAAGCAGATTCACAACAAACAACTTCAGAGGATGTTAAGCAGGAAGAAATAGCCGAAACAATACAAAAACGCAAAACCGTTGAACGGAAAATAGAATCGCCGGCATTAACAACTATCAGGGTGTCATCGTTTAAACTCGACAAGTTGATGGATCTGGTTAGCGAAGTCATTACCACACAAGCAAGGCTTGAGCACTATAACGAAATTGAGCCCAATCCCGAGCTGGAGGCAATTACCGAGGCTTATCAAAAACTCTCAAGGCAATTACGCGAAAACGTATTGGATATGAGGCTCATACCTGTAAACAACCTGCTGCATCCTTTCCGTAAACTTATTCGCGATTTATCAAACGAGTACGATAAGGAAATTGAATTTGTTACACGCGGAACCGATACCGAACTCGACAAGTCCATTATCGAAAAACTTACCGACCCCATCATGCATATTATTCGTAACAGCTTCGACCATGGCATCGAGCCGAAAGAGGTACGAATAAAAAAAGGCAAGCCGGTAAAAGGCGAAATACTATTTGAAGCCTATTATTCCGGAGTAAGCATTGTTATCAATATTTCTGACGACGGAGCAGGCCTCGACCTGGACAAGATACGGCAAAAAGCTATTCTTAAAGGTATCATCCGAAAAAATACCGAGCTCTCCAACCGCGAACTGAGTCATCTTATTTTCCATCCCGGATTTACTACCAACGATGAAGTAACCAGTATTTCGGGCCGCGGGGTGGGTATGGATGTCGTAAAGAAAAATATTGAAGAACTGCGTGGCGAAATCGATTTAATAAGCACACCTGATAAAGGAACAACTATACGCATAACCCTTCCACTCACGCTGTCGATTATCGACGGACTGCTGGTGTATATTGACAAGGTCAGATATATTGTTCAAATGGATAACATTAAACGTATATATAAGGTAAGCCGTGAAGAAATTGATGCATGTTACGACAATGTAATTATTAAAGAGGGAAAACAAATTCCTTTTATCAATCTTACCGAAAAATTTGCCACCGACGATTCCGACATCCAATCACCACATTATATGCTTGTTATATATCATGAGGAGATGGAAGTAGGCTTGCTTATCAACAAAATTGTGGGTAAGTATCAGGCAGTTATTAAACCGTTGGGAAAATACCTGCGAAAAATGGATATTTTTTCGGGAGCCTCCATTTTAGGCGATGGCAGCATTGCAATTGTGATGGATGTAAATAAAATTATTTCAAACCTTCAAGAAAAGTAATAATGACACAGGAAACAGGCAGAGATATTCATACCTATCTCTCATTTACATTGGGAGGAGAGCAGTTTGCTTTGGATGTTCAAAACGTAATAAAAATTCTGCAAATGCAGCAGTTTACTAAAATCCCGCAGTCGCCCGACTATTTAAAGGGTATAATTAATATCCGGGGAAACGTAATTCCCGTTGTTGATACCTATTATAAATTTGGTTTTGATGCACCCGAAAAGGAAAATAACTCGGTTATTATTATTTTAAATATCTCAATCAGAGGAGAGGATTCAAACGTGGGTATTATGGTGGATAAAGCCAACGAAGTATTTGAAGCCGAAACCAATTCAATTCAAAACTACCCCTCACTGGCCGAAAAATATAACAGCAATTTTATCGCCGGAGTTTACAAAAAAGAAGATGCTTTTATTTTAATTCTCGATATCGAAAAAGTATTCAGCAGCGAAGACATTGCCGAATTAAAAAAAATAGGATAATCATTAAAAAATATACCGTTATGAAAAACATGAAAATTGGAACAAAAATGACAATTTTGCTCGTTATCACCATGGCAGTTATTGCACTGGTGGGGCAAAACGGACTTTCAAACCTGCGAAAAATTGAATATGCCGCCAACGATATGTACAGCAACCGGGTAGCACCCTTACAACAACTAAAGAATTTTTCCGACGAATTGTTTATGTCAATTGCTTTCCCCATTCAGAAAATTCAAAACTCCGACAGCATCGACAAATCAATGGTTTACGATTTGATGATTAAAATCGACCATATTAAATCATCCTGGAAATCGCTCGAAAGCATTATGGCTAACCATACCGGTAAAGAACTTACCGATAAAGCCAATCTCGATTTTATGGAAACCATAAAACATGCCGAAGACATTTTGCAAACGGCTAAAGTTTCAAAAAGTATTACCGAAGACAAAAAATATAATTTTGCCCTCTTTTTCTCTTCATTAAATAAAACCGTACAGGATGTTAACCAGCTGATGGAATATCAGCTTACCAAAGCCAAACAAATAAGCCTTAATGCCGAAAAAATTATCGGGAACACAAAAAGCCAGGCAATGATAATTATTGTGGGCGGATTGCTGATTATCTTTATTTTAGCGGTTATTTTAATCCGCGACGTTGTTAACAAACTAAAAATCAGCAACAAAGTAATTAACGAACTGGCAAAAGGAAACCTTGAAGTAGAAGTACCCGACATGCCCGATGATGAGCTTGGAAAAGTAGTTAACAACATCGAAAAAATGCGCCTTAAGCTTAAGGAGGTGGTTTCAACAGTATATATGGCAGCCGACAATCTTTCGCTGGCAAGCCGTGAGCTGAGTTCTGCTTCTCAAAATATTTCGCAGGGAGCTACAGCGCAGGCCTCATCTACCGAGGAGGTATCCTCTTCTATCGAAGAGATGGTTTCGGCAATTCAGGAAAATGCCAGCAATGCAAAAGAAACCGAAAAAATTGCAGAAAATTTGGCTGACAAAACCGATAAAATGGTTAATGCCGCCATCGACAGCCGCGAAAAAATTAACGACATCGCCGAAAAAATTTCCATCATCGACGAAATTGCTTTCCAAACCAATATTTTAGCCCTCAATGCTGCCGTTGAAGCAGCCCGTGCCGGTGAACACGGCAGAGGATTCGGAGTGGTTGCTTCCGAAGTAGGTAAGTTGGCCGACCGGAGTAAAAAAGCCGCCAGCGAAATTGAAGACCTTTCAAAATCAAGCGTAAATGTTATTGAAGAAGCCGGTGGGTTAATGCAAAATATTGCTCCCGAAATTAACAAAACTTCAAACCTTATCAGCCGCATAAACAACGCCAGTCAGGAACAGGAAATGGGTGCAAATCAAATAAATATCGCCATTCAGCATCTTAACGAAATTACACAACAAAATGCTGCCGCATCCGAAGAAATTGCAACAAGTGCCGAAGAGCTCTCCAGCCAGGCTGAACAGCTGCTGCAAACCATGACTTTCTTTAAAATCGACAATAAAGAGTTCCATGTTTCAACCAATATAAACATGCAACCACCTCACCAAAGCACTCCTCCGGTGTTTCAAAAAGAGGCTCCCGCAAAACGGATAAAAGATAAATCGTCCTCCTCGGGCGTTTACATCGACCTGGGTAGAGAAGATGATTTGGATAGTGGTTTTGAAAAGTTTTGATTACAATGGATAGTACTGACAATCATATTAGTAATATTGGTTTTGTGCAGGATTTTGGCGAATTTACCGACCGCGATTTTCATAAACTAAGCCGGTTTATCTATCGTGAATTTGGAATCCAGTTGCCCGATAAAAAAAAGTTCCTGCTTAAATCACGATTGATTAAAAGACTTAAGGTGCTGGGCATTCCAAAATATTCCGATTATGTAAATTATGTTCTCGACGCCGGCCAAAAAAGCAGCGAAGAGGTAATAGAAATGATTGATGTTGTATCCACCAACAAAACCGATTTTTTTCGTGAAAATGCCCATTTCGACTTTTTGATAGATACGGTAATGCCCGATTTTATCGGCAGGGGTATTAAGTCGCCAAAAGTGTGGAGCGCAGGCTGCTCAAGCGGCGAAGAGGTATATACCATTTGTATGGTGTTTGAAGAGGAGTGCCGGTTAAACCGACTGCGTGATTATCAGGTTTATGGTACCGATATTTCCGTTTCCATTTTAAAAAAAGCCGTCAAAGCCATTTACCCCTTTTCACGTGCCGAACAAATTCCCGACAGGTATCGAAAACGCTACCTGCTTAAAAGTAAAGGTGATGGAAAACAGGAAGTCCGCATTGTTAAAACCCTGCGCGACAAAACACGGTTTATGTGGCTTAACCTGATGGATGACCATTATGTTTTAGCAAAAAATTTCGACATCATCTTTTGCCGCAATACCCTTATCTATTTTGATAAAGAAACCCAAAAAAAGGTGGTTTCAAAAATGCTTGAACATCTTAAACCGGGAGGATATTTGTTTATCGGACATTCCGAATCTCTTTTAAACCATAATATTTCAAACCTAAAACAAATTAAGCCTACCGTTTATTTAAAAGTAAAATAAAACCGCAAACCATGGATGAAAATAATAATCACCGGAATCATACGGAAAGGTTACAGCAACAGGTAGCAGAGCTGAATCAGCGTTTGGAACAGATGAACGATAAGCTCGAAAAATCGGAACGTTATAAAAGCCATTTCTTATCGCTTATAACCAACGAAATCATCAACCCGTTTACCTCAATTTTAGGCTTGTCAAAAGCTATCACACAGCTAAAGGATGATGAAATTGACAAAGCACGCGGTTTGGCACAAATTATCTATTCCGAAACCTTCTTTTTAGACTTTCAATTAAATAATATTTTTATGGCATCCCGGCTGGAAGCCGGCGAGGCAGTGGCTAATCCGGTTAAAACAGATGTACTGGCCGTTGTTAACAATGTGGTGGGAAACTTCGGCATCGAAACAGAAAAAAAACAATTAAAGATAGTAGTTAACAACGATGGATCCCAAAAGCTGTCATCATTTGTTTCCGACCCGTCCATTTTGGAAATTGTTGTTGCCAACCTTTTAAGCAATGCCATAAAAGCATCACCCGACAAGGGTGAGGTTATTATTAATGTTAGCATTACCGACGCTGTTTTGCACCTTGAGGTGGAAGACTTTGGTGTTGGAATTGATGCCGAAAAAGAGCATGAACTGTTCGACAGATTTAAAAAACTTGACAATACCATTAACTCTATCAATACCGGCAGCGGCATCGGACTGGCGGTAGTTCAGGGCGTGCTCGACCTTTTACACGGCACCCTTGAGCTTAAAAGCGAACCGGGTAAAGGCTCGCTGTTTACAGCCTCTGTTCCCGAAGCCATTCGTACCGAATGTGGATTTGCCACCGACGATGGAGAACTGTTTTTTGATATGGATGACGATTCCGAAAGCTTTTAATATTAAATGATAGAGTATAAAAAACATTTTCTGTATCCGGCTGCATTATATGCCCACAAAGAGCCTCATGTAATAACCACCTTGCTGGGCTCCTGTGTATCGGTTTTTTTGTACGACAGCTATTTAAAAATAGGAGGCGTAAATCATTTTATGCTGCCTCTTTGGAACGGCGAAGGACTTGCATCGCCAAAATTTGGCAACATCGCCATTAAAATGCTGCTGGAAAAGATGAAAAGCCTTGGCAGCCGGCACGACAATTTGGTGGCTAAAGTTTTTGGCGGCGCTGCTGTTTTGGAAACAAAAAAACAGGTGTTTTTTATCGGCGACAGAAATGTGGATGTGGCGTACGAATATATGCGCAACGAAGGCATAAAAATTGTAGCCGCAAGTACACGTGGAAAACAGGGACGAAAACTTTTGTTTAACACCTATACAGGCGAAGTAAAACAAAAATATATCGAAAAAGCAATTCAGGGAGCTGTTCGGTAAACATCTGTTTTAGTTCCGGTTATAAATGTGAATATTAAAATGAACAAAAAACAATTTATAACATTTTACAAGTTAACTTTAAACAACTTCATTAAAATAAAACAACAAAGATTATGAAATTTAAATTATATTTTGATACTTTAGCAGAAATGTGAGACAGCGTCTCACAAATTTATTAATATGGTTAATTGAAGAATATGGCACTAAACATAAATCGGTTAGAAAAGCAAGTTTCGGGTTTCAAAACTCAGCCGCAAGCAATATGCTAACCGATATAAACACAAAACATTGCAAATAATATGGTAGCCGGTAAAAAAATAAAAGTACTAATGGTTGATGATATGGAAGTGGCTGTTTTAGCCGTTAAGCATATTGTCGATCAGCAACCCGACATGGAATTGTATGCATCTGCTGCCAACCCTTACGATGCCGTTAAGGTTATCGGAAAAGAAAAACCCGATGTAATTTTACTTGATATACAGATGCCTAAAATGGACGGACTCACATTTTTACGCAAGATAATGTCGCAGCATCCCGTTCCTGTAGTTATGTTTTCAAGTGTTGCCTCCAAAGGGTCTGCCAATGCAATTAAAGCTTTACAGCTTGGAGCTGTCAGCATCCTCCCCAAGCCAAAAAGTATTATTAATAATTTCGAATTTCACCACGAGCTTATCAACTCGCTTCGTAATGCTTACGCGGTAAAAGACAGAATAGGAAAATTTATCGACAGGCATTCGCTGTCGGTCAAAAATGCAGCAAGTCATCCCCAACCGTTAAAAAACAAATCAAACAACAATCAGCCTACCGGCAGGGTAATTGCCATTGGCGCCTCAACCGGCGGAACTCAGGCCATACATTATATTTTAGACCACTTACCGGCTGAGGTTCCGGGTATAGTAATTGTACAGCATATGCCGGGCAATTTTACCCGTTGGTTTGCCGAAAGCCTTCATAACTCCTCCGCTCTCAGGGTTTTTGAAGCCAAACCGGGCATGGTATTACATCGGGGCATGGCTGTTGTCGCCAACGGCTTTTATCATATGGTGCTAAAAAAAACAGCCGAAAACTTTATTATTTCAACCCACGACGGCCCGCCGGTAAGCAGACATAAACCTTCGGTTAACGTATTGTTTGATTCTGTTGCCAAAAGCGCAGGCCCCGAGGGTATTGGAATACTGCTTACCGGCATGGGTGACGATGGTGCTTTGGGCTTGTTGAACATGAAAAAATCAGGTGCCGTTACCATTGCGCAGGATGAACATTCGTCTGTTGTATTTGGCATGCCTCAGTCCGCCATAAAAATAAATGCAGCTAGAATGGTTATGAATTTGAATGAAATCATTAATTTTATCAAAAAATGTGATTGATTATTAAAAAAAATAGTACTTTAACCTGCTAAATAAATAATTGATATGCCGCATCAAAAAGAAAATACTTTTAAAATACTGGTTGTAGATGATGTTGAATCAAATTTAAACATGATTACCGATATTCTGAACTCGGTTCCCGAATATCGAATTGTGTCGGCAACATCGGGAAGAGCTGCAATCAGCAGGGCAAAAGCAAACTATTTCGACTTGATTATTCTGGATATTATTATGCCCGATATAAACGGACTGGAAGTTTGTAAGAAACTTAAAAAATATCCTGTTACGCGCGAAATCCCCGTTATCTTTTTAACTGCCGACACCAACGATCCAAAAAATATTCAAAAAGCTTTTCAGGCCGGCGGCTCCGATTATATTCCAAAGCCATTTTCACGCGAAGAATTACTGGTCAGAGTAAAAATGCAAATCGACCTTAAAAAAAATAAAGAAGAACTTGTAAAAGCTAAAAATGCTGCCGAAATGGCAGCCCATGCCAAGGCCGTTTTTTTGGCTAATATGTCGCACGAAATACGAACTCCCATGAACGGGATTATTGGTATGGCCGAGCTGTTAAAACGAACCCCCCTTAACGCCGAACAAAAAGAATATATCGATATTATTAGCGCCTCGGGCGAAAATCTGCTTACGGTTATTAACGATATTCTCGACTTCTCAAAAATTGAAGCCGGTAAAATTGTATTGGAAAGCATTCCGTTTTCGGTTCGCGACGAAATACGAAATGTAATTAGTATTCTTAATTTTCAGGCTAAGAAAAAAGGTATCAACTTAATTACCGAAATTGACGACGAAGTTCCTGAGTATGTTAAGGCCGATCCCGTGCGTTTAAAACAGGTTATCATCAATCTGGTTAACAACGCCATTAAGTTTACCGAAACCGGTAGTGTTACCTTAGAGGTTGCCTGCCAGGAAGTTAACAACAAAAAGAAAAACTTTCTTTTTAAAGTTATTGACACCGGAATAGGCATCTCCGAAGAAGGAGTGCAACGACTGTTTAAATCATTTTCACAGGTCGATATTTCGGTTACCAGAAAATATGGCGGCACAGGGCTGGGGCTGGCCATCAGTAAAAATCTGGTAGAACTTATGGACGGCGAAATTGGTGTCGAAAGTAAAGAAGGAGCAGGCTCAACCTTTTGGTTTACCGCCAGCCTTGATATAATGTCGGAAGAGGAGGTTAACCAACTTCAACTTAAAAACAGCAGCGAACGCAATAAAGATTCTCAATCGGAAGTAAGAAGCTGTAATATTTTATTGGCCGAAGACAACCTTATTAACCAAAAAGTAGCCATGGCTCATCTTAAAAAGTTTGGCCATAAGGTAACCATAGCCAATAATGGAATTGAAGCGGTCGATTATTTTAGTAAGTTTAGATACGACCTTATATTAATGGATATTCAAATGCCTGAAATGGACGGGTTGGTAGCTACTAAACTGATTCGGGAGTTTGAAAAAGACAACCATCAGCAAGAGCGAACCCCCATTGTTGCTATGACAGCCAATGTTATGACGGAAGATATTAAGAAGTATATGGATCAGGGTATGGACGACTTTATCGGAAAGCCGTTTAAGGCTGAAGAGTTAAAAGATATCTTTCAAAAGTATCTTGAACCGTAAAGTTATTATTTTTGCAAAAAATTTAATTAGAAAATGGTATTATCAAAGAGTCCGAATTTAGAAGGTATCGCTATTTTAATAGTGGAAGATGTGGAAACAAGTGCCCGCTTTTTTGAAGCGGCTTTAAGCAGAACCAATGCAAAGCTCTATTGGGCAAACACCGGCGAAAAGGCCATCAGTCTTTTCGATTCAAATCCTGATATTGATTTGGTAATTCTGGATTTGAACCTGCCTGAAATTAGTGGTTTTGATGTGCTCGACTATATCCGTAACCGGAATAGCGATATTCCCGTTATCGTTCAGTCGGCTTATGTACTTTCGGGTGAACATGAGCGCAGCATGGACATGGGAGCAAACTTTTTCCTTGAAAAGCCTGTGCGCCTTGAGGTTCTTTTTAACACACTTAACCAGTGTGTTGTAAAATAATCAATTTTACCTTTTTATAAATTGTCCTGTATATTTTTTACTTTTTGTTGTAAGCTGAAAAAAGTAAACTCCCGGTTCAAGGCCGCATACCGATATGGGCCGGCCACTGTATGATTGTAGGTCAATCAATATTTTTCCTGTTACATCAAATATGAGCAAACTGTCGTTGTTGCCATCAAGTACCGCTTCCGGGAAAGTTACTTTTTTATCAACGGGGTTGGGGTAAACGCTAAGCGACACCTCTGCTCTTTTCTCAGGTACAACATTTATCCATCCGCTAAAAAGCCACATGTAAGCTTTTTGAAATTGCTCCCTCCATAGCTTTTCATTGTGTTGCCCGCCTGCAACCACCGCTGTTTTAACGTTGTTGCCTTCAAAACCCGATTCCGTCAGTAACGCAGCCATACGGTTCATATTATCTACCATACCTGCCGCTTCGTGGTCGCCACACATTAAATAAAACCTCTCCTCATACTGCTTTCCGGTTTCTTCGGTAAAAGTGTAAACAGAGTCGGAAAACCAATAAGAAGGTGAAAATATTCCTGCTTTACTGAAAATATTCTGATATTTAACAGCTGCATAATGCGAAATCAATCCGCCCAACGAGCTTCCCATAATGGCTGTATTATCCCTGCCGGGAAGCGTTCGGTAATGTTGATCGACGTATGGTTTTAAGGTTTCTGTTATAAACGCAACATACTTACCGCCCTCGCCGCCACCGTATTGCGGATTACTCCACGGGGTGTATTCATCAATTCGTGCCGTCCCGCCGTTATCAACACCCACCACAATGGGCACCTTAACATTGTTTTCCGCCAGCAGGTTCAGCGTCTCATCCACTTCCCACTCACCGGCATACGAAGTTTGAACATCAAACAAGTTTTGGCCGTCGTGCATGTATAAAACAGGATAATGTTTGTTTGAAGTTTCATAATCCGGAGGAAGATAAATCCAAACACGACGATTTTTGTTAAGCTGAGGCATAAAAAAGTCATCCGAAATAATATGAACATTTTCGGCAGCCGTTGAAGTGCCCCCTCCTCCATCGGTACGCCAATTATAAATTACCATGTGTGTTGTATCGCCGTTGCCAAAGGTGAAAACACGATTGTCAATCTCTTCGCCGTTTGGCCCTTTCTCAACCGTTTCCCAACTGCCACGGGTAAACTTAAATTCTATTTCGGTGCCCTCGGGTTGCCCGCCGAGGGTAAGCTCAAAAAGGCCGGCACTGTTTTTTTCGAGCATAAAACTGCTGTCGCCCGGGTTCCACCCGTTAATGTTACCGGCAAAAAACAGTTGACTTCCCTCAGGTGTGTTTTCGGGAATAGAATCGAGAATAAAAGTAGCCTGTGCCGATGCTGATAACGCAAACAATATCGCCAGCCATAAAAAGTATATTTTTTTAAAAGTCATTGAATAGCTTTAAACGACGTTATAAATAATTCAACTCCACAAGACACGATTTTATAAGTTGCCAGGTGCGCTCAATATCATGGTCGAGCCCCACACTAAATCGTACCAAACCCGGCGAAAGCCCCATCTCCTGCTGAATGTGTTCAGGCACTTCGGAGGAGGTGCTTTTTCCCGAATTTGAAAACAGCGTTTTAAAGTAGCCAAGGCTTACGGCATGATACCCCACCCCTTTTTCCTGCATCAGCTCCATAAACGGGGCTGCTTTATCGGCTGTTTCAAGGTCGATGGCAATCATACCGCCATAGCCGAAATCGGGATTTCTAAGTTTTTCAAAAAGCTGAAAATTGGGATGCGACGGCAGTCCGGGATAAACAAATTTCAGCCCTGCTTTGTCAAATTTTTTTGCCAGATACAGAGCATTTTCACTGTGCTTTTGCATGCGAATATGCAGTGTTCCCAAATTTTTAAGTATCATCGACGAACGCAACGGGTCAAGAACAGGCCCTAACAACATGGCCGTCCCGTCGTTAACACTGCTGATGTCGTTAATAAACTCTTCGGAAGCACAGATAGCCCCTGCCACCATGTCGTTTTTGCCGTTTACAAACTTAGTCATGCTGTAAACAACAATGTCGGCACCCAGTCGGGCAGGAGCAATAATCATAGGCGTAAAAGTATTGTCAACCACCAATTTAATACCTGTTCCTTTAATAATTTTTGCCAGTTCCGGTATGTCGGAAATTTGAAGCATGGGGTTTGTCATGCTTTCGGTATAAAGCACTTTGGTGTTGGGACGAATGGCTTTGCGAATACTTTCATGATCTTCAATATTTACAAAGGTTACTTCTATGTTAAACTTTTTCAGGTAGTTATTTAAAAAAGCAAAGGTACCTCCGTAGGTTGTAACACTTGTAATAATGTGATCGCCACTGTTCAACAACTGCAGCAGGGTGGTTGTAATGGCGGCCATCCCCGAGCCTGTTACCCATGCCAGCTCCGTTCCTTCCATGGCTGCCAACGCTTCCGAAAGATAACGGTTCGTAGGGTTCCAATGACGTGAATATAAAAAACATCCCGGTGCTTCTCCATGAAAGGCACTTATCATCTCATCTTCCGACATAAAGGTAAAGGTGGCTGAGTCGGTGATGGAAGGATTTACTCCGCCAAACTCCCCAAATTGCTTTAAATTTTGTATGGCTGATGCCGGATCGTGTTTATTTGACATTTTATTTGTTTTTTTGGTTATGGATACAAAAATAGTCAACAATGATTACTTTCGCTGTACAAAACTCAATTTAAAATGGTTTTGAATATTAAATCTTTTTCGTTTTGGATTGTCGTTTTTATAACTTCAATACTGCTTTTTGTAACGGTAAATTTTGTTTGGCCCGACGGAAAATATCGCAAACAGCTGATTGACGGTGACGGAAGAGGCTACTACGACTATCTGCCTGCTTTGTGCATGTATAAAACGGTTGATTTTAAACGGGTTTTTGAGTATGAAAAAGCAAATCATCCGTTGGAATATACAGGGCATAATTTCCATAAGATAAAGGGCATTTACATTAACAAGTTTCCCGTTGGTACTGCCCTGATGATGCTGCCTTTTTTTCTGACGGCACAAGTTCTTGCTCCCTTATCAGGCTTGCCGGCCGACGGATACTCAATACCTTATCAATATGCCGTGGCTTTGGCTGCTTTGTGGTGGCTTTGGGTCGGGATATTTTTTCTGAGGAAACTGTTAATGACTTACAAAATTTCCGAAACCGCCATTCTTGCGGTTGTTTTACTTTTATTAACCGGTACAAATCTGTTTCACTACGCTTTTGTGGAAGTGGCTTTTTCGCATGTTTATTCGTTTGCCGCCATTACCGCATTTTTATATTTTACCAGACTGATGTTGCGTGCTTCACGCGGCAGGAGTTCGCTGTGGGCTGCTGTTTTTCTGGGTCTGGCAGTGCTTGTAAGGCCGGTAAATATTTTGGTGCTTTTGGCTACGCCCGCTTTGGCTGATAATAAAGAAGGGTTTAAAAAAGGAATAATCAATGTATTTGGTTCGGTAAAAAGTATTTTGTTACATACAGCATTGTTTATTGTTGCCTTCTCGCCGCAGATGATAATTAACTACCTGCAAACAGGTAACCCGATATTTTACGGGTATCGCGGTGAGGGGTTTTACTTTTTACATCCTCATATGGTTGCTTTTTTATTCGGATTTAAAAAAGGTTGGTTTGTTTATACTCCGGCAATGCTGTTGCTGTTTCCTGCCGTTTTTAGCTTGTGGCGAAACAATAAATTTGCATTCTTCGGTTTTGTTTTATTTTTATTTACCTTACTATATATCTTTTCATCGTGGTGGAACTGGTATTACGGCGACGGGTTTGGCATGCGCCCGATGGTCGATTATTACGGGCTGTTTGCCCTTGTAATAGCGCTCTGGATAAATAAGTTAACAGCAATGTGGAAAAATTTAATGCTATTTATTGTCCTGTTGTTTTCTGTCGTTAATGTCATCCAAACCTATCAATACACCAAAAGTATTATTGATGTAAGCTCCATGAATAAGAAAGCATATCAATATGTTTTTTTGCGAACATCTTCAAAGTACCGTCATGCTATCGGACAAGACGACGAAACCTTTTACGGCCACCTTTCGCAGCAGCCATTGCTGTCGTCGGCCAATTACTTTGAAACAAATCCCAAAGGGTGGACAAACTCACTGCACGTCGATACATCGCTGTTCAAATCAAACAGCCATAGTTTTGTTTTTAATGATTCGCTGTTGTATGGTTCCTGTTTTACTTTTTATGGTGATGAGCATATTTCGCAAAAACGTCTCTATTTAAAGTTAAGTCTGTTTTATTATGAACCAACGGTAAATGCAACAGGGAAAGCATTTTATGTAACAGATATCCGCGACAGCCTGAATAAATTAAAGTTTTATAAAACATTCCGAATTAAAAAAGTTCCCGACGAAACGGTTAACACTTGGAGAAAATCGCACATTGGCATTGTACTGCCCCGGCTGGATTCAGGTGATAGAGTTAAGGTGTATTGCTGGAATAAAGCAAAAAGCAGATTTAATATTGATGACTTTAAAGTACAACTTTACGCGATTTACTGAGTTTGCAGGGGTGGTTGTTTATAAAAAGAAAAGTAGTAGCTTTGCTCTCTTTTTTTAAAACGATTTAGACATGAAGAAATTAGCTGTTGTTGCCTTTGGCGGTAATGCGCTGTTGCGTGCCGGACAAAAGGGAACCATCGACGAACAGGAAGAAAATGCTTACAAAGCCGGTGAAAACTTGCTTAAGTTGATGAAGAGAGAGTATAATTTGGTGCTGACCCATGGTAACGGCCCGCAGGTGGGAAATATTTTGTTGGCAAATACAGCGGGATATAAAATGTACGGGGTGCCTGATATGCCACTGGATATTAGCGTGGCTTATTCACAGGGTTTTATTGGTTATATGCTTGAACAGCAGCTGCGTAACGTACTTATGAAAGAGGATATGGAGCGGGATATTATCAGCATTATTACACAGGTGCTGGTAAACAAGGATGACAAAGCGTTTAAAAATCCCACAAAACCCATTGGCCCCTATTACACCAAAGAGGAAGCTGAAGCGCTGGCTAAAGATTCTGATGCCGTTTATAAAGAGGATGCCCGTGGCAGAGGATGGCGCAAAGTTGTTGCTTCGCCAAAACCCATGATGATTTACAACCAGAAAACCATTGAAAAGATTGCCCGCGAAGGCCATATTGTTATTGCTGTGGGCGGTGGTGGAATACCCTGTTTTTATAAAGAAGAAAATAAGCTACAAGGTATTGATGCCGTAATTGATAAGGATTTGGCCTCTTCGTTGTTGGCATCACACATCAGGGCTCATAAGTTTTTTATCCTGACCGATATTCCCAAAGTGTTTTTAAATTTTAATACTCCACAGGAGAAGGCACTGGATCGAATTAAAATTGCCGATGCCAAACGCTACCTGAAAGAGGGACAGTTTGGCGAGGGAAGCATGGCTCCCAAAATTAAAGCTGCCGTAAAATTTGTGGAACATACCGGCCGCGATGCCATTATTACCGAAACAAGTCTGCTGGGTGTTGATAACGGTGGCACACGCATAACCTTGGTATAAGAAGCATTATTATTGTCCGAATAATAAAAAATTCCTAATGGCAAATTCCAAATGGAAAAATCCAAATAACAAAATCCAAATAACAAATAAGCACCAAATTAAAAATTCAAATTCTCTCAAGCTCAGCAGGATTTGTAATCCTGCGGCTTTATAAAACATTTTGCTTTTC
>CAYVWX010000042.1:0-16601 GCA_964455635.1 uncultured Lentimicrobiaceae bacterium | reverse complement strand
AGCAGGCCGGGAGAGCGTTTGCTGTTCCCGGGTGCTTTTTGCCTGCGCCGGCATGACCGGAGCATTGAAACCAAATTCCTGCCTTTGGTTTATGAGTTTGGAGTACTTAAAGTGTCTGGAGTGCCTAGAGTGCCTAGAGTGCCTAGAGTTGGGAGTTGCCGGCGAGCCTGCTTCGACATGAAAGGAGGCTCGCCGGCAATAATTTACTCCATATTTTTAATGTTTAAGAACTTTCCTGAAGAGCGAAACCCCGTTTTGATAGGTTACTTTTATTATATACAGTCCGGTGGGGAGCTCCGGCAGGATAATTTTATTGTTTACCGGTTGTAATTTCTTAATTGTTATTTGTTTGCCTGCTGTATTGTAAACGGTTATTGTTGACAGGGTATGCAGGGCATCGGTTATTATCAGATAATCGCGAAAAGGATTGGGCGTAATTTGCAGGCTGCGTTGACAACTCTCTTCAATACCGTCGATAAACCTTGGAAACAACGTATCCGACGTTGCTGCACATTCGCTAAAGCCGGGAAGCATTACCGTTACAAACACTCCTGCCGAAACATCATCGTTGGTTAGTCCGGGTATTGAAAAATCGTAGGTTCCGCCATTTCCGGTGGCAGTACCCAGCAGCACCTCATCATTAACCTGTATCAGCTTGTATTGCAAGGCATCGTTGGTGTTGAGCACCCGCACAACAAGGTCTTCTCCCAAAGCCGGTGTAGGATTGACAAGAGAAACCACGGGCGTTTCAACAGGACAAATAAACTCCGGAAACAGCGTATCAGAATATTTGATGCAGTCAACACCGGGTTCAATAACCGATACCACTAAACCATCAGCAACATCTTCGTTATTGAGTCCTGTTGCCGTAAAATCCAGTGTTTCGCCGTTGCCCATATAGGTTCCTAAATTTTTATCACCGTTTATTTGCAACAAATTGTATTGCCAGGCATCGTTGGTGTTTTGAACATGTACGGTAACATCCTCACCCAAAACGGGTTGTTCGTTTTCGAGCGATACTTCCGGAGCATGCAGGGGACAACCATCTTTGACTTTTAACAGCAAAGCGTACCCATTACCCTGTACCATGTTGCTTGCTGCAACATAAATCTTCCCATCCTGAGCGATGGTAAAGTCGTAAGGGGTTACGCGCTGATCGCCTGCCGTATAATTAAAATAGGTCTTTTGTAAAAGGTCGCCGTTAAGCGAATATTTCAGAAGCGCTGTTTCGCTGTTGCCTACGCTGTTTGCAGCATTGGCAAGAACCACAATGTCATTGTCGGCATTCAGGTGTACTCTGCCAAAGATGGTATTTGAATTCAAAGAGCGCGCGAATGTCTTTTTCCAAACCGTGTTGCCGGCAGTATCAATGCGCATAAGTATTCCCTGAGTAACCATTGTATTATTTTCATTGGGACCTTTTCCACAGATAATAAAACCCTGCTCTCCGGGCAACGTCATAATGTCGTAACCCCGGTCATTGTATTCGCCTTCATAAACTTTAAGGTTCAACATTTTTACCGAGTCATCATAAACCCGTATTTTGGCAAAAAAGATATCGAAGTCTTCTGCACTTCCCGGAATATAATCCCGTATGCCGGTCAGTACAAAGGTAGTGTCGTCCACCCTGTCCATGGCATAAAATCTGCCCCCGATAAGATTTGTATCGGCATCTACGAAAGTGGTATCCCAAATAAACCGGCCTTCATTGTCCAGTTTTCTTACAGCAAGGGATGGACCATTCCAATAGTTATCATCATAAGCAGCAACCAGAAAGCCGCTGTCAGCCGTTTGTTCTATATCATATCCCCCCTGATACGTTCCTTGTCCGCCATTTACGGTAGTGTTTAATATATCGCCGGAAGGTGAAATTTTGGTAAAATAGGTTATGTGGTCATAAACATGCGGGTAAGTTCCTATCATAACAAAATTGCCTTCATTGTCTTTCTTTAAGCGATAAGCACGTTGGAACCGGTTATCAAATTGTTCTTCGGCATGGGTCAGCCAAATGGCATTACCGGCGGTGTCAACTTTCAGGTAAAACATACTCCCGTTATATCGCGTTAATGATTTAACCGGTCCGGTAACAAGTAGGTTATTGTCGGGGGTGGTTATAATAGCGGTGGCTTCGGCCATATAGGTGAATGCCGGAATTTGAACATACCACTCCTGAATGAATTTCTGGGCGAAGAGGCCTGTGGATAGGAGAAGCATGGCGAAAAGAGTAAAGGTTGTTTTCATGATTGTAGAAGTTTATTTTTTATAAAATGTTTGTGTACAAATAAACAGCATTACCCTAAAAAGGGCTTGCACTATTTTTTCAAATGTTTGGGTTATTTGGTCATTTTTTGGAGGGAAGAAAAAGAGTTGTTAAATTTTAAGATCTATCAGGATTTGTAATCCTGACGAGGATATATAATATCGGAATAGTCGCTCTATTTGACATATAAGAATTGTTATTGCATTTTACGGTGTATAAGCAACATATAAATGAAAATCACGGGTGAAACGTGTAAATAAAAGATAATGTCCATCGGGTGACCATCGCGGTTCGCTTTCTTCAGAGTCTGTTGCAATCAAGGCGTGGTTATCTGTTCCATTTGCGTTTACTACCCATATATCTTTTCCAATACCTGCAGGGCCTTTTTTGCAATAAGCAATACGTCCGGATACACTCCAGTCGAAACCGGGCAGGATATCTTTTCCTGATACAAGTGTATCCCTGTCAGAGCCGCTACCTGCAAATGATTTGATGACAATGGCCCAACCGCCATCTTCTGTTTTCACGTTATATGCCAATTGTGAACAATTTACAGCCATAGGGTTAAAACGCGGACAATAGCCCTCGCCAATTTTTTCTGCCTGACTGTTATTAGCCACATATATAGTGCTAATATAATGTGCTTCATCTAAAGATACCCACGCATAAAAAGGGTAGCCACCGTAGCTATTCCATGTTGGTTGGCGTTCTACTACAGGGTCGCAAATTTCACTTGCTACCGTTAAATGGTGTATAGATGTTAAAGATTCATTTCCAGTATAAATTTTAAAAGGTTTATTTGGTGCACAATCAGTTTCACTGCAAAAAATAAAATCCCCACTTACAAAACTTACATCAAGAAATAATTCATCACCCGGTATGTGCTTAACAAGTTTAATTTCTCCTCCTGTCCATGGAACGGAATAGATATCAAATTCGTAATTAATCATTCTGATAAAAAAAACCTGTTTTCCGTCTTTTGACCAACATCCTACAGAAGCATCTGCATCCGGAGTAATACATATTTCGGTAAAATGTACTGATATCGTACCTGCAAAATAATCCTTCCCGTTAATTCTTAATCCAATTTTCTGCTCTGTATTTTCATATCCTGAAGGTATCGTGAACAGAACAGATGTGTCAGTCCAGTTATCGGAAGAAAGTATATTATCTCCAAACAATATTTCTCCGGTTGTACCAAAGCCTGTTCCCTTAATATCAACATGGTCTCCAACGTCAGCAACATCAGGCTGAAAACCGGTTATTAGCGGTTCTGTTTCAGTAGTTACATCTTTTTTACTGCATGATGAACAAAAAAAGAAAAATGACAGCATTAAAACGATTACAAAAGTCGGTTTAGATAAAAATTGACAAAGAAACATTGTTAAACCTTTAGTTTCAAATGTCTTCTGATTGTAAAACAGTTTTTTCATAATTTTTAATATTAATTGTATTTTTTAGTTTATTGGTTCGGAAATGGTATCGGTGTGACTGTAAATTGTGACAAGGAAGTCACACGGATACTTTACTTTCCGTTAATCAATCAAATTTACCGCAAAAGCAGATCAGAGGCTTGCACTATTTTTTCAAATGTTTGGGTTATTTGGTCATTTTTGGAGGAGAGAAGGAGAGCCCTTATATCCTAAGTTCGTCAGGATTTGTAATCCTGACGATGTATATTATCGGATTGCGAATGCAACAAGTTTACCTTGTTTCGGGTTACAAACCCGAAACAGCTTTTAGCTTTCGTGTCCACGGGCCACATTCGACTTGAAATGAGGAAATAAAATCAGCCTTTTCTAAAACTACTTGGTGCAACACCAAACTCTTTTTTAAACACACGGCTGAACCAGGCAGGGTCGTTAAAGCCGCAGGCATAAGCTGTTTCAGAGATATTTTGCTCGCCGGTTTCCAGCATTTTGCGGGCAGCCGAAAGTCGGACGGCACGAATAAACAGGGCCGTTGACTTGCGCCCCAGTGCTTTTAACTTCCTGTACAGTTGCGATTCGCTCATATTCAGGCTTTCGGCCAGCATACCGGCATTCAGTTCCGGATTATCCAGATTTTTTTCAACAACTTCGATGACTTTTTTCAAAAACCGTTCTTCGCCTGTAAGTTGTGATTTTCCGGTAATGGAAATGGCCGCTTTGCTGTATTTTTCCTGTAACTGTCTCCTGATTTTAATCAGCTGCTTAAGCCTGACAAATAGCTCCTTTTTATTGAAGGGTTTGGTTAAATATGCATCAGCACCGTGCGACAATCCCTCTATTCGATCTTTATCCGTGGCTTTTGCAGTTAGCAGAACAATGGGAATATGGCTGGTGCGTTCGTCTTGTTTTAGGGTTTCGCATACTTCAAAACCATCTTTTACTGGCATCATCACATCCGAGATAATGATATCCGGAATGGTGGCAATAGCCTCATCGATACCCTTTTGGCCGTCAGGTGCCCATTTTATGTTATATTTGTTTTTAATGCATGATATGATATATTTTGCCACATCGAGGTTGTCCTCTACAACAAGGGCAAGGGGAAGTCCCTTTTTTTGTTCAGTGTCAGGCAGACTGTTTAGCGATTGCTCATCCCCCTTTATGGTTTCAATATCTAGTTGTTGTGCTTTTTGCAGGGGTGCTTTATTCAAAATGGGGAGGACAACACAAAATTCGGTTCCTTTTTTAAATGTACTGTTTACGCTGATGGTTCCGTGTAATAGCTGAACCAACTCTTTTACAAGCGCAAGCCCGATACCGGTACCTTCGCCACTACGGGTGTGCGAATTATCAACCTGATAGAAACGATCGAAAATATGTGCCAACTGGTGCTCTTCCATACCAATACCCGAATCCTGTACCTTTATTACAAGGTTTTCATGATGCTCACCGGTTTCTTTTTTGATATGAAAAATTACTTTGCCAAAATCCGGTGTAAACTTAATGGCGTTGGTAAGCAGGTTTGATGCAATTTTAAAAACTTTATCCTGGTCGTAATCCATCAGGATATTTTTCGTTTCACAATAAAAAACCAATTTAATGTTTTTTGCATCGGCCATAGACTGAAACGATTCGAGCACATATTGAAGATAGGAAACAATGTTATCCTGAATAAGATGAACCCTCATCTTGCCATCTTCAATTTTCGACATGTCAAGCATCTGTTTAACAAGATGAAGCAGCTTGTCGCTGTTGCGCTCAATCATTTCCAGTTTATTATCACAACGTTTTTGTTCGGTTGGACTGAGGGATTCTCTCATCTCATCAGTCATGCCGCGGATAACCGTTAAAGGCGTCCTGAATTCATGTGTAATGTTGGCATAGAGCCGTGATTTAAGGTCGTCGAGTTCTTTTAATCTTAAATTTTCCCGATGTTCCAGTTTTCTTTTCAACAAAAACCTGAAAATGCCAAAAATAACCAGAATTAAAATAACCAAATAGAGCCAATAGGCCCATTGGGATTGCCACCATACCGGGACTACCGAAATGGGAATACGCAATAAATTTTTATTTGGAAGTGTTTTGTTTTTGCCAATTTCCCGAATCTCTAATGTATAGTTATCCGGTGAAAGGTTAATAATTTGTATATACCGCCTGTTTTTAATAGTATTCCAACGCGTATTACCGGGTAGCAACCGGTAAGCAAAGTTTGTACTTTTGTAATAGTTTAAATTAATGTTGGAAAAGTTAATGCTTACCGGAAACTGTTTTTGTTTGATAGTTAACGGCTGATTGTTGTCGGGGTAAATTGTTTCGATACTGTTTTTTGCACTATTGGTCAATTGCACATTATCAATATAAAGGTGTCCTGCGGGTTCCTGATTTTTAAGATTATCAGGATTAAAATATGTAATTCCGTCGATACCGCCAAAATAGAGCATGCCGTCAGCATCCATAAAACTTGCATGCAAATCGTACTCTTCGCTGCATAACCCGTCGGATTGATGATAATTTGTAAAACTTTCAGCTTGTTTGTTAAACCTCGACAGCCCTTTGTTGGTAGCTACCCAAATATTATGCTGACGGTCTTCGAGAATGGCATAAATAACATTGTCGGGCAGGCCGTTTTTGGTGTTGTAAAAATGCAGTTGGTTTTGATTCCAATAGTAAAGACCGCCCGTGGTTCCTATCCATATTCCATTATTAAGGTCTTTTAATAAAGCATAAATAACCTCTTTGTTTAAAAGTGTTGAGTCATTGACTTTCAATCTTGAAAATCTCGTTTTTTGCAAATTATCTTTGTCGAAAGTCATTACAGACAACCCTTTATCAGTGGCAAGCCAATAGACGTTTTTAGCGGTTTCGAGTATGGCGTTTACTTTGTCGGAGGCAATGCTGTTTGATTGATTTCGATGATGTTGGTAGTGTTCAAACTGCATGCTGTTGTTGTCAGCATATCCGGTAAATCGGTTTAGTCCGCCACCGGAAGTACACAACCAGATATTGTTTTCCGAATCTTTATAAAGATAACGTATAAAATTACTGCTCAACGAAGCAGCGTCGTCCGGTTTGTGGAGTATGCTTTTAACCTGCATCTGCCGGTAATTACCCTCACAGTTATTTATAATTACCAACCCCTCTTTGGTGCCCGCCCATATGGAGTGTCTGTTTTTAATAAAGCTGAAGCAGATGTCGGAAGGAAGCCGGTGCGATTTTCGCGTAAAGGTGTAACACCGGTTATTCCTTAACAGGTTAATACCACCTCCCGAGGTTCCTACCCATAAATCGTGGTTATTTTTTAAAATAGAAAAAATAACATTTGAACTTAACGAGCCTTTGGTATGATCATCGTTTTGAATTTTATTAAACACTCTGTTTTTATAAAAAAGATTCAGATACTTGCCCGTTCCTGCCCATATTTGATTGTATTGATCTGCAAAAAGGCTGTAAACAACATTGTTGCTTATGGAGCTGCTATTATTTTCAGAATGAATAAATTTATTTATCAGCAGCTGTGTATTTGTGTTATAAACATACAAGCCTCCGCCTGTGGCAATCCATAAGTCATCACCTTTCCATATTAAATCGTAAATGATTGAGGAATTGTTTTTTGAACTTTGAAAATCAACATAAGTTTGAGTGTGGGTTGATAAATCAATACGAAAGAGCCCGCCGCGTGTACCTACCCACAGGTTATTATCTTTTCCCTCGTTAAGTACCAATATTCTTCCGATTTTGTGCTTTAAAAAATACTCATGAAAAACTATTTCAGCGGGATTATTTTTAGTTTTACCATAAAACAACCTGCCCTGTAAGGTACCCACCCAAATGGTTCCGGTAGGGGTAATAAAAAGTGCTGAAGCAGTTATGTTTTTGTTACTAAAATACTTAAGAACAGCAATGCGGGAATTTTCAACCGTACTTTCTGTTCGCAGCACCCCAACCCCTTCATTTTCAATTGTAACAAACAGGTTATGAAAACCATCCCTTGCCAAATCTTCAATATTATTATAATCCTGCCATTTTGCTGATGAAAAAAACCTGTGTTTTTTTTTGTTAAAATAACAAAGTCCTTTGGCTCGGGTTCCTATCCATATTTTATCCTCATCAGGAAGCAGTACATTGATATAGCTGCCGCATATTTTCTGTCTGTACCCGGCATTATTGTATGTTTGAAAAGAGGTTCCGTTAAAGCGGTTCAAACCATTTTGAGTGGCAATCCACAGAAAGCCTTCGTTATCCTGAACAATATCATTAACAGACACTTGAGACAAGCCGTCTTTGGTGGTGTAAGTATAATTTTCGTAAACATGGCGGTTTATGCCGGCACCGGTTCTCTGAGCTATGTTTATCAAAGGAGTAATTAAAAAAAGTATAAGGTAAATAACCTTAGTCATGATTGTTTTGTTTTTATCGCGTAGTATTTTACAAATATACAATTTTATGATAAAAACAAAAAAACCACCTTCATCATTTGTTTAACAATGAATCAGGCGGTTTAAAACCAAATTTCCTACCTTTGGATTTTTTAAGTTTGGAGTGCACTAAAGTACCTGGAGTGCCTAGAGTGCCTGGAGTGCCTGGAGTGCCTGGAGTTAGGAGTGGATTGCAACCGGTTACTTGTTTACTCCCTATTTTTTTCCAGTTTTGAGATGCGTGTTTTTAATTTTTCAATTATCCTTTGCTGTGTTTCTATCATTTTTTGCTGTTCCTGCATAGCTTTTACCAATGGAACTACGAATTCGGCGTAGCGCAAACCATATTTATCATCTTTATTTTTGGGCTTGTCAACAGCGTGGAAGTCAAATCCCAAGTCATTGGCAGCCTGCTCCACTTCCTGGGCGATAAAGCCTATTTGTACCTCTTCGGCCTTTTTTTGTTTGTCTTGAGCCAAAAGATCATCGTTGGGATTACCGTCATATTTTGAAAGTTTACCCATATCTAAATTATAGGTTATGGGGCGTAATTTCATAATCAGGTCAAGGCCCGGAACATCTTCACGAATGTTAGTTTTAAACCTTCCGTCAGAAAGGTTTGACCAGCTAGCATAACCGCCAATGCTGGTAACGCTGTTGGCACCAAGCCTGATTTGATTAGAGGCGCTTATAACTGTTCCCCTTCCAAGCGCAGTTGAATTGTGGTAGCCGGTTCCTGAATAAAATGCACTTATACCAATGGCGGTATTGTAATATCCGGTTGTATTACTTGTTAATGCCCGATGACCCACAGCAACATTGTCGTGACCTGTGGTATTTGATTCAAGGGCTTCAAAGCCAATAGCTGCGTTGTCGTAACCTGTAGTAGTTTGTTTTAGGGCGCTGGAACCAAAAGCAGTATTATAAGTTCCGGTAGTATTGGAGTTAAGGGCAAATGAGCCGCATGCGGTATTGTTGGTACCGGAAGTAGTAGAACGAAGTGACCAATATCCTATTGCAGTATTGCTTGCGCCGCTATTATTGCCGGCTGTATTGCTGCCCATCAAAGCCTCATAACCTACTGCTGTATTTTTTGATGTCAAATTCGAAGTTGTATTGTCGGCATAATACATTGAGTGATAACCAACTGCCACAGAGCCTTTTCTGCCTTTGTTACTATATAAGGCTCCATTGCCTAAGGCTGTATTTTGACTTCCGGTAGTATTGAAATAAAGGGATTTGAATCCGCTTCCTGTATTCTCATCACCACTATTATTATAGAGCACATCATAACCATTGGCGCTGTTTTCATAGCCGTCATCATTATTGTAAAGCGCCCTGTATCCATTGGCAGTATTACTATAGCCTGATATATTATTTCTCATGGCTTCTACTCCGTTGGCAGTATTTTCGTATCCATATGTATTGTTATACAACGACGAGTGCCCTGTAGCGGTATTATTGTCACCGGTGGTATTTGAAAAAAGTGATGCATATCCATAAGCACTGTTATTATCGCCTACGGAGTTATTATACATCGTTCTGAAACCTGTTGATGTATTTTGACTTCCCGATCTGTTAATATATAAAGCATTGTGGCCTACGGCAGTATTGGCTGTCCCTGTATTGTTACTTGCCGTTGTGTGGCCACGCAGGGCCTCATAACCCAAGGCTGTATTAAATGTTCCCCGCCCCGAAGTCCGGTCATCCGCATATTGCATAGCTCCGTAACCCACTGCCACCGAATTGTAATTTGCTTTGTTCGAGTATAAAGCTTTTTGTCCCAGGGCAGTATTACTGCTGCCTGTGGTGTTTAAATAAAGTGCATATGATCCGGAAGCAGCATTATAATTACCTGTGGTGTTTGAGTAAAGAGCTTTGTATCCATTGGCGGCATTTTGTTCGCCACTAGTGTTGGAGTATAGGGAAGATTTTCCAATGGCACTATTATAACTTCCGGAGGTATTGGAAAACATGGTACTGTTTCCAATTGCCGTATTTTCCTGCCCTGTGTTGCTGCTTGTTGTAGTACTTCCTTTCAATGCTTCATATCCCACGGCAGTATTGTAGGTATAGCGGCCGGTAGTCCGGTTATCGGCATTGTACATGGCTTGATATCCGTAAGCTACAGAACCTTTGTTTGCTTCATTATTGTAAAGAGCCTGATAACCGGAAGCAGTATTTTCGTCACCGCTTGTATTGTAATACGATGCCTGACTACCAACTGCTACATTTGAACTTCCATTATTAAAATACAAAGCACTTGCTCCGGTGGCAATATTGCCAGAGCCTGCGATGTTGCTATGAAGTGCATTGTCTCCTGTGGCGCAATTACCGGTTCCGTTGGAGTTATTATTCAGAGCGGATGAACCAATGGCTGTATTGTATGAGCCACTATTGTTTAAGTATAAGGCGCTGCTACCTATGGCGGTATTATGGCTTCCGCTTGAATTTACATTTCCTGCAAGGTCACCAATAAAAACATTTTGGTTATAAGATAAATCATCACTGCTGCCGGCACCATTGCCGATAAAAACGGACTGTCCAGTGTTTTTAATTTCAATATGACCCCCGATAATTGCATCTCCCTCAACGTCAAGTTTTGCTGTGGGATTTAAAATTCCTATGCCTACCTTGCCATCCCTTATAATTACAGTGCTGTCAAACGAACTGTATAAAGTGTCTCCGTCAATCGTCCATGTGTTGGTATCCGAGCCCAAAAAGGCAGTCCATGCAGTACCGTTATAAAAGTAGAAAGTATTGTCGTTGCTTACAAAAACCATTAACCCGGTTTCAGGAGAAGGAATTGCATCTCGTTCGGTTTGAGTCATGCGGGGAATAAGCAATCCTTTAGTGGTGCTTGAAATGTCAAGCATAGATGATGAATTGGCAACAGCACCATCGCTGTTTATGGCCACCTGAGCGGATAAACTAATGGTTATCAACAATAACGAAACGGATAATAATGACTTAAAAATTTTCATAAAACAGTTTATTAATTAAGATAAGCAAGCAGGTAGTCTGCTTTAATGCGGCAAAAATATTTTTAAGCACCGGTGTTTACAATAGGGGATATCACTACATCTGCGTCAAAAAGCAGACACAATGGGGGATTCTACCCATTAGAATGAGTATGAAATGTTTTTGCAAACTCCACTAGGTTTGTTTTTTGGAATTTGCTATCTGAGTTTTATATTTGAAAATGGCAGACTGCCATTCAATGATTATCTGACGGGGGTTAAGGAATTCCCATATACTTATGGCTTTGCAGCGATATCCGCCATTGGGGATGCTGCATAACATAGTTGGTAAGCAGTTCCATTATCTCCTCTGCCACACTCCATTCGGGTTGCAAAAAAAGAAGGCATTCGCTGTTGACCTTTTTGGCATTGCGCTCGGCCCACCGTAAATCGGCAGGTTTTTGAATAATTACTTTTAACTCGTTGGCACGGGGAAAATTTTCTTCCAAAGGAGGCGAAAATTGTTTTGGCGACAAACAAATCCAGTCCCAGGCACCGCTTAAATGGTTTACACCTGATGTTTCAACCATGGTGCGCACACCCTGTTTATGAAGCTCGGTAGTAAGATAATCAAGCGGATAATTGGAAGGTTCTCCGCCTGTTACCACTACTGTTTTGGCAGGGGCTGCAGCAACCTTTTTAATGATGGGGTCAACTTCTACCGGAGGAAAAAGAGCCGCATTCCACGACTCCTTGCTGTCGCACCAACTGCAGCCAACATCGCAACCGCCAACACGCATAAACCAGGCAGCCTTACCCATGTTAAACCCTTCTCCCTGAAGGGTATAAAACTCCTCCATAACCGGCAGCTTCCGGCCTCCTTCAAAAATATCGTTTGTTGCAGTCATTATCTTTTTATAAAAGTTTTTGAAACGGCTTTGCTGCCGTTAACCAATTTAACGGTATAGGAGCCTGCCCGTAATTTGAACGTTTTTAAAGTAAGGGTAAGCGTGCCTTTTTTACGTTTCAGGGCAATTTTTTTGTATTGAAGCAACCTTCCCGATGAATCGTACAGCAAAAGTTTGTATTGTCCGTCGGGAATATTGGAAACGTTCAGGTTTATTTTGGAGCCTTTAACAGGATTGGGACTTATTAAAAAGTCAAACTTGTTGCCTCCGTTTTCAATCACAACCGAAGGCGGTTGGCCTGTCCATTTATCGGTATTTAAAGTATAAGCACTCTGACTGCCGAGCCGTGTTCGTTCAGAGCTTAATACAGCCTCTTTTCCATTAACATAAGCAAAACCTTCTGTTTGTGTAGTCATAATGTTCGGCATGTCGATACGGCGTTTGTTGCCTGAAAAGAAACGATGTCCGTGGTAATCGAAAAGCAACCATACAAAAGGAATCCACGACTGATTGGTATAACCGAGCAGCACCACTTCACCGGCTTTTTCGTTGTAATCGGCAGCAGTTACAAGTCCCGAAACATTAAACGAATCAACCAAAGCAGCAGCATAATTTCCGGGCTCTTTGGGCAAAGCATAAACTCTTGTTTTTTGATCCTGCCAATCTTTTGAAAAAAGATACAACGAATCATCCACAGCCATAACCGATTCACAATCAAAATTGTTATAACGGCGCTTTTCAATTTTCAGGTGCGGCTGGTCGGGATAGTAAAAATTAATAATCACCGGTGAAACAACGGCATCGCCTGTTGCCGGGATGTCGGCTTTTTTTACCTTATAAATTTTTAAATCTTTCCGGTTTCCCGAATTGTTGCCAAAATCGCCAACATATACAAATAGCGAATCATCGGTTAAATCTTCCCAATCAACGTTGGTGGCATTTTCGAGGGTGATGCGCTGTACAATGGTGCCGGTAGCAGTATCAATCCTGTAAATAACAGGCTCTCCCCCACTGTCGTTGTGAGTCCATAATCCACCGTTAAAAAAGGCAAGGCCGGATGTTTCGTCAATTTCATCGGGAAGTACATATCGTAATTTTGGCGTAAACAGCGTGATGTTGTAGGTGCAACTGCCATCGTTAACAGTGGCATCGGGATTAAAATTGTTGGCTCTGCGGTCGGTACAGCCGGGCGTTTGGCCGTAGGTTGTTAAGGTTAGGATTGCCGAAACAAAAAGTATAAAAAGGCGAAAAATCATCTGAATAATATTTGACAGTTAAATGGTTTACAACATCTTACACAAAGTAACCGGTGGTAAAAATCCGGTTGCAGATTGTTTTTAGAAAAAGGATATTGTTTAAAACATCCTCAGCCGTAATATTCCGAATTATAAGCTTTCAGGGTATTGTTAAGCAACGAAGCGATGGTCATAGGGCCTACACCCCCGGGAACCGGCGTTATGTATGAAGCTTTCTTTTTAACCTCGTCAAAATCAACATCACCTACAAGTTTATAACCTTTTTTGGTTGTTTTGTCTTCAACACGATGGATTCCCACGTCGATAACTACCGCCCCTTCTTTTACCATGTCGGCTTTTACAAAGCGGGGACTTCCGATAGCCGCAATTAAAATATCGGCATCACGGGTAATTTTTTCCAGGTTTTGGGTTTTGCTGTGGCACAGTGTAACCGTTGCGTTGCCGGGAGTACTTTTTTTCGACATTAAAATACTCATGGGTGAACCAACAATATTTGACCGGCCGAGTACTACACAGTTTTTTCCCTCGGTATCAATTTTATAGTAACGCAATATTTCCATTATTCCTGCCGGGGTAGCCGATACAAAACCGGGCTGTCCGATGGCCATTTTACCCACATTAACCGGATTAAATCCATCCACATCCTTGGAGGGTTTAATACGCTCAATAATTTTGTCTTCACGGATATGTTCCGGCAGCGGGAGCTGGACAATGAAACCGGTAATTTCAGGGTCACGATTTAAAAAATCAATGACTTCCAACAGCTCTTTTTCCGAAATATCGGCAGGGTAACGATATACCGATGACATCATACCAACATTTTTGGCGGCTTTTTCTTTGCTGGCAACATAAGTTTCGCTGGCGGGGTCGTTGCCAACAATAACGGCAGCCAGATGCGGACCGTCCTCACCGCGGTCAATTATTTGGGCAACCTCTTTTTTAATCGACTCTTTTAAAGCCCCGGCTACCAGTTTACCATCGAGGAGCTGTCCTTTTTTATTTGCTTTTGCCATGGTTGTTTTTTTAACGGTTAACAATTTTTTATCGTTTTTTTTTAAAACGACACAGTACGCTACCTTCTTCCTCTCATCATCCGCATCATATTTTTTCCTCCTCCGGTAGTCAGTTTTTTCATCACTTTACTGGTTTCGGCAAACTGTTTTATCAACCGGTTTACCTCCTGAATATCGCTGCCGCTGCCTGTGGCAATTCTTTTACGTCGCGAACCGTTTAATAGCTTCGGGTTGGCACGTTCTTCAGGGGTCATGGAATAAATAATGGCCTCAATACCTTTAAAAGCGTCATCGTCGATATCCATATCTTTAACCGCCTTGCCCATGCCGGGAATCATGCCCATCAAATCTTTGATGTTCCCCATTTTTTTAATCTGCTTTATCTGTTTTAAAAAGTCGTTAAAATCAAATTGATTTTTAGCAATTTTCTTTTGCAGCTTCCGGGCTTCCTCATCGTCAAACTGTTCCTGAGCTTTTTCAACCAGGGTAACAATGTCACCCATTCCGAGGATACGATCGGCCATACGACTGGGATGAAATAGATCCAGTGCTTCCATTTTTTCGCCGATACCCACAAATTTAATGGGTTTGTCAACCACCGCTTTTATGGTAAGAGCGGCACCACCGCGGGTATCGCCATCGAGTTTGGTAAGAACAACACCATCGAAATCGAGCCGGTCGTTAAAAGCCTTGGCAGTGTTTACGGCATCCTGGCCGGTCATGGCATCAACCACAAACAAAATCTCTTGCGGATCTATTGATTTTTTGATGGCGGCAATTTCATTCATCATCTCCTCATCAACGGCTAAACGGCCTGCAGTATCCACAATAACCACATTGTTTCCGTTTTCTTTGGCATATTTAACGGCTTTTTTGGCAATGTCAACAGGATTTTTGTTTTCGGGCTCTGCAAAGACTTCCACATTTACCTGTTCACCCAGCACTTTTAACTGGTCGATGGCAGCGGGACGGTAAACGTCGCCGGCCACCAGCAGCGGTTTTTTGGTTTGTTTCGACTTCAGGAAATTGGCCAGTTTGGCTGAGAAGGTAGTTTTACCCGAGCCCTGCAAGCCTGCAATTAGAATTACCGCCGGACTTCCTTTCAGGTTAATACCTACATTTTCGCCTCCCATAAGGTCGGCAAGTTCGTCGTGGACAATTTTCACCATCAAGTCACCGGGCTTAACAGCGGTAAGCACTTTGGCACCCAATGCTTTTTCCTTTACTCTTGCCGTAAACTCCTTGGCAATTTTATAGCTGACGTCGGCCTCAATAAGTGCTTTACGAATCTCTTTAACCGATTCGGCAACATTTATTTCGGTTATTCTGCCCTGTCCCTTTAATATCTTAAACGACTTTTCAAGTCTTTCATTTAAACCTTCAAACATATTATTACACTATTTCAAATTTCAGGATGCAAAAGTAATAAAAAAACAGGGTCGTATTTATGGCTTTTTCATATCCGCAAAACAAATACAAAATAGCTGATAATTAAGCTATTTCAAAAAAACCGGATTATCACCTGTCCGCTTTGCGGGAGTAATTGCTTAGGTAATCGTTGTGTAAACGGGAGGCCTCCTCAGGATCAATTTTTTTTGCTCCGCCTAACAGCGAGGCACCGATAAATATTTTGCATGTTTTTTCAAGAACCTGCGCTGCTGCAAATGCCTCATCCATGGTACGGCCCACACATAGTGCACCGTGATTGGCCATTAACACGGCATTTCTTCCTTTAAGACCTGACACTATTTCACGGGCAAGACGAGCTGAATTTGATGGTGCATATTTAGTAACTCGTATGGAAGGCCCCAAAATTTGCGCCTGGTCGTCCACAACAGCAGGAACCTCTTTGCCGGCGACGGCTACCGTTGTAGCATACACCTGATGGGTATGAATAATGGCATTAACATCCATACGGTTTTTGAAGATTTCGGCATGCATCAGGACTTCGGATGTTGGCGGATAAATACCTTCATGCTCTAGAGTGTAATAATCAACCAGAACCATTTGTTCAGGCAGCAGCTCTTCATATTTTTTTCCGGACGGTGTAACCACCATGCGGCGGTTATCCAGCCGGAGGCTTACATTGCCCCACGATCGGGTTACAAGCCTCTCTTTTATAAGACGTTTGCCGGCATCGAGAACAATATCTTTTGCTTCGTTTAATTTCATGTGATTATAAATTTGTTTACCCTGTGGAATTTAAAAACTATTCCACAGGGTAAATCTGTTAATCTATTTTTTATGTTTTGTCATGATTTTCGGCTTCGCCCTCGAAAATCACACCAAAACGGGTCTGCTTTATTTTTTTACCTCGGGTTAACACCCGAGGCTATAAATATTACGCTCCTAACGGAGC
>CAYVWX010000041.1:0-16727 GCA_964455635.1 uncultured Lentimicrobiaceae bacterium | reverse complement strand
AACCCAAAAATATTTTCCCTACCTTTGATACCGAAAAAAGTAATTAAAACACAACAGTATGAAGATAAAACTTATTTTTATTGTCCTCTTTTTGTTACTCGTGGGCAACCTGAAAAGTCAAAATACCGAAGCGGTTCATTATAAAAACAGCATTTCCGTTGATGTCGGTAGTTTTGTAATGGCAAATTACCATCGACAAATTATCAGGAAAAATTGGTACGCCTTACAAGGACAGGTAGGAATCGGTGCTTATGACGAAAGTAAGAGCGAAATAGAGCTTCTCGGAGCAATTAATGTAAATGCGTACATAAACAATGTATTTTGTTTTCATAAGCATAAAGCCATAATCGGCTTTGGCGGTCAGTCGGTTATTTATGATAAGGAATTAATGGGAAAAATCGGTTATCAATACGATGTTTTTAAACGATTTTCCGTTGGTTTTACAATTTATCATTGGGTTTGGGCAAGCTGGAGTTTTGAAAATCAAGGGCAGGAAGGGCCGTCACGCATAAAAATGCAGTCGTGGATATGGGAGGATCATTATTATCATCCGTTGTATTCTTTCGGTATTAACTATTATTTTTAAAATGATGGTTTGCAAAGTTTATTATTTGATACGGATAGTTGTATAATCTTTGTTCGTGCTATGATGAATAAATTTTCTAAAAAAATTATTAATCAAATAGATAGAAAGATGAAACGAATTACATTGATTATGATTGCTGTTTTAATGGCGTTTTCATCATATGCAGCAGGAGATATTTTGACATTAAACAATGGCAAAAAATTTGAAGTTAAAGTAAAAAGAATTAAAGATTGTTCCGTTATTTGTAAAGCAAGAGGACAGAAATTTGAAATCCCTGCATCCGATATATTTTCATTACAATTTGAAAATACAACAGATAAAGTTTATATCAGATATTTGAAAATGTTAGACCAAAATCCCGATTTATGTATGCAGGGAAAACTTGATGCTAAAAATTACCATGGGAAAAAGGGAGTGCACGTTGTTTTAGGATTTTTATTCGGCCCGTTTGCCATGCTTGGTACAGCACTTGCAAATCCGTCGCCATACAACGGAAAACGAACGCAATTGATGTCTAAAAATAAAGATCATTTTAGTAACCTTGAATATTTGAGTTGTTATAAGAAAACAGCGAAAAATCAATTAATTAAAATGGAAGCAACAGGATGGGCTTCCTCAATAGTATTGTCTTTCTCAATAATGTTAACCGTGATTTTGTTATTTAATTGAGGATAATAAAATGTCTGTAACAACTACCCCCTACCGGCGCAAGTCAGCCACGCACAGGGCGGGCCTGCATAGAAGATTTGCGCCAGAGGTGGTGTTTAAAAAGCAAAGGATGGCTTTTTTCACCTTTCAGATACTGCCTGCACACAGGCCGGCGCTTTCGATCTGAAAGGAGGGAGAGGGCTACTGCTTTGATCTTTCAGGCCGGTGATGGATGGTGCGGTTGGGGTCTGAAAGGTTGAAGGACAGGCAGGTACAAAATAATTATACTTTGAGCGTAATTTCTTCGGCATTCAAAAAGTTGCATCCTTTCGTAAGAATGTAAAATATACTATATTTAATTATTTATCAATTGGTTAAGAACGTTTTCATTTCCTATTTCATCAAGTATATCAACACTAACGATTTGATAATCGTTGCAATATAAAGTTCTAAACTTTAGTTATTTATATACTTTCCCTTTAAGATGCTTACGCATGATGGGAATGGCAATAAAAATAAAATGTAAGGTGATGGCCAGAGGGCCGAAAAACGTCCACCAAAGTGAAGGGTTGATGGTAAGCGCCATAAAATAAAGTCCCCACCAAAAAGCAGTTTCGCCAAAATAGTTGGGATACTTAAAAAATACCCATAGCTTGGTTTGGATTCGTTCGTTTTTGTTATTCCGCAATTTTAAAAAGCTGCGCAACTGATCGTCGGCACTTTTTTCAAGTAATATAGCCGAAAGCGTAAAAACAAAAGCTATTTGCGCAATCCAGGTATGATGTGGTGCTGTTGTAGAGTAAATGGCATAGTGCACCGGAACCAAAGCAACAAATGCAAGAGCGGTTGGGTATAGATACGTTCCGAAGAAGCTGACAAACCAAAAGCGCCTGCCCGTTTTTTCTCTGATGGATTTATAGCGCCAGTCTTCATCCTCCATGCCGTCCCAGCGCAATATCCAGCTCCAGGTTAACCGCACCCCCCAAAGCACAAGCATGGTCCAGAAAACTTTATGAAGAAAATCGGTTTGCCCTGAATTAATTAACCAGTACAACACAATAAACATGGGAACCGAACTCCAATACGGGTCGTAAATACTTGAATTATTATACCTTACGCTAAAAAGAAAAACAATAACCATGGCAATAAAATCGGCCAATGCCGTGCGCCAAAAAGTGTTTGCAACCGGCGCGTAAAGCAAAACCACTACAGCCGTGCCCAGTGCAAGCAGATACATAAACAGCACCTTAAATAAATCTTTTGGCTTTTGTTTCATAACGAAATTTCGTTTTTATTTATGAATGGCTAAAATTAATATGTTTTGGTTAATAAAACAATTCGGCTACCTTTTTTTTATTGCCTTTGATGGTTTTGCCGTTGAAAATAACTTTTGAACCTTTTTCGATGAGCATGGGGGTTTCGGCACCCGTTATTTTAACCGCGTTAAGTTGCATGGTGGCAGGGCCGTATTCAGGCTTTTTTTGAAGCAACACCAAACCGTATTTACAATTTTCCACTTTTGAATTATCCACCTCCAGCGATGATAAATCTTTTGATGCCAACCCGATATTGGCATGGCTGATGGTTGTGTTTTTAACCGTCAGGTGGGAGTCTTCACCCCCGCTGACACCTTTGTCTTCCACTCCGTTAATGGTGCAGTTTGCAATTTTTATATGACTTCCCGAAAAGTCGATGGCATCGTTTCCAATTTTAGTAAACGTTACGCTGTCAACCAATCCTCTGCTAAAATCAGAGTCGAAGGCATCGCTGTAAGTATTGGAAAACCGGCTGTTTTTAAGTGTAAATCCGGAACGGACAATGTTAAGGGCATCTTCGCATCCGTTGCCGGCAAAAACAGCATGGTTAATGTCAACATCCGATTCGTAAAAAGTAACCGATCCCGACAAGGTCCACCCTTTGTAACTAAGGGTGTTCATCTTTTCAAATTTTACATACTCCATTTTTGACCTTCTGCCGGCTTGTAACACCGTAAAGCCGTTTCCGGTTCCGTCGGAGGAGGAGATAACAACGGGATTGGCTTCGGTGCCCTGCACAAATACCGGCGAGTAGGAAATAATCATGGCATGTTTAACAAGGTCGATACGGGTTCCCGCATTAAAAATCACCCTGTATCCTTTGGGTAAAATTAAATGTGCAGATAGGGTAGTCAATCCTTTTTTTAGATAAATTTTGCGGCCGATAACGGTGTCAACGGCCGGTGAGTTCCTGAAATCGGCTTGTTCGGTAAGCTCCTGCTGAGGTGTAATTCCCACAGGATAAGGCCAGGGGTTAACAGCCACCGAGTAGAGGTCGTCGTTTCCCTGTACCTGAAAAAAGAGATAGCCGGCACCGGGCTCGGAAACCACTTTGCTGACAATGCCGTTTTCATCTTTTAAACACGCTTTCATAAAAACAGGTTTGGGAAAGAAATTTTGAATAAATCGTTTTTTTGAACCCGTTCCCAACAACTTGATGCGCTTACCGAAAAAATTATGGACACCTATAACCATGCTGTCCTGATAACTTTTTTCCGTATAGGCTGTTACATAAAACGACGGCGTGTTGTACGACATGGTGGAATCGGCATGGTCTTCAGGTATTACATTGACGTGAAGCGTGTTATTGGCAATTGCCGTATTGATAAACTGTTCCAGACGGGGCAAATAGTTTCTAACCGCCTGCGCACTTTTTGCCAAAAACCGGCTGTCAAATTTTTCCTGTGGAAATTCCATTCTGATAAGCGAATCGTTATAGGCTGCTTTTGTTTTTAACAGGTTGGCTGTTGACCCGGCAAAACTTGTGCTGCTGTATATCTTTAAATAATGCAGATATTGATGTAAAAAAGCAGTGTCTTCAAACAAATAGTAAAAATTGTAGTTTTCAGGAATCTTTTTCTTACCCTTTAGCAACAGCCAGGCCATGTTGTCGTTTATGGAAAAATCAAAATCCAAATGGTCGGTATAGCCGTCGTAAGCAATGGGTTCTAGCTTGCAAATAACCGGATTGTAATAAAATCGCTGATTGTGCCAGGCCATTCCGTGACGGGCATGCGTAAGGTCGAGCATGGCGAAATATTTTGCCAGCTGTGGCAAATCAAACACATCGGCGGCAGCACCTTTTTTGTATTTATATTGATTAAGTAACTTGGCAGCAATTAAAAACTCGCGATAAAGAACAGGACTTTTCATGGTTTTTCCTTGCGAAAAAGGTTCGATAACCGAGCAGTTGTAAAAAGGTAAATCAGGCCAGTGGCCCGTTTCCTTTGCCACATGCTGAACCTGCCAAAAGGCATCTTCCGAAAATTTCAGGATGGGCCCCTCACGACGCTGCCTGAACTCCACAAGCTGTTTGGTAAAATGCTCTTCCCATGCATAAAGCCCTTTCGATTGTTTTCCCATCATTACCGGAACAAAGCCGTAACGTGTGGTAAGTATGTCGCTGTTTATGTATAGCTGATGAGCATACCACTCGTATAAAAAACCACGGGCAAAGGGTGTTTGAATGGAAAAAACACGCAGTCGTTTCCAGGCATAATTTTTACGCATCTTAATGCGAAACGACCATTTATCACCCACCAGATGGTCGAGCCAGTCGCCTTTTAAACGCAGTTTGGCTTTCATCATTTTACCATCGCCAAATAAAATGCCTTTCACATAGTCGTTGTTTTCGGTTTGCAGCACACCGGCATCAAAAGCTTTAATACGCTTTTTAACAAGTTTTTTATAGGCGAAGGTGTCTAAAACAATTACCAACGGATCTTGTTTGTAAACAGGATATTTTTTTACGGTGTTTACAATCTCCATATCATCAAAAAAAGCCGAATCGCCTCTAATGCTCCAACAATAAATTTTTACATCTTCCGAAAAAAAGTTGGGAGGCGTAAAAAACTCCATTTCCAGTTTTTGCCAGCCGTTTTTGTCGGTTAAAACCGGTTTAGCGATAATTTTGTATAACTTTTTGCCGGTTTTATCCGATACTACCAGGGCACCTTTATCGCCCTTTGATTTTCGCCATACCGAAACCTTAAAGAAGCTGTCGGGGCCTGTATTTTTTAAGGTAATGGGAAAAACAAAACGGTGTTTTTTAGAGGCCAAAACAGCGTATTTTCCGGTGTGTGCTTCCCGGGATGTCCGTGCCACCGCTCCCCCGAAAAAATAACTGTCACTATTATCTGCTGTAAAATGCTTTTTATCTTTGGACAATCTTTCGGCACTGCAACTTATTTTTTTTCCCTGCCGGTTTTCACCGTAAGGCGTGCACGACGACACACCCAACAACCAAATTAGCAACGGTACAACAAAAAGTTTTTTTACAAAATATTTCATGATTGAACACAACTATTCCGATGCAAAGATAAACTATTCATCTTCTTGTTTTCGGTGGAGTCAATATTATTGAAAAGCCTATCTTTGCCGTTGAAATAAAAAATGTTACCAACCCATAAAAAGCAGTACCGTTGAAAGAAACCATTTTAATTCTTGATTTTGGTTCACAATACACACAGCTTATCGCCCGGAGGGTTCGCGAGTTGAATGTTTATTGCGAAATTCATCCTTACAATAAAGTGCCGGAAATAACCGGCGACATAAAAGGCGTTATTCTTTCTGGAAGTCCGTTTTCGGTTCGCGACTCCGAAGCTCCTGTCCCCGATTTATCCCGGATAAGAGGAAAACTGCCGTTGTTGGGTGTTTGCTATGGTGCCCAGTTTCTGGCGCAGCACGATGGCGGAGAGGTAATGCCCTCTAAGATAAGAGAATACGGGCGAGCCAATCTGGGATACATCAACCGTGAGTGTAAGCTGATGAAAAGTATCTCGGACGGCAGTCAGGTTTGGATGTCGCATGGCGATACTATTTTAAAACTCCCCGAAAATTTTAACATCATCAGCAGCACCGAAAGCATTGATGTAGCCGGATTTAAAGTTGAGGGTGAAATGACTTTTGGAATTCAGTTTCACCCTGAGGTCTATCATTCAACCGAAGGTTTGCAGCTGCTTAAAAATTTTGTGGTCGATGTTTGCCACTGTTCGCAGGACTGGACACCCGATTCGTTTGTTGAAACAACCATTACTAATCTGAAAAGAAAATTGGGCAACGACAAAGTAGTTTTAGGCCTTTCGGGAGGTGTGGACTCGTCGGTTGCAGCTGTGTTGCTGCACAAGGCTATCGGTAAAAACCTCTATTGTATATTTGTGGACAACGGACTGTTGCGCAAAAACGAATTTGAAGAGGTGCTGCACTCGTATAAGGATATGGGGTTGAATGTTAAAGGCGTTGATGCTGCTCAATTGTTTTATGATGCTCTGCGCGACATTTCAGATCCCGAAGGAAAAAGAAAAGCCATTGGCAAAACATTTATTGATGTTTTCGACCGGCAGGCGCATCTAATTAAAGATGTTAAATGGCTGGCACAGGGAACCATTTATCCCGATGTAATTGAATCGGTTTCGGTAAAAGGGCCCTCCGCCACCATTAAGTCGCATCACAATGTGGGAGGCCTGCCCGATTATATGAAGTTAAAAGTAGTTGAACCCCTGAACACACTTTTTAAAGATGAGGTGCGCCGTATTGGAAAAACCTTGCAAATGCCGGCCCGGCTTTTGGAGCGCCACCCGTTTCCCGGCCCGGGACTGGGTATTCGTATTTTAGGTGCTGTTACTCCCGAAAGGGTGAAAATTTTACAGGAAGTGGATGCCGTTTTTATCGACGGATTACGTCAAAATAATCTTTATAATAAAGTTTGGCAGGCTGCTGCCATTCTGCTTCCCGTTAATTCGGTGGGCGTGATGGGCGATGAGCGCACTTACGAAAATGTGGTGGCACTGCGGGCTGTGGAGTCAACCGACGGCATGACGGCCGACTGGTCGAAGTTACCGTACGATTTTCTGGCCAAAGTATCAAATGATATCATCAACCGTGTTAAAGGTGTTAACAGGGTTGTGTACGACATCAGCTCAAAACCACCTGCTACAATAGAATGGGAGTAATCAGCGTTGTTTTTCAGATTGTTTTATATTTGAAAAATTCCATCAAAAAATAAAAAGTATCAACACATGAAAAATATTGTTTTATTATTGGCTTTCTTTCTGGCAGTCTTCAGCCTCACTGCTCAGGGAGTTTATATACCCAAAAGTAATGATATCCGGGAGCGAAATAACAAACAGTATTACATTCATACGGTTCAAAAAGGACAAACGGTTTACTCCATTGCCAAAACATACGATGTTTCACTTGATGAAATATATTTTGAAAATCCCGATGCCAAATACGGATTACAAATCGGACAACAACTGTGGATACCCACCGTCAACAAAGAAACCGAAGTTAACAAAGAGGTATCGTCAGCCAAATTCGATTTCTTTTACCACATAGCCGATGGCGGCGAGCGATTTTCGCACATAGCAACGCTTTATAACATCCCTGAAAGATATATACACCTTGCCAACCCGACCCTGTCAGAGCCCCTAAAAGAGGGTGAATATGTAAAGGTTCCCGTGGAAGCCTCCTTTCCCATTCTGGATGGTAAAAAAACAAAACCTTATGTGGCACCCAAAATCCATAACCTGACTGCCCCCGCTGTGTCTGCTAAAAAACCCAACGTAAAAACCATACAACAAGCTGAAAAACAGCAACCGACAATACGGCAACAAACCGAAGCGGTTAGTTTTAATCCCAACATTAAGGTGATGCAAAACTACCGGCATGTGGTTATTGCCGGAGAAACTTTGGAAGCCATTGCTAAAAAATATCAAATCTCGGTAACCGATTTAAAAAGCGTTAACCCCGGACTGCAAAATACTACCATGGGCGACCGTTTGCGGATTCCCGATTACGCGGTTATACCGGGCGTAAAAAAACCTGAAAAACCGAAACCTCATTTTACGGAGTCCCCTGCCAAAAAAACAACACCCTCTGCGCAAGCAGATAAATCAAAAACCTTTTTTAAATATACGGTTCAACATGGCGATAACATTTATACCGTAGCCCGTAAATTCGGAGTGGCTCCCGAAACACTTTACAAGCTAAATCGGGCGTTGAACAGTTCGGTACTGAAAACGGGACAGGTACTCCTAATTCCAAAGCTTAAAACAAAACCGCATTTTATCTATTATCAGGTTCAACGCAAAACAAAGCTTAAAAAAATAGCACGTCTTTTTAAAATAAGTTATTCGGAGTTAAAGCGTGCCAATCCCGGATTAAAGAAAAGGGTTTATGCCGGCCAAACGGTTAAAATTCCGGGAGGCAGTCATGCTGTTCTTATCGCGGCACAACCCGAAATAAAAGAACCCGAAAACAATATTATCAACACCGGAAATAAGGAAATTACAAATTGCAGACCAAAACCCTACCATGGTAAAACCGTGAAAGTAGCTCTGATGGTTCCGTTGTATCTCGAAGAGATGGATAGTGTAAATTCGGTGGAATTTCTTAAAACATTTCAACCCGGTTTCAAGCCTTTTACTTTTGTCAATTTTCTGGAAGGGGCTTTTCTTGCGATTGATTCTCTTAAAAGAATGGGTTACAACATCCGTTTAAATGTATATGATGTGGATAATAAAATTACCAAGACCGCAAAAACCCTCCAGCGGCCTGAGCTGCGCGATATGGATTTAATTATCGGCCCCTTTTACAGCAAGAGTTTTAACCAGGTGGCCCTGTTTGCCGAAAATTTTAACATCCCCGTGGTAAACCCTTTTACCTTTAGAAACGAAATTTTGGGAAAGTATAAAAACATTGTTAAAGTTAAACCCGGTGTTGCTTCGCAGATTCCGCTCATGGCCGAATTTATTAAAAAACGATATGGCCGCGACAAAATATTTATTATTACCCAAACACCTTATAAAGACGCCGATTTGGTAAGCGCTCTTAAAACAAAAATTGAAGAAAATATTCCTTCGGCGGTGAACCTGCCTAATGTTGATATAAACAACCTCGCCATTGAAGTTGCCAACAGGCTTGACGAAGAAGGCGAACCTGTTTCTCCCTATTTTAATGTTGAAGGATTGCCCGTTGATCCCGCTGTAATTGATGCCTATCTTTACGACAGTACCGCTTTCGATAATAAACCGGTGTTCATTAATTACATGGCCGACAGCTTACATCCGTTTTTGGATAACGCCTCGGTTATCCGAAATAATCTGGTAATCATTTACGGCAACGACAAGCCTTATATTATGGATGTGGTGAACAAGCTAAACCGTGTTCGCGATACTTTTAATATTCATATTGTAGGGCTGCCCTTGTGGGAAAAAATAAAAAACATGGATTACACCCTTCTTAACAATCTGAATCTCACCTATTTTTCAAGCAATTACGTAAACTATGACCAACCCGGTGTAAAACAGTTTGTTGATGACTTTAAAAACAGTTTCAATGGCGAACCCGACAGGTTCGGCATAAGCGGTTTCGACATAACACTCTTTTTTGTAAAAGCACTGGCCGATTACAACAAGCGATTTTTAAAGTGCCTTCCTGCTGTTAACAGCCTTACGTTTGAAAACGGATTTCAATTTGAAAAAATTGAAGATACCGATAACAATTTCGAGAATGTGATGTGGAACCTGCTTCAAATTAAAAACTATAAAACCATCCGGCTGCCCGAAAGCAATTTAATTCCCGTAAAAGCCGATGAAAAATAACATCCTGCCAAAGTTTGATATTCCGGTTATTTACAATGTATGTTTAAGAATGATGAGTACCTTTTAAATGAAATCGTTTAAGGTTAATTGACTAAATATATGTTATTTATAAAATATTTAACAAATAAATAATTTGTATCATTGCAAACAAAATCAGTCAGGGTAAATAAAAGATTGGCACAATTTTTTGTCGCAAACCCTGCAATATTTTTTATTTTGTAACTTTTTTATGCCGCAAGCCGTCACAGATAAAACAAGACAATAAATTGTAAACGATTATTAATATTTAAGCTGTTTAATGAACATAAACGAATACAATCGCTGCGTTGATGACCATGCCGACGGCCTTTACCGGTTTTTACTTAAAAACATAAAGGACGAAGATGTTGCGCGCGATTTGGTTCAGGAATCGTTTATGAAACTTTGGGAAAAACGCAAGAATGTAGAAGGCATTAAAGGAAAATCGTATCTGTTTACAACCGGCTACCATACTATGATTGACCACATCCGTAAAAATAAAAAAAACAGTGCTTTTGAAACGGTTGAATACAAGCAGGAGAGTTATGAAGCAGGATACTCCGACCTGAAAGAGATATTGAATGAGGCGGTTGATAAATTGCCTGCCGACCAAAAATCGGTAGTGCTGTTGCGCGATTACGAAGGGTACTCGTACAAAGAGATTGCCCAAATAACCGGCCTCACCGAATCGCAGGTTAAAGTTTATATTTACCGGGCACGGCTGTTTTTAAAGAAATACATCGGAAGCCCTGAAATGGTGATTTAATATTATGAGCAGGATTAATAAACATAATTACGAAAGTTATCTCATCGACTGGATGGAAGGGACACTTGATGCCCGTACCACCCATGAGGTGATGGCTTTTTTAGATGCCAATCCCGACATCAGAAAAGAGGCAGAAGGCTTTGAAGAGGTTGTGCTTGAACCCGAACCTGTTTTTTATAAAGACAAATCTGCCATAAAAAAAACAAAGATTCTTGCTTACGGTGCCATTACGCCAAAAAATTACGAAACCTTTTTTATCGCTTTTTACGAAAACGATCTTACGGAAGATGAAAAAACCGAGTTAAAAAAATTTTTAAAGATTAATACCGGTTTACAAAAGGAGTTTGATTTTTTTGGCCGGCTTTATTTAACAGATGATGAAGTTGTTTCCTGTCCGCAAAAAGAGCTGTTGTATGGCAAAAGAAAAATCATCCCGCTGTTTTGGACTGCCTCTGCTGCTGCCGTAATCATATTGCTGATTGCTGTTTTCGGAATATTAAAAAGCAGTATAAACCCTGATACGTTGCCCCAAAAGGTTAACACATTTGCACAGCGCACAGCAGCAACAAACAAAAATGCCTCATCGCATACAACAACAAATCATAATACGGTTCAAATTACCGTAAAAAAGGCTGCCGACAAGGGTTTGTCAAAAACGGTGGGGGTTTATCCTAAAAAAACGGTACCTGTAAAAAAAACCCAACAAACGGTAAAAAAAGAGCGTAATATTGTTTTAATTGCAGCGTTACATCCGGTAAATTCCAATATAAAATTAACCGACGATGAGGTTTACTGCAGGTTCAAATACAAGAAAAACCTGACCACCGCGCAAGTTCTCCCTGTTAAAAAAAGCAGAAGCTTTGCCGGAAAAATAGTAGCAGCCTTATTTAACGACGTAAAAAAGAAGGCTGCCGGGGTAATGCCTAAAGATACCGAAAGCGATGAACCGTTGCTTGCCAAAGTTTTTGACGGTGGAGCACATTTGCTAAACAACTATACCGGAACACAGGCCACGGTTACCAAATACTACGATGGACGGGGAAATCTTGTAGCTTACCATTTTTCGGGAGGACAAATCAATTTCAGCAAAAAATTTACTGTACCGGGGCAATAACCGATTTTACAAGGGAATTCCCGAAAATATCGTACTTTTGCCGCCTATGGAAAACATTAGAAACTTCTGCATTATTGCCCATATCGATCATGGCAAAAGTACCCTGGCCGACAGGTTGCTTGAATTTACCGATACCGTTTCGGAACGCGACGCACAGGCGCAGGTGCTTGATGATATGGATTTGGAACGTGAACGGGGAATTACCATAAAAAGTCACGCCATTCAAATGGACTTTCAACGCAATAAAAAAAATTATGTGTTGAACCTAATTGATACGCCCGGCCATGTTGATTTTTCGTACGAAGTTTCTCGTTCTATTGCTGCATGCGAAGGAGCTTTGCTTGTAGTTGATGCCACGCAGGGTATTCAGGCTCAAACTATTTCCAATCTCTATCTCGCCATCGACCATGATCTGGAGATTATTCCCGTTTTAAACAAAATGGATTTACCCAACGCCATGCCCGATGAGGTAAAAGACCAAATTGTGGATATGCTGGGATGCGATTACGAAGATATTATTGAGGCAAGCGGAAAAACCGGTTACGGTGTCGATAAAATACTGGACGCTATTATTGACAAGGTACCGGCACCAAAAGGCGACATCAATGCACCGCTGCAGGCCCTTATTTTTGACTCGGTTTTTAACTCTTTCAGAGGAATTATTGCTTATTTTAAAGTGGTTAACGGCAGCATCAGCAAGGGCGATCATGTTAAATTTGTAAACACCGGCAAAGAGTATGATGCCGACGAAATTGGCGTGTTGCGTTTAAAACAGGAACCCCGTAAAACACTCTATGCAGGAGATGTGGGTTATATTATTTCGGGCATTAAAACTTCAAAAGAAGTAAAAGTGGGCGATACCATTACACAGGTAAATAACCCCTGCGATGCGGCCATCGAAGGCTTTGAAGAGGTAAAACCCATGGTTTTTGCCGGCGTTTATCCGGTGGATACCGACGACTATGAAGATTTGCGTGCTTCCATGGAAAAACTGCAACTGAATGACGCCTCGTTAACTTACGAACCCGAATCGTCTATGGCTTTGGGCTTTGGCTTTCGGTGCGGGTTTTTGGGACTGTTGCACATGGAAATCATTCAGGAAAGGCTTGAACGCGAGTTTGATATGAATGTTATTACCACCGTGCCCAACGTTTCGTATAAAGTGGTATCCAACAAAGGACAAATTACCGAAGTGCATAACCCTTCAGGCCTGCCCGAACAAAAATATATTAAACACATTGAAGAGCCGTTTATCAGAGCCCAGGTTATTACAACACCCGATTTTTTGGGAGGCATTATCAAGCTTGTAATCGATAAGCGGGGAACACTGCAAAATCAGGTTTACCTGAGTACCAACCGCGTTGAGTTAACGGTGGAGATGCCGTTGGGTGAAATTGTTTTCGATTTTTACGATAAATTAAAAAGCATTTCAAAAGGTTACGCTTCGTTTGATTATCATGTTTCGGAGTTTAAGCCGGCCGATCTGGTTAAACTGGATATTTTGCTTAACGGCGAATCGGTAGATGCATTGTCAACCCTTATTCATCGCGATAATGCTTACAGCTTTGGGCGCCGAATGTGCGTTAAGCTTAAAGAACTTATTCCCCGCCAGCAATTTGATATTGCCATACAGGCTGCCATTGGTGCCAAAATTATTGCGCGCGAAACGGTAAAAGCCGTCCGCAAAGATGTTACGGCTAAATGTTATGGTGGCGATATCACCCGAAAACGCAAGCTGCTGGAAAAACAGAAAAAAGGCAAAAAACGAATGCGCCAGGTGGGCAATGTAGAAGTTCCTCAAAAAGCTTTTATGGCAGTGCTTAAGTTAAACGACTAACACTTGTAAAATTCACTGTTAAGACCGCTCCGAAAAGTCATCCGATAAATATATTTGCAAAATATTTACTGACTTTTCCTTTTTTTGTTCCAAAACCTTAACCGGATGGTTTTTAAGCCCGGGATTAAGCATTCTACGCTAATTTTTTGCGATAGGTTTCAGGAATAAAAAACAAGGTTACCATTGCTATTATGCAGGTAGCCATCAGATAATAAGCCGGCATCCATAAGTTACCGCCACTCACCTTGATTAACCAGGTACATATAAGCGGAGTGGTTCCTCCAAAAAGTGCCAGCGAAATATTGTAACTCACTGACAATCCCGTATATCGAACATTTGAAGGAAACATTTCAGTCATTAAGGCAGGCATAACAGCCTGAAACATAGCTTCCAGTACAGCAAACGAAAGCATGGCAAAAAGGATGGAGTAGTAAGAGTTATTAAACATAACTGAAAAAAGAGGATAGCTGAAAATTACGAAACCAGCGAGTGAAATAAACAAAAGCGGTTTTCTGCCTATTTTATCGGTCAGATGTCCAAATAACGGAATGATGAGCATCAAAAACACAATGGCCAGGGTATGTGCCGAAAGGGCATCGCTAAGTTTTATATTGCGAAATGTATGCAGATAAGACGGAAGAAAAATAAAAATTAAATAAACAGAAACACCAAAAGCCCAACTTAACAGCATTATTTTAAGGGCCTGCAATTTATAATGAGCCCAAAACTCAGCCAAAGGTAATTTGTTCCTTTTATTTTCTTTTTGCATTTCAGCAATGTGTTCATCTTCTTTCATATCCTTACGCAGAAAAAGCCCTGCAACACCAATTACAGCACCAAATAAAAACGGAATCCGCCAGCCAAAATCGTGTAACTGCTTTGTAGATAACACCCCCGTAATTACAGCCGCCAGTCCGGCCCCCAACAACATGCCTCCGAAAACCCCAAAGGTTGTCCAACTTCCGAAAAAGCCTCGTTTATCCGATGGAGCTTTTTCTACAAGAAACGATATGGAGCCGGTAAATTCGCCTCCAACCGACAATCCTTGCAGCAGCCTTAAAATAACCAATAACAGGGCAGCATACCAGCCAATGTCGGCATAAGTAGGAAGTAAACCTACCAACGTTGTAGGAACAGCCATCAAAATAATTGACAACAAAAGTGCTTTTTTCCGTCCTTTTCTGTCGCCAATATCTCCGAAAATAATTCCACCGACAGGGCGCATCAAATAACCGGCTGCAAAAATGCCAAATGCCGAAATTAATTGGACAACCTTATCCTGTTTGGGAAAAAACTGAGCACCGATAACCGTTGCAAAAAAGCCATAAACCGTAAAATCGTACCATTCTAATATATTGCCTGAAAAGCCTGCAATTAATGAGCGTTTGTTAATTTTTGTTGACGGGGAGGAATTTTTCATAACATAAATTTATTTTGAAACTTTATCTGTAAATCGTTCAGCAGATCACTTCTCGTTTCCAACCTGCAGAAAACAAGCAAACTACATCCAAAAAGAACAGATATAATTTAGTTAAACATTAAATTTAAAACATTTTAGCTGTTAAAGATAAAACAAAATAGATAGATATGTTAGATATTTTATATATTATTGCAAACTATAAATAAATTGTTAATTAATTATATAATTGTGAATAATCTAACTATTAAAAAAAAGCATCTTTTTCTTTCGGTTTTCTTGTTAGGATTTTTATCCGTTTATTTTACATCCTGTAAAGAAAAGAATACGGTACATAAAACAGATAATAATAGTACTTTGCTAACCGGCTCATGGGTATTTACGCTCACACCTGATGTGAGTATTCAGGATACAACAACCATAAAAGGTATCAAAGGTACCGACGAACCGGAATACTCATCTGAATTTGAAGAAGTTTATTTATATGCCAATGCAAATGGAGATGTTACGGGCGATTCGGGACCGTTTCGTTTTGAAGGATTCAGAGCCGGTGACTCGGTAATACTGCATGTTTATAATCCGCAGGATGGTTTTCTTGAGCCATCTGTAACCACCAACGACATGGTTCGTGTTTCTACCATGCGGCTAAAAATTGATGATAAAGGTTTTCTTAACGGCAAAGGGGTTTATGACCCAAATCCTGATTACGAAGGTGCTGAAAATGAGTCATATTTTGTAGAAGGAAAGAAAAGAAGTGACATTACACCACCCCATGCAGGCCAAAAGGAAGCAGGCAGCAATATTTTACATACATTATGTAATATAGATGCAAGTATAACGTCGTTTCTGATTAGCAGACTAAGTGACAATTTGTTCAGGCCCATCGGTAATTGTTATCTGGAAAAAGACGGTGGCGGGTATTATGTTTACGGCCACTATGGCCCGGGCAGTTTGTTGCCCATTTACACCCAAACCGTTTATTATCCTTACGAATGGTCGTGGTGCAAGGTCAGGAAATACAATTTTAATATTAAAATGCAGGGAAACATTGAAGCTGTAGAGGCGCTTAAATGGATAGTTAAGCATCAGGCGCCAACCAATAATTTTAGTGTTAATCTTGGTTTTGAAACGGCAGATTTATTGAATGATGCCATTGATGATTTTTATAATAAATTTGGCGGTTTTGCCATTTCGTTTGGCTTTAGTACGAGGACACACAATTTAAGCATTTATGTAAATCATGAGCATGGAAGCCGTGAAGATGCGCTTAATCACTATTTAATAACCTCAATTGCTTCTGCGATGCGTCCTAATGTTAATAAAATCTACTACTTTTCAGGTAAAAGCATTCACGATTCATGGTATCTGCGAAGAAGCGATTTTGGCGTTTGCAATACCCCGCTTTTGTTTGTTTATGTTTTAGGAACCAATGAGGTTTATTACAACTAATTGACAGCTTAACAGTAACATGGCATGTGAGTTAGCCGGTTAATTAATAAGATGTTGAATATTTGAAGAGTCTCGTTTTTTTTCACTATTTTGAACCCATAGCAACCCATTAATTGTGTTATTAGCGGTTAGCGCTATGGTTTGTTACACAAGTTACGACACCCTCCTTTTCAAGTTACGAAGAAATTAGATTTTGAAACACAAAGCTTAATTTCAACGGCTTTCGTTGTGCCAATGGCTATTAGCGCTAAGTT
>CAYVWX010000040.1:0-16976 GCA_964455635.1 uncultured Lentimicrobiaceae bacterium | reverse complement strand
TATTTTTGCCGAGGTAGATGAGCTGGGTAGCATTTCAATCGACAATACATGGATTGATAAGCATATTCAGGCAGTTTTAAATATGGAGCTGGTGGATGTTGAAATCGTTAAAAAAGCCGGTTTTAAAATTGCTGTTGACGGGGTAAACTCTACAGGTGGGATAGCCATTCCTAATCTTTTAAAAGCTTTGGGGGTAGAAGAGGTTGTTGAAGTAAACTGCGAGCCCACCGGGAATTTTGCACACAATCCTGAGCCTTTGGCAGAAAACCTTACAGAAATTTCAAGGGTCGTTAAGGAGCAACAGTGCGATTTGGGTATTGTGGTCGATCCTGATGTTGACAGGCTTGCCTTTATCATGGAAAACGGGCAGATGTTTGGCGAGGAATATACGCTGGTTGCGGTGGCCGATTATATTTTACAGCATAAAAAAGGAAATACCGTTTCCAATCTGTCTTCTACGAGAGCATTAAAAGATATCACCGAAAAACAGGGTGGCAAATATTACGCTTCTGCCGTTGGCGAAGTAAATGTGGTGGCAAAAATGAAAGAGACCAAAGCTGTTATTGGCGGCGAAGGTAACGGAGGGGTTATTTATCCGGGTCTTCACCTCGGGCGTGATGCGTTGGTGGGTGTTGGGCTGTTTTTGACCTATTTTGCGCAAAAACAGATGAAAATGACGGAGTTACGTAAAACCTACCCTGCTTATTATATTTCAAAAAATAAGGTTCAGCTTCCTCCTGATGTCAATTTACAGGCTATGTTCGAAATTATTATTCAATACTTCCCCGATCATGAAATATTAACCATCGACGGGGTAAAAATTGAATTCGACAAAGGATGGGTGCATCTGCGAAGCTCCAATACCGAACCCATTTTACGGGTTTATGCCGAAGGACAAACACCGGCCATGGCCGAGGAATATGCATCACGGGTTATCGAAATCCTTAATTCAATAATGCAGTTTTAAGGTGGCTGTGAGCAGCGAATAACGTTTGTTTGAAATGCTAACAGTGGAAAAATAAATATTTTCAACCTAAAAACACAGCAACATTGTTAAAAAGCTCCGGAGGAGCGAAATATTTATAGAACAAAAAATATGACGTACCAGTTTTGGCGGGATTTTTGCGCGAAGCAGGCAAAAATCATGACAAAATAAAAATACAGTATATCAAGCAATTGCAAAATTGTAAACACATGAAACATTCATGGCGGCAAGTCGTCACACAGAAGCATGATTGTAAGCTCCGGAGGAGCGAAATATTTATAGCCTCGGGTGTTAACCCGAGGTAAAGAAAAACCCAAGACCCGTTTTGGCGTGATTTTCGATAGCCTGCCCTGAGCTTGTCGAAGGGAAGCCGAAAATCATGACAAAACATGAAAAACATAGTAACAGATTCACCCTGTGGAATAGTTTTAAATTCCACAGGGTAAACCAAGTGGAATAGTTTTAAATTCCACAGGGTAAACAAAATTATAAACAAATGAAATGTTTTTAATGCATGCTAAAAAATATTGTAACCATGAAAAGTAACCGGAGAGATTTTGTTAAAACGGTAGGAGCAGCTTCGTTGGGAGCATTTGTGTCCAAAACGGCTGTGGCTGCCCCTTCCGTGGTAAAAAAGGCCAATATCGGCAGCAAATTAAAATTACATTTTTATCCTTACGACCTTCAGATGGCCCACACCTTTACCGTGGCCGAGATGTCGCGTAACACAACACCCGTTGTGTTAACTCAGCTCGAATACGATGGCCTTACCGGTTACGGCGAAGCCTCCATGCCGCCCTATCTCGGGGAGTCGCACGAAACAGTTCTGAAGTTTTTAAATAAGCTTGATATGGAACAATTTACCGATCCTTTTCGGATGGACGAAATTCTGGATTATGTTGGCTCGGTGGACGAAGGTAATCGTGCTGCAAAGGCTTCGGTGGATATTGCACTTCACGATTTGGTAGGAAAAATGGTAAATCAGCCCCTTTATCGCCTGTGGGGGCTCTCTCCCGAAAAAACCCCGGTAACCTCTTTTACCATTGGCATCGATAAACCCGACGTGGTGGTTGCTAAAACAAAAGAGGCTGCCCGCTTTAAAGTACTGAAAGTTAAATTGGGCCGTGGTAACGATAAGGAGATGATTAATTCGGTGCGAAGTGTAACGAATGTGCCTTTGTATGTTGATGTTAATCAGGGGTGGAGCGATAAATACAAAGCACTCGATATGATTCACTGGCTTAAAGAACAGGGAGTGGTTTTTGTTGAACAACCCATGCCGGTTGATCAAACGGACGACCTGGCCTGGCTGACACAACACAGCCCTTTACCCACTGTGGCCGATGAAGCTTTTCACCGTTTGCCCGATGTGGTAAAGTTTAAAGATGTTTACTCGGGTATTAATATTAAACTGATGAAAAGTACCGGCTTACGCGAAGCGCATAAAATGATTACCGTTGCCCGTGCCATGAATATGAAAATATTAATGGGCTGTATGGTCGAAAGCTCCTGTGCCGTGTCGGCGGCAGCACAACTTTCTCCTTTGGTTGACTGGGCCGACCTGGATGGTAATTTGCTGATTACAAATGATGTTTACGAGGGTGTAAAGGTAATTGATGGTAAGCTTACCTTGAACAACCTGCCGGGAATAGGTATAAAAAAAATCTGATAGCAGCTGTTTTCTTTAATGTTTTATAAGGAAGTTGTTTGGTGGTAATTAACTCAAAACAATTTCATTAAATAACTCTGCTTGTTGTTTCTTTTTCGTCGGTTAAAAAATTGCCCGCATGTGCTACTGCTGTTGTGCTTAGCAAGTAATTAACAGTCCCTCCTTAATAAAATACATGATAATTAACTAAATATGTTTTTTGTGTTAACGAATGTTAATAACTTATTTAAGTATTATATTACTTAAAGTTTAACTTTACATCAATTTTTAAAAAAGTTTTAATTTTAAAGTAAATTTTTATGAAACAAAAACCTTTACAATTTGTAGTGCTGTTGGCGTTGTTGCTAACAGGTTCAATGTTGTTTTCACAAGGTGTAACAACTTCATCATTAATCGGCAGGGTAACCGATAAAAACGGAGAACCGTTGTATCCGGCCAATGTGGTGGCGGTACACGTTCCCACAGGTACCATGTATGGTGCTGTTACTCAATCGGACGGTTTTTACCGGATTACCAACATGAAAGTAGGTGGGCCTTACAAGGTTACCGTTACTTATGTTGGTTACAAAGACGGAGTTCAGGATGATGTTTATCTTAAGTTAAACCAAAAGGCAGTTGTAAACATGACCCTATTTGAAGCAGCTGATGAATTGGACGAAGTAGTGGTTTCTTATAATAGAGATGATCTTTTCGATCCCGACAGAAAAGGTGCTTCGACCAATGTTGGCGAGAATCAAATCTCAACCATGCCAACCATCAAACGGAGTCAAAAAGATTTAACCCGTTTAACACCGCAAAGCGATGGAAACAGTTTCGGCGGGGTAAATAACCTTTACAATAACTTTTCGTTGGACGGCTCTATCTTTAACAACTCTTTCGGGCTCGATTATGCTACTCCCGGCGGCCAGTCGGATGCACAACCCGTGTCGCTCGATGCCATTGAACAGGTTGCTGTTTCGTTAACTCCTTTCGATGTCCGTCAGGGTGGATTTACCGGTGCCGGTGTTAATGCCATTACAAAATCGGGTACCAACGATGTTAAAGCTTCGGTTTACTACTATTTTAAGAACGATAAAATGATTGGTAAAAAAGTTGGTGGCACCGAATCGCCAAACAACGATTTTAAAGACAATTCGTTTGGTTTTACCGTGGGCGGTCCCATCATTAAAAACAAACTCTTTTTCTTTGTCAGTGCCGAAGGTGTTCGTCGTACTGAGCTGGCTCATGGTTTTGTAGCCGACAACGGCGAAAATACCGGCCAACCCAATGTTACCACGGTCCACGAAGCCGATTTAATTGCCATTCAAAACAGGTTGCGCGACTATTGGGGATACGATCCGGGTGCTTATCAGGGTTACAATCATACCAAGTCGAACAATAAATTGCTGGCCAAGCTTAACTGGAATATCTCCAAAAATCAACAAATAACCATTCGGTACAATATGCTGGATGCTTTTAAAGATATTTTACCGCATCCCGAAGCCATTATTGGCCGTGGCCCTACTTCGTACCGCTTGCCGTTCGAAAACTCGTCGTATCGCATCTTTAATAAAATTAACTCTGTTATGGGCGAGTGGACATCGAACTATCACAACAAAGTTTCCAATAAAATGATGTTGGGATATACCGCTTTTCGCGATCACCGCGAACCTAAATCGGCTCCATTTCCGGTAGTTGATATTTTTGATCCCAACGGAAATTTGGCTATTACTTTTGGCTCCGAAATGTTTTCAACACACAATGTATTAAATCAGGATGTTTATCAGTTTACCGATGATGCTACCTATTTTGCTGATAAACACACTATTACCGGTGGTGTATCGTTGGAGAGGTTTTATTTTGAAAACTCTTTCAACCTGTTTTACTATCCCTGGGATATGTTTGGTTCGGTTCAGGATTTCCTGAATAATAAAAAAGCATCCGATCCTGATTTTGATCCCGACAGCGACATCGATTTCAATCAGCAGGTTACCGAAGCTTCCAAAAAGCCTTTCAACTGGTCGTATGTTGATGTGATGCAGGTAGCGGTTTATTTGCAGGATGAGTTTCAGGTTAATCCTCGTTTTAACCTCTCGTACGGAATAAGAATGGATATGCCTGTTTATTTGAACTCCATTCCTGTTACCGATGGTGTAAAAGAGGTGGAAAACTTTGACGGCTGGGTTGACGAAAACGGAAATCCCGTAAAGGTTGATCCTGCTAAATGGCCTAAAAATATTCCTTTGTGGTCGCCACGAGTAGGCTTTAACTGGGATATCACCGGAAAAAATACTTTCCAGTTGCGCGGTGGTACTGGTATCTTTACAGGCCGTATTCCGTTTGTATGGCTGGGTAACCAGGCTTCAAATGCAGGAATTAACCCGGGATACACCTTTCAGGTTAATGCCACTTCGCAGGATTTTAAATTCCCTCAGATATGGAAAACCGACCTTGCCTTCGACTGGAAATCGAAAAACAATTGGGTAGTTACCATCGAAGGTATCTATGGTAAAGATATTAATGCCGTGGTACACCGTAATTACAACATGAAACCGCCCACCGGACAACTGTCGGGAACAGGTGATAACCGTAAGATATTTTCCAGCTTCCCCGAAGCAAACATCTACTCCTCCGACCCCGATGCAATCGGATTTTTGGATGCAGGAACCATTGTTTTGGATAATGTAAAAGAGGGAAGTCAGTTTACCCTTACCGGTAAAATATCAAAAATGACCAACTTCGGATTGTATTTTGATGCAGCTTATACTTACCTGAGTTCCAGAGATTATACCTCTATTCCTGCCGAAATTGCCGCCGACGCTTTCCAACGGAACCCCATTGTTGGAAATCCCAACACCCCTACGGTTTCATGGTCGCGTTACGGATTGCAACACCGTTTTATCTCGTCGGCTAATTATGCCATTGATTACGGTATGATGCGTTCTACTTTCGGTATGTTTTTCGAAGCCGGCAAAGGAAACCGCTACTCGTTTGTGTATGCCGGCGACCTTAATCACGACAATATTATGAACAACGATTTACTTTATGTTCCGGCCGGAAAAGATGATATTCATTTCGGAACCGTGGGCGATGATGGTGTTGCCATTCCTGCCGCCAATGCCGACGAACAGTGGACAGCACTTGAATCGTTTATCAATCAGGATAGCTATTTAAGTACCCGCAAAGGTAAATATGCCGAACGAAACGGTGCTATGTTGCCCTGGTATGCTCAAATCGACTTGCGTTTTATGCAGGACTTTAAATTTAAAACCGGTAAAAAAACCAGTAAAATTCAACTTTCCATTGATGTTATCAATTTTGGAAACATGTTAAATTCAAACTGGGGCGTGTATAAGCTTCCGCGAACAAACACACCCATTACCGTGCAGGGGGTCGATAACAACGGCGTGCCCTATTTTAGCTTCGATACAAACCTGAAAGAAAGCTATATTCAGGATGTGTCCATTAACTCTAAATGGCAGATGCAAATCGGAATCCGATACATTTTTAATTGATAAACTTGTCTGTCGGGAGTTTTAAAATGCCTGTTTCCTTTTTTTTCGGGGAACAGGCATTTTTATTTCGTATGGCATTTAACATTTCTAAATTTCCTTTAACATCTGTTAACAGCGCATCTCCCTAGTGTTTTAATACATTTGCGCTGAACAAAAATATATCAGTTATTATGATCGAAACAGATATTAGAGAATTAAACGAACGCATTCAGCGCGAAAGTCAATTTGTTGATTTGATTTACCTTGAAATGAACAAGGTTATTATCGGACAGAAACACATGACCGAAAGGCTGTTAATCGGATTACTTGCCAACGGACACATTTTGCTGGAAGGTGTTCCGGGACTGGCTAAAACGCTTGCCATTAACTCGCTGGCAAATGTGGTAGATGCTAAATTCAGCAGGATTCAGTTTACCCCCGACCTGTTGCCGGCCGACCTGCTGGGAACACTGATTTATAGTCAGAAAAATGAAGAGTTTGTGGTTAAAAAAGGGCCTCTGTTTGCAAACTTCATTTTGGCCGACGAAATAAACCGCTCGCCTGCAAAAGTGCAATCGGCTTTGCTGGAAGCCATGCAGGAGCGCCAGGTTACCATTGGCGACGAAACCTTTAAGTTGGATGAACCGTTTTTGGTGATGGCAACACAAAATCCCATTGAACAGGAAGGTACCTATCCGTTGCCCGAAGCGCAGGTTGACCGTTTTATGCTGAAAGTAGTTATCAACTACCCTAAAAAAGAGGAGGAGAAACTAATTCTGCGTCAGAATATTACCAGCACGCAGGCTAAAACAAACAAAGTGCTTTCAACCAAAGAAATTTTAAATGCCCGAAAGCTGGTTCGTGAGGTGTATCTCGACGAAAAAATTGAAAACTATATCACCGACATTGTTTTTGCATCGCACTATCCGTCGGATTACAAACTGTCGCAGTTTGAAAATATGATTTCTTACGGCGCTTCGCCACGTGCCTCTATCAACCTTGCCCTCGCTGCCAAAGCCTACGCTTTTTTAAGAAAAAGAGGTTACGTAATTCCCGAGGATATCAGAGCGGTAGCGCATGATGTAATGCGGCATCGTATCGGCCTGACTTACGAAGCCGAAGCCGAAAACATTACTTCGGAGGACATCATCAACGAAATTTTAAACTCCGTGGAAGTGCCTTAAGGGTTGCCTCTAAGCTGATAACTGAATTGTGGATTGTATAGCATTAATTTATAAGCATGGAAGCGCAGGACCTGTTTAAAAAAGTACGGAAAATTGAAATAAAAACCCGGGGATTGTCAAATCAAATCTTTTCGGGAGAGTACCACAGCGTATTTAAAGGAAGGGGTATGGCCTTTAGCGAAGTGCGTGAGTATCAGTATGGCGACGATATTCGTAACATCGACTGGAATGTAACTGCCCGGTTTAACCATCCTTTTGTTAAAATTTATGAGGAAGAACGCGAACTCACCGTAATGCTCCTGATTGATGTTTCAGGCTCGGGAATTTTTGGAACGCAGGGTCAGCTTAAAAACCAACTGATAACTGAAATTGCTGCCGTGCTCTCGTTTTCGGCTATCAACAACAACGATAAAGTAGGGGTGATTTTCTTTAGCGATAAAATTGAAAAGTTTATCCCTCCAAAAAAAGGCTCCTCTCATATCCTGAGAATCATTCGGGAACTAATCGACTTTCATGCCGAAAACAAAGGAACCAATATCTCGGAGGCTTTGCGATATCTTACCAATGTGATTAAAAAACGGTCAACAGCTTTTATTATATCCGACTTTATGGATGATAACTTTGACAAAGCCATTCAAATTGCCAATCACAAGCACGATTTAATAGCCATAAGAGTTACCGATGAACGGGAACTGGAGATTCCTGACATGGGACTGGTAAAAATAAAAGATGCCGAAACCGGTAAAATCCGTTGGATTGATACGGGCAGCCGCAGAGTTCGTGAGCACTTTGCAGCAACAGCACGTAAAAAAACTGCCGAACTCGATATGCACCTTAACAGGTACGGCATTGATATGGCCCGTGTTTATACCGGTAAAGATTATGTAAAACCACTTATTAACCTCTTTAAAAAGAGAGAAGCCAGAAAGTGATGAAGAATTTTAAAATATATATTGCGGTTGTTTTGTTGGCCGTTAGTTTAAAGGGCTTTTCGCAGGAAACAGGTGCATGGTTGCAACCCGATACAAATGCCATAACCATCGGCGATCAAATTGGCGTGGAGTTGGGTATCAGGGTTAACAAAGATGCTGTGGTGCAGTGGCCTCAGATTGTTGATACCCTGACAGGTAACATTGAGGTGGTAAACCAAACCGGTATCGATACCACCTTTGAGGCTGACAATAAAATATTAAAACAACGGCTTACCGTTACTTCGTTCGATTCGGGGTATTTTAAAGTGCCTTCCGTCAATTTTATGTATCGTCTTAAAGATGATTCTGCAGTTTTTACGGTTGGCACAAAAGATTTTTATTTACAGGTAAACACCCCGCAGGTCGATACTACAAAACCTTTTAAGGCAATAGCAGGCCCCATCGAGGAGCCTTATACTTTGGGCGAAATTATTCCGTGGGTTTTACTGGCATTGCTTGCTGTGGCTTTGATTGTATTTGCCTTTTATTATTACAAACGGCGTAAAAATAATCAGCCGCTTTTTAAAGCAAAACCCAAACCGTTGCCGCCTCCTGATGTAGAGGCCATTGACAAACTTGAAGCATTGAGGTTGGCGCGCATCTGGCAAAGCGGTAAAATAAAATTATACCACTCATCGCTTACCGATATCATGAAAAACTACCTGAAACGCAGGTTTGGATTTGATGCACCGGAGATGACCACCGGTGAAATTATTGCGGAACTTACGGATAAATCGGTAAACGAGGAGGCTAAAAACAAACTTCAGGGTGTAATGCAACTGGCTGACCTTGTTAAGTTTGCCAAAGCACAGCCAACCCCTTTGGAAAATGATTTAAGCCTCGAACATTGCCTCGATTTTGTTAAAGAGACAAAACCCGTGGTCGTTGAACCTGACGAAGATAAAGTGAAGAAAACAGATTTTTCGGATAAAAAAGCAGAGAAGTAATGTTTAACATCGATAATTGGGCAAACCCCACCTATTTATATTTTCTGTTGGTTATACCTTTGCTGATAGGCTGGTATTGGTTTAGACATCGTACTTACGATGCCGACCTGAGCTTTTCGGGCCTGGAAGCGTTTGACCTGCAAACGAAAAGCAAAAAAGTATGGCTTCGTCACAGTATGTTTGTGCTTAGGTTGCTGGCGTTGTCGTTGCTCATTATTGCCATTGCCCGCCCTCAATCTACTTCGCGCCGGCAAAATGTAAGCGTCGAGGGTATTGACATTGTGTTGGCACTTGATGTGTCGGGCAGTATGTTGGCTCGCGATTTTAAACCCGACAGGCTGGAGGCTTCCAAAGAAATAGCGCGAAATTTTATTTTGAAACGTCCGGACGACCGTATAGGCTTGGTAATTTTTAGCGGAGAAGCTTTTACGCAGGTTCCGTTAACCACCGATCATGCCATGATTGTGGATATGTTTCGTGAAATAAAAAGTGGTATGATTGAAGATGGTACCGCCATTGGCGACGGCCTCGCAACTGCCGTTAGCCGTTTGAAGGAATCCGATGCCATTTCAAAAGTGGTTATCCTCCTTACCGATGGTGTTAACAATTCAGGTTCGGTCGATCCCATGTCGGCTGCCGAAATTGCCAAACTTTATGGGGTTCGGGTTTATACCATTGGCGTGGGCTCAAAAGGTTTTGCACCCTATCCCGTGCAAACACCCTTCGGAACACAAATGCAGCAGATGAAAGTTCAAATTGATGAAGATCTGCTTAAAAAAATTGCCGACGAAACCGGCGGACGATATTTTAGAGCCACCGGAAATGCGCGGTTAAGACAAATTTTTAACGATATCGATAAATTGGAAAAATCAAAAATCGATATTCAGGAATTCAGAAAAAAATATGAAATGTTTTTGCCCTTTGCCCTTTTGGCATTAGGCCTGTTTGTTTTGGAAATATTGCTGAGATTTATGGTGTTTAAAAAGATACCTTAATAACTTTACACAGAAAGCCGAAAGAAAAAGGAAAAAACATAAAACAATAATAAAATGATTCGATTTGCACATACCGAATATCTGTATCTGCTGCTGCTGATACCACTCTTTATAGGGTTGTATGCCGTATGGGCTGCCTGGCGGAAAAGAGCATTAAAGCGGTTTGGCGACTTAAAAGTTATTCAAACTTTAATGCCCGGCTATTCATCGGGAAAGCCTTTTTTGAAATTCATCATCATCCTTACGGCGTTCATATTTTTTGTGGTGGGTGTTTCCGACCCTCAGGTTGGCTCTAAGCTCGAAAAGGTAAAGCGACAGGGAATCGACCTGTTTTTGGTGCTCGATGTTTCAAACTCCATGCTGGCCGAAGATATTAAACCAAACAGGCTTGAAAGAGCAAAAATGGCCATTTCAAATCTGATTGACAGGTTGCAGGGCGACAGGATAGGTATTGTAGTGTTTGCCGGAAATGCCTATAAACAGCTGCCGTTAACAACCGATTACAGTGCTGCAAAACTCTTTCTGTCGGCAGTAGATACCAAAATAATTCCAACACAGGGTACGGCTATCGGAGAAGCCATCAATATGGCTGTTCAGTCGTTCGACGATAAACAACATAACAAAGCCATTGTGGTAATTACCGATGGCGAAAATCATGAAGATGATGCTGTGGGTGCTGCCAAAAATGCAGTCGAAAAAGGAATTAAGGTTTTTACCATTGGTATGGGATTGCCCGAGGGGTCACCAATTCCTTTGTACGACCGTAACGGCAATAAGTTGGGATTTAAAAAGGATAGAAGCGGTAAAACGGTAATTACCAAGCTTAACGAAGATATGTTGCGTCAAATTGCAGCTGCCGGTAATGGCTCTTATGTTCGTGCCGGCAATGCTTCTACCGGATTGAGCAAAGTGTTGGATGACATCAACAAAATACAAAAAAAAGAGATTGAAACCCGGCAGTTTACCGATTATGAAGACCGCTTTCAGATATTTTTGGCATTGGCATTGATTTTGATGTTGGTGGAGTTGCTTATTACAAACCGTAAAAGCAAAATTGCCGACAGGTTTAACATTTTTGGAAAGGAAAACTTGTAAAAATGAACGGTAAATATAAATGGTTGATGGTATTGATGGTTTTTGCAGGAACTGCTCTTTTTGGGCAGGTGCCTCGAAAATATATACGGTCCGGTAATAAAAAATTTAAAGAGGGTAACTTTTCCGAAGCCGAAGTAAAATACAGAAAAGCTGTTGAAAAAAATCCCGATTATTATAAAGGACAGTTTAATCTCGGTGACGCCATGTACGAAGAAAAAAATATGGAAGAGGCGGGTAAACTGTTTAACAGCCTATCGGAATCGGCAAAAGATAAAAGTGTTAAAAGCAGTGCGTTGTACAACTATGGTAATACATTGCTTTCGCAAAAAAAATATAAGGAGGCCATGGAAGCCTTTAAAAAATCGCTGTTGCTGAATCCCGACAACGAAAATGCCAAATATAATTACGAGTATGCCCGTAAAAAAATGATTCAGCAACAAAAAAAACAACAGCAAAAAAACAAAAACAAAAAAAATAAAGATAAAAACAAGAAGAATAAAGATAAAAATAAGGATAAGAAAAACCAGGATAAAAATAAGGATAAACAAAAGCAGGATAAACAAAAGCAGGATAAGAAAAACCAAGATAAAAATAAGGACAAGCAAAAGCAGCAGCAGAAGCCTCAGGATAAAAAGGATAAGCAGCAACAGAAGCAACAAAATAAAGATGAACAGGGTAGAAAAGGCGATCAGCAAAAAAAACAAAATCAGGCTGCAAAACCTCAGCAGATGTCGAAAAAAGATGCTCAGCGTATGCTGAATGCGTTAAAAAACGACGAGAAAAAAACATTGCAAAAGTTGCAAAAGAAAAAAGCTAAAGCAGCCCATGCAAAAAAATCGGATATCGACTGGTAGATCAAGTTTTGAAAAGAAATGAATCGGTACTGCAAATATTAGAATATCAATAAATTACAAAATTATAAACGCATGAAATTAGTGTTAAAAGGCATTAACAGGTTTTCGGTAGCTTGCGCCCTGTTATTTTTAACGGGTTTTGCATATGCGGGAGGAGGCGTCTCTTTTACCGCTTCTACAAAAAATCTTGTTGAATCAGGCGAAAGGTTTCAGATATATTATACCGTTAATGCAAACGGCACCGATTTCAGAGTGGCTGATTTTGGATCCTTGTCGGTATTGTCGGGACCTAACCGTTCATCAAGTTCAAGCATTCAGTATATCAATGGTAAAATGAGCCAATCTACCCAACTTACTTTTACCTATCTCGTTATGGCCACCAAAGTGGGAACGGTCACTATTCCGCCTGCAACCATTAAGGTTGACGGCCGCACCTATCAATCAAACGCCCTTAATATAAAGGTGGTAAAAGGAAACAACGGAACTCAGGCAGCTCAAAGTACAACAGCACGCCGGACAAATGGCAACCGGACTGCCGGTGTTGCCACTTCGGGTGCAGGCGTTAAAAACAACGATTTGTATGTTAAAGCATTGGTTAGCAACACTAATCCTTATCTTGGCCAGCAGGTAATAGTTACTTACCGGTTTTATACTAAGATTCCGGTGTCCGACTTATCGGTTAAAAAATTGTCGTCGTTTCCGGGATTCTGGACAAAAGATTTAATGGACAACAACAAACAACTTCAACAGTCAACCAAAATGATTAACGGCGAGCAATATGTTGTGGCCGACATACGAAGAGAGGCACTTTATCCTCAAAAAAGCGGTAAACTAACCATCGACCCCATGGAGTTGGAATGCATGGTACAAGTCAGAACCCAAAAAAAACGAAGCAGGAGCTACGATCCTTTTGATGATTTTTTTAACGATCCGTTTTTTAACAGAAACGTTAAAAATGTAAAAGTTACCGTTAAATCAAATGCACTCACGCTTCATGTTAAACCACTTCCTCAGGAAAATAAACCTGTAGGCTATAACGGGGCTGTTGGCAATTATACCTTCGCTTCTAAAATCGACAGGACAAAGCTTAAGGCCAACGAAGCGTTAACCCTTACCCTTACCATTTCGGGAAAAGGTAATCTGGAATTGGTGGAACCTCCGGATGTTCATTTTCCATCCGATTTTGAAACTTATGACCCTAAAGTTACAGCGCGTATAAGAACCAACAGTGCAGGAGTTAACGGCTATAAAAAGTTTGAATATCTTGCTATCCCGCGTAATCCCGGCGACTTTGTTATTCCGGCTGTTACCTTCAGTTTTTTTAATCCCGACGAGGGTAAGTATTATTCCTATTCGTCGGATGACTTTAAAATTCATGTTGATAAGGGAAACGGCAACGTTAACGGCATAACATACAGCAGCTCGGCACAGGAGGATATTCATTACATAGGTAAAGATATCCACCATATAAAAACCGGTGCTGTTAAATGGAAACGTATGGGCAACTATTTGTTTGGTTCCCGTTTGTTTTACATGCTTGCTTTGGTTCCTTTAGTGTTGCTGCTTATTGTGTTTCTGATAATTAAGCAACAGGAAAAGAGAAAAGGTAACCTTAATCTTTTGCGAAATAAAAAAGCCACCAAAGTGGCACGCGGCAGGTTGCATAAAGCCGAAAAGCTTAGAAAAGAAGGGAACGACAAAGCTTTCTTCGACGAAGTGGCCCAGGCATTGTGGGGCTATATTGCCGATAAGTTTAATATCTCGCAGGCCGAGCTGTCAATGGATACGGTAAAGCAAAAGTTGGAACAACGCAAGGTAAACGACGAGGTTTCTTCTGCCTTTATAAATGTTTTAAACGATATTGAATTTGCCAGATTCGCCCCGGGCGATACCAAAGGCAAAATGGAGAATATCTTCAACGAAGCCATGAATGCCATTTTACAGGCCGAAAAGGAACTTAAACATTGAAAACGATGAAAAAAATATTCAGCTATATTTTGACGGTGTTGTTTGCTTTAACGGTTTTGCAAGTTAAAGCACAGTCGGTTGATTCGTTGATGATGCAGGCCGACAATGCCTATAATCAGGGTTTATACGACTCATCCGTTAACCTTTATAATCAAGTGCTCAACAAGCATCTTGAGTCGGCAACGCTATACTATAATTTAGGAAATGCCTGGTTTAAAAAGGGAGAAATTCCTCATGCCATACTTTATTACGAAAAAGCCAAAAAGCTAAGTCCCGACGATGAGGATATTAACTATAATTTGAAAGTGGCCAACAGCTTGATTGTAGATAAAATCGATACGGTGCCTAAGCTGTTCTTTCAGCAGTGGTGGAGCTATTTTTACGATTTATTCGGCGCCAACCAATGGGCCATAATTTTGCTGGTTTCGTGGGCTCTGCTGATACTGTTTTTTGGAATATTTGTTTTTTCAGGAAACAGAAAAAGAAAAAAAGCAGGTTTTTTTATCGGGGTGCTTTTTTTACTGCTTACCATAGCCGGTTATGCATTGGCATCGCAAAAATATCACCATTCGATATCGCACAACGAAGCCATTGTTTTTACACCTACCATTACGGTGAAAAGTTCACCAACCCAAACTGCCGTTGACCTGTTTGTTATTCACGAAGGAACCAAAGTGAAAGTTTTGGATAAGGTTGACAACTGGGTTAAAATAAAAATTGCCAACGGAAGCATCGGCTGGATTCCTAAAGATTCGGTAGAGGAGATTTAAACTCGCAAAAACTTTATTGTGAGCTAAATACCTAAAATTTTTGCATCAACAAAAAAGGTGCTTTTTATTTCAACTTTTGTGTCGTGCGAAACCAACTGGCGCGTAACGGTTTTGGTTTGCAGTTTGTATTTGTCTTTTTTGATGTACTCCTTTAAGTCGTCTGATGAAACGGTTAAATCAATGGACTTTAATCCTGTTTGAGGAATGTTGTCCATCCAGGCAATTTTTTTGTCATCCAGCCCGTCGGCACTAATGTAAATCTCGATTTTTTTAAGAAAATCCCACGTTGACTCTGCCGGAGAAGTGATGGTAAGGTTCATCTTTGTAAGATTGATGTGCTGTATTAAATCTTTATGGGTATTGTTCGACTCAAAAGTGGAGGAGGAGTTGGTAGGAATGTCAGGTGTCCAAACATTAATGGGCAGGTCGATACCAAGGGTGGCGGGAATGGTTATCTCGTCACTGTAATTCATGTTAAACTGGGTTAATTTGTTTACCTCTTTACACGACCATGTAGAGGTTAAAATTACGGCTAATAACAATACAACTTTTTTCATTTTATTACTTTTTAAATTATTTATTACCAATCCATTCGCTCAAAAACTCGTCTAAATAAATTTCCATAAACCGGTGTCGTGCGGCTGCCATTTGTTTGCCGGTTTTTGTATTCATCATATCCTTCAGCAGCAAAAGCTTTTCATAAAAATGGTTCAGGGTAGGTGAGTCGCTGTTTTTATACTGCTCTTTGGTTAAATAGGTTTCAGGTTTTATGTTCGGATTATAAATTTCCCGTTTTTTATAGCCTCCGTAGTTAAATGTTCGGGCAATACCGATGGCTCCCATGGCATCTAACCGGTCGGCATCCTGAACAATATCCAGCTCCAACGATTTGAATGTGTTTTCCTCGAAACTGTTTTTAAACGAAATATTCATAATAATATTTATTACCTGACGGACAATGTCGCTTTCTGCATGTTGTCTTTGCAAAAAGTCGGTTGCAATTTTCGGGCCAATGGTTTCGTCGCCATTGTGAAATTTCGAGTCGGCAATATCATGAAGCAGTGCCCCCAGTTCAACCACCGTCAGGTTGACATCTTTTTCGCCGGAGGCAATTTTTTTCGACAGCTGCCAAACTCTGTAAACATGCCACCAGTCGTGGCCCCCTTCGGAACCGGAAAGAGTATCTTTTACAAACTCAATGGTGTTGGCGATAATATTTTTCATTGATAATACAATTACTTGTTTTGTTTTGCCGTATGCCGGCATTTATTGATTAATGAGAGCACTCCAAAAAGGTTCTTTGTTGCTAAATTCGTCGTTGTCATAAATTTATAATGTACTTTAATAATAATTTAATCCTTTAAAATAAACAATTCCAATGTCTAAATTTTAATGATATATTTCGGGGGTTAATTCCACTATTAAATTTCACTCTGCCTTGATTTTGACAAAAATCTACCTTTTTAAAGTTTGACTTTTTGTTCAATGTTACTTGAAGCGATAAAGCTGTTTTTTCTACTCTATGGATGACATAATTATTTTTCTCCTGACATAATTTCAATTCTTTTATTTGATAAAGTTAAAAAGATCTTGTAAACATCATTGGTTTCGGTTCTGGTAATAGAAAGAACACGCATCGCTTGCGTTTCTTTTGTTTTGATAATTTGAAGACAAATTTTTGTAAGTACATGCCTTTTTCTGCAAAAGAAATAATTTTGAGAAATAAATTCACCAAAAAACATATTAATCAGTGAAAATATTCACTAAATGTTATGTAATATTAAATATCCTGTCGTTTTTGTTTGCCATCGTCCAATATTATACCCCAACTCAATTAAATCATTAGCCCATTAACAATTATATAATGAATTAATTATACAATTATACAATGAATCCGTTACTCGATAAACCAGTAACCATGATACAATGATACAATGAATTTACTCTTCTCACTAATAAATAAATTATTGAACCACATTGAACCATTACACCATTACACCATTATACCATTACACCATTATACCATTACACCATTACACCATTATACCATTATACCATTACACCA
>CAYVWX010000039.1:0-17388 GCA_964455635.1 uncultured Lentimicrobiaceae bacterium | reverse complement strand
AATCAACAATCCTCAATCCTCAATCGTCAATCCTCAATCCTCAATCCTCAATCATCAATCCTCAATCCTCAATCTTCAATCAACAATCCTAAATCTTCAATCAACAATCCTCAATCTTCAATCAACAATCATCAATCATCAATCTTCAATCAACAATCAACAATATTCAATCCTCAATCAGCAATCAACAATCTTCAATCCTCAATCAGCAATCAACAATCTTCAATCTTCAATCCTCAATCAGCAATAAATAACAAATCAATAAAATTAAATATCAAACCAATTACTAATTGTGAGAGATATTTACGGGAGCTTTTCGTGAAAAGTTCCTACATTTAATATTTTCATGGCAAGCCATTGTTATTGCTGCTTTTAAAACTATCTGATATTAATTGTTTTATACCACACCTACATCCTCTACCTTAAGAATGTTTTCGTTTATTTCATCATGTTCTATTTCACCGTCTTTAAGCCGCACAATTCTATGAGCATGCAAGGCGATGTCCGGTTCGTGAGTTACCAAAATAATCGTATTCCCTTCGCTGTGTATCTCTTCAAGAAGCCCCATAATCTCAATAGATGTTTTTGAATCGAGGTTACCGGTAGGCTCGTCAGCCAGCACAATGGAGGGGTTGTTTACCAAAGCTCTGGCGATGGCTACCCTTTGTCTTTGCCCGCCGGAAAGCTCGTTGGGACGGTGGTTCATTCTATCGGCCAGTTGTACATGCGCCAATGCATCTTTTGCCATCTGAATCCGTTGATGCTTTGGATACCCTGCGTAAATCAAAGGTAATACTACATTTTCAAGTGCTGTGGAACGAGGCAATAAATTAAATGTTTGAAAAATAAAACCGATTTCACGGTTACGAACATCGGCTAATTCGCTGTCGGTCATTTTACTAACATCAACATTGTTTAAAAAATAACTGCCTCTCGTGGGCGTATCCAAACAACCCAGAATATTCATTAACGTTGACTTACCGGAACCGGAAGGCCCCATCATGGCAACGAATTCGTTTTTGTGAATGGCTAAATCAATTCCGTTTAAAGCTTTTACCGTTTCGGTACCCACTTCGTAAAAACGCGATATATCTTTCAGGTTTATAATCTCTTCTGTTTTCATAGGCTCTTTTGTGTGTTCAAAGGTAAGCATACCTTTTAATATTTTACAATAAAATTTTGTTTTACAACTCCCTTTTTAAAAAACACAAGGCCAAACCAAAATATATCAACGGTCATACTCACTCTGCTATCGGCTTGTATGGTGTTCCAGGCTGTTTCCATTCCTTTCGACCAGTGGATGTCATCAAAAATAAAAAGGCTGTTTTCGTGTGCTTTTTCCATACAAAGATTAAAATATTTAAGGGTTGGTTCCCTGCGATGATTACCATCGAAAAAAACGAAATCAAGCGTGTTAAATTCTTTTAATACTTCGGGTAAGATAACGTCAAAATTTCCGTTGGAAATTTCTATATTTTCTAATTTAAGCTTTTCAAAGTTTTCGCGCGCCACAGCACAAAGACCCGGGCATCCTTCCATGGTTATCATTTTACTGCCCGGCACTCCTTTTTTAAGATACATACTGCTAACACCGGCAGCAGTTCCAAATTCCAACATGGTTTGAGGGTTGAAATATTTTACCAGCTTATAAAGTAAATGTAACCTCGATTTTGTATGCGACCGCTCTTTTACAATTTTGTTTAAAGACTTTAGATATACCTGGTAGTCATTGTTGCCTGCTCCTGCACCAAAATCGGTTGTTTCAATGGCAGAATTATTCTGTTTCAGATTATCCAAAAACTCATCAAGTACCTTAAAATCACCATAATACTCATTGTTGCGTAATACCTTGTTTATTAAATCGAAAACAAATGGCGAATGGATTTTAAAGCGCGATTTTGCCAACATCCTATACCTGAAATACCTTGCTGCTATTGCTGTTGCACTCATTTATCAATTTATTTAAAAGCTATTTTGTTAATATAAAATACCGTTCGGGTTGATTTATCCTGTAGCGACCGGTTTTTTAGCTTTTGATACCCGTAAACCAAATAATAATCGTCGTACCAATGTTTTAGCCGGTTGTTTTCGTCCTGAACAATGCGGTCTTTTTTAAAAGCTGTTTCCAAAGGCGTTGCTTCGCGGTCGCCCAAATCGGACGAACCCTTAAAAGTGCGGCTGATAATTTTTCCTTTGTTTACATATGCAAAGGTTATAAAATCATTATCCGTTACGGCAATAACATGATTTTTTAAAGAATATGTTTTTAAATCGGTTATGGGAAAATCGTTGTTCCAAATCATGTTGCCGTTGTCATCAAATCCCGAAAAAATAACATCATAATATTCGTACCCTGCAAAAACCTGATAAGTAGTAGGATAAGGACGGCCATAAAAGTCGTAATCCATGCGTGATTCGGTTTCAAAATAGGGCTTATACAATTCGACGGAAAATACGGTAGCTTTATCGGTTTTTGTAATTATGGGGTTGCTGATTTTATAAAATACGTTAATATTTTTTTGCGAATTGCTGCTGTTTTTTGTCGTCCTGATTTCTTTTCCATGCACCGAATAGTAGGTGTTGTCAAATTTCATAAAATCGTAAAAAGCAAACTTATCCTGTTTATCGTTTTTAAAATTAAGAAAGAAAAAACCTGCTGCCAGAGCCTTGCTTTCGTAATCGGTATCCTCCTGCAAATCATTCCACGAAGGTTTTCGCCCCGCCAGCAAATCGTAAGTGCCTAAAATTGATATTTGCGAAGGTGTAATGCGTGCAAATTTATAATTCCTCGGAATCCTGAGGTTGTCGGGATAATCAACTTTCAGTAACTTGAGTGTTTTTCCATCGGGACTAAATACATAGATGTCATCGGAAAAAAAGGTTACGGAATTAAAGTATTTGGCAACAACATAAAACTTTTTTGCAGGCTTATCAGCATACACCGTTTCAATTAGCACCTCCTGCTCTTTATTCAGATGCACCGGATTTATTTCACCGGTAGTAAGGTCGATAAAAGCCACATCGGCTTTGTATTTATCCATTTGCAACCCTAAGCATGCCGTATTATTTAATATCTGAAACCCTGTTATCTTTGATTTAAAAGGTATTGAACCGGTAAGACTTGTAAAATGCTGTCCTTTGGTATCATAAATTACTATTTCGTAAACGTCGTAGTCTCTCGAAACCTTTTCGCGGTTTTTGAACAGAAAATAAATATTTCCATTGGCTTTTGCCATAGTATTAAAAACCATTTTCGATTGAACCGGAACCGACTTTAACCATTGCTGTTTTAAAACATTGTTTAGCAAAGCAAAATACCAGATACTTTTCCCTTTGTCGTTTATTTCGGTAGATTGATAAAATACCAACAACTCCCCTGCCCCTACGGGCTCAACATGATACGACTCAACATCTAAATCGCCGGCTACTTCAAGGCGTACCGGCAATAACTTTTGAGCCATAGCGGAAACGTTGATTAAAAAAGGCGCAATTATTAATATGAGTATCCAACATTTTTTCATAGCCATTGTTATAACGAAGATGCAAAGGTACAAGTATATTAAAAAGAAAAATTTTTTTCTTTCCGGTTCTGTTTTTCCGCATCATTTACAAAAATAGATTTTGCTTACACTTATCAATACACTTTATGCTTAAATTTAGTATTTTGGCACTTTAAAATATTCGTTTTTATTGCATCATTATGTCTCCAACGATTAAGCGACTGTTAAATACCATCTTGATCTTTTTGCTGTTTCCGGCAATAACATTGTCAATTACAAACGATTCGTTGGAAAACTTACTCGAACCTTTAACGGTTGTTGAACAAATAGACACCTTAAATAATTTGGGAAAGCAGGCCTACAACAGCCAAAATTTTGTACAGGCCGAACAACTTTTTATCAAAGCACTCGGTTTGGCACAAAAAAGCAGCAATCTTCCTTTACAGGCAAAAATGCATAACAACATCGGGATAATTGAAGACACAAAAGGAAACTTTACCAAAGCACTGGAGCAATATCAAAATGCATTAAGACTATATGAACAAAATGACGATAAAGCAGGGGTTGAAAAAGTATATAATAACATAGGTATAGTTTACGAAGAGTTAAAAATATACAAGAAAGCGCTGGAGTATTTTAAAATGTCGTTGCATTTAAAGGAAAGCAAAAAGAAAAAAGATTATTTAAGTGTTGCCGGCACCTATAATAATATAGCCATTATTTACGAAAATTATCTGCTTGAGTCCGATTCGGCATTAGACTATTACAAACGGGCGCTTAATAACTATCAGATAGCAGGTTACCCGAACGGGAAGGGTAAAGTTTGCAGTAATATCGGACTGTTGTTTTTCAGGCAGAAAAAGTTTACCAAAGCCGACAGTTGCTATACCGTGGCTTTTGAGGTTTTTTCACGCAGAAATAATAAAAGTGGAATTGCTTCGGTACTTTATTACAAAGCAAATCTTGAAATTGAAAAAAATAACGACGAAAAAGCATTGCTTCTGCTGGAAAAAGCCCTCTCCATTTCAAGCAGACTCCAACTAAAAAATCTGAAAAAAAATATCTTAAAAGCCTTTTCTGTCATTTACGAAAAGCAGCATAACTCCGACAGTGCATTAATTTATTTTAAACAGTATCAGAAACTGAGCGAAGAGCTTTTAAATACAAAAAAACTTGAAAAGGTAAAAAATCTGGAACAAAAAATTGCCATCGACCATAAAAACTTTGAAATAAATCTGCTTAAAAAAGATAAAGAGATAGGAAAATTACGTCAAACCCGCCAAAACATTCTGATAATAACCTTAATTGCACTGTTAATCAGTTTAATAATCATTTTTTATCAAAAAGCACACCGTAAGAAAATTAAAAACGAAATTGAATTGGGTAAAGCCAAAACACGACTCTTGCGAAGCCAAATGTCGCCTCATTTTATTTTTAACTCCCTAATGTCTATCCAAAGCTTTTTAATCGAAGGTGATGTTAAAGGAGCTTCTAAATATTTAACCTTGCTTGCAAGGTTAATGAGACTCTTGCTAACCTACTCCAACGAGAGTTATATATCGCTGGAACAGGAAGTTGAAGTAACCGAATATTACCTTGCCACCGAAAAACTCAGGTTTGGAGATAAACTAAAATATAAGATTGAAGTGGACGAGTCCATTGATAAATGCAATACTTTTATTCCCCCTCTTATGATACAACCGGCACTTGAAAATGCCATTGTGCACGGTATTATGCCCTGTAAGCAAGAAGGAGACCTGAAGATTTGCTTTAGCGTTAGCGAAACAAATTTAGTTGCCGTAATTGAAGACAATGGTGTGGGGTATAAAGCAGTTAAAAGTGGTGTTAATTCAAACAAAAAGTCATTTTCAACCAATATAATTAAGGAGCGTATAAAACTAATTAAAATGCAGTTTAATCAAACTATAACCTACGATATTGAGGAAATTGATAAAACCATTAATTCTTGCCCCGGAACCAGGGTTACCTTTAAATTTCCGTTGGACTTTTAATAAAGTTATCCGAAAAGCCCAAAAAGTAAATATATAGTCATCCGATGAATTCTTATTTAACTGACTGTTAGTTGCGATATCTGTAAATATTTTGCAAGTATATTCATCGGTTGACTTTTGGGTGCTGACTCTTGATTAATAAAGTTATATGCATCACACCACCAACAGAATTGTTTCTGATTTAAACGAAACATCTATGGTGGCAAGTCGCCACACAGAAGCATGATTATAAGCTCCGTTTGGAGCGGAAAATTTATAGCTTCGGGTGTAACCCGGGGTAAAGAAAAACACAAGACCTGTTTTGGCGTGATTTTCGATGGCGAAGCCGAAAATCATGACAAAACAAAACGCAATATATCAAATTCACCCTGTGGAATAGTTTTCACATTCCACAGGGTAAACAAATTTATAAACACATAAAAAAAAGGGCCTTTCCCCCATTTTGTTAATTTTGATTTCTTTAAATGATGTAATGCGTTTAAAAATGGTGTACATTTGTTCAATTCATTACAGACCGTTTTTTGAGAACCAAACTATTTTTATACTGAACAGAAATCAGGTTTGTAATTTTGCGTGTCTGATTTCACCGGTATAAGTATTTATAAAACTATAAATTTACAAAAGATATGAAGATAGCTGTTATAGAAGACGAATTCAGAACCAGAAATGCTATTATTAGTATTGTTGAACGAAACTGCAGCGCTACATCTATTGAAGGGTGGGCCGACAGTGTTGCAGAAGGTAAAGAGCTCATCCTGACAAAAAAACCCGATTTGGTTTTAATGGATATTCAACTTACCGACGGAACCGCTTTTGACATCTTAAAATCAATTTATCCCATCAATTTTAAAGTAATCTTTTTAACGGCTTTTGAAAATTATGCCATCGAAGCCATCAAATTTAGTGCATTCGATTACCTGTTAAAACCTTTTTCGGAAGAAGAGCTTGTGGCATCCCTGCATAAATTCAGGGATAAAAGCGAAAAAAGTCCCCAAACAGAATCGCTGGAAGTACTTCTGAATAATTTACACGATGCAGCACCAAAAAAAATAGTGCTTAAAACAAACGACAGCATGTATGTTGTTCCCATTAACAACATTGTCAGGTGTGAAGCCGATTCAAGCTATACCCACTTTATTTTATACAACGGTACACAAATAACCGTTTCCGGCAACCTTAAAAAGTATGAACAGGATTTGAAAAATCACAACTTTATCAGAGTACATTATTCACACATGATAAACCTGGAATATATCGTCAAGTTTAATAAAAACGATGGTGGCTACATAGAGCTTATGGACGGAACAACCATACCCGTTTCAAAACGCCGTAAAGAAGAGCTGATGAAAGCCTTTTCAAAATTGTAAAATTTCTATTTTTATGGTGCATAAAATCATCCTGGCAACATCCTTACTGTTTTTAATTTCTTCTTGCAGTGTTATCAAACAGAGCAGGCAACTCAAAACTTTTTCAGAATGCACATTTACTGTTAAGTATGTTAAAATCACCGACATAGCAGGTGTTGATGTAAGCAATATAAAAGCGGTAAGCGATCTTCCGCTTAATGATTATCTTAAACTGGCCGGACAGGCCTTTTCTAAAAACATACCTTCTAAAATTGAAGTAACAATAAATGCCTATAACGCCTCTGATAAAACGGCTGCCATTAACGGCCTCGACTGGGAGTTGTATATTAAAAACGATTTATATTCAAAAGGTGTCGTTAACAAGCCTGTTACGGTTGAACCCGGGCAATCGAAAGACTTCGATGTGTTGGCTCAAATTAACCTCCATGAAATTTTACATTCCAAATCGCTGCCCCAATTGTTAACCCTGATTTTGGAAAAAAACGAAGCCTTAACCCTTTCAGATTTCAATGCCGTTTTGGCCATAAAACCATGGTATGTTTCCAAAAAAAGTGTTAAAAAGTATCCCGGATTCATTAGAATTAAGCTCTAAAGTTGTTGATAAGTCATAAAAAAATTAATCAAAATTCATAGATAGATAGCTAATTATGATTTTTATCATAATGTATATCAATAGGTTATAATTTTATTAGGTAATTTCTTACTGAATTGTTTAAATATTTGAATAAATTAAATATTTTTGAACCGCTTTTTTAAGTAATTTTAACATTCGAAATTTTAGTAAAACAAAGCCTAATATTTTTGATAATTTTTACAAAATGAACATTACAAAAAACCATTTTAACACCTTGTTTAAATACAGTGGTGTTCTTTCAGGATTATTGTTTCTTTTAACCTTATTTTTATCTGTTGCTTCGTTTGGTCAAACTGCCGATGACGCAAAAAACTTTACCGAGTGTAAAGCCTGTCATACTATTGGAGGTGGCAAGCTTGTTGGTCCCGACCTTAAAGGGGTAACCGAAAGAAGAGATGAAGCCTGGCTTATTAAGTTTATTCAAAACTCGCAGGCGCTGGTAGCTTCAGGCGACGAAACTGCTGTTAAAGTTTTTAACGAAAACAGCAAAATTCCCATGCCGGCGCATTCGCTTACCGATGACCAGGTAAAGGGAATTTTAAAGTACATTAAAGCAGGTGGTAAACTGCCTGCTGGTGCAGAATCAACAACAGCTAAAGCAAAAGAGGCTTCGGTATCAACCCCTGCAATAAGTGAGGCCGAACGTTATGTTACCGAAAAACGGGAAAGCAGTCACAAACTTGCCGTTTTTGCCCTTATTTCGGGTATTCTTGTGGTTATCATCCTGATAGATCTTATCTTTACCCATTTCCTGAAAGCAAAATGGATTAATTACGTATTGCTTTTATCGGCACTTTGGATATTAGCCGAATGGTCGTGGGATGTCGCCACGGGCCTTGGACGTCAACAAAATTACCAGCCTGACCAGCCTATCTGGTTTTCGCATAAGGTACATGCCGGTCAAAATCAAATCGACTGCGAGTACTGTCACTTTACTGCCGAAACCAGCATGCATGCCGGCATTCCGCCTGCCTCCGTTTGTATGAACTGCCATTCGCAGGTTAAAAAAGGAAAACGAACAGGTAAAAAAGAAATTGATAAAATTTACGCTGCCTTAAAAAATAACAAACCCATTGAGTGGGTTAAAGTGCACAATCTGCCTGACTTTGTTTATTTTAACCACGAGCAACATGTTAAGGTTGGAAAACTTGAATGTACCGAGTGCCACGGCGACGTAGCGCAAATGGATCAAATAGCACAGGTTAACACCCTGAGTATGGGTTGGTGCCTCGATTGTCATCGCAGCCACAAAGTACAATTCACCGAAAATAATTTTTACGGCTCTTACAAAAAACTGCATGAAGATTTGAAAGCAGGTAAGATAGACCAGGTGAATGTTAAAATGATAGGTGGCGAAGATTGTGCAAAATGTCATTACTAATAGAATATTTTTTATAACCTAATTCCATTTCAAAATATTATGGAGAAAAAATACTGGCAAAGTCTGGAAAATTACAAGAAAATGAAGAAAAACGCCGCTTCGGAAAACGAAGCTGTGCCCGAATTTTCCATCGAAGGCCTTGAAGAATCCGAAATTAAAGGAAAATCAAGCCGTCGCGACTTTCTTAAAATGATGGGGTTTTCAGTAAGTGCCGTAGCACTTGTTTCAAGTTGTCAAATGCCTGTCCGCAAAGCCATTCCGCTGCTGCACCGGCCACAGGAATTAACCCCGGGAGTTCCCAATTACTATGCTTCATCTTTTTACGATGGCGATGAATATTGCAGTATCCTTGTAAAAACCCGTGAAGGCCGTCCTATTAAAATAGAAGGAAACGAAATGTCACCGGTTTCACAACGGGGAACTACCGCCAGGGTACAGGCATCGGTATTAAACCTGTATGATGATGCCCGACTAAAGAACCCGATGAAAGATGGGAATAGCAGCGATTGGAAAACCATCGACAAAGAGATAAAAAGTAAACTTGAGGAGTTTAAAAACAGTGGCAAAAAGGTGGTGTTAATGACCCCAACCATTATAAGCCCCTCAACACGAAAATTGATTAACGGGTTTGTCGAACAGTATCCCAATGTAAATTGGGTGCAGGTTGACACGCTACCTATGTCAGGCATGCGAAAAGCCAATAAAACCAACTTTGGCAAGGCGGTTATTCCATCCTATCATTTTGAAAATGCCGAAGTTACAGTGGCTTTTAATGCTGACTTCCTCGGTACATGGTTAATGCCCGTTACCTTTGCAAAACAATATTCAAAGGGCCGTAAAGTAAAAGAAGGACAAACAAAAATGTCACGGCATTATCAGTTTGAAACAAACCTTTCGCTTTCAGGAGCCAATGCCGATTATCGCTATCAGATTAAACCATCTGAAGAAGCAGCTGTTTTACTTAAATTGTACAACGAAATTGCTAAAAAAGCCGGTGCTACCACTATTGCAGGCCCTGCTGTTGCCACAAAAGTGACCAAAGTTGCTAAAGACCTGCTTAATGCAAAAGGTAAGTCGCTGGTAGTTTCGGGTACCAACGATTTTCAAATTCAGCTCACTGTAAATGCCATCAACAATCTTTTGGGCAATTATGGCAACACCATCGACCTTAACACGGCTGTTAACCTGAAACAGGGCAACGAATCCGACATGATGGAGGCTATGAAGACATTACGCTCGGGTAAAGCCGGTGGCGTTATTTTTTACAACGTAAATCCTGCCTACAGTTGTGCTCATAAAAACAAATTTGTTAAAGCAGTTAAAAATCTTCCGTTAAAAGTTTCGTTTGCCACTACCATGGACGAAACGGCAGCGCTATGTAACTATGTTTGTCCCGATAACAATTACCTTGAATCGTGGGACGATGCCGAGCCTGTTACCGGTTCGTACAGCTTTACGCAGCCTGCCATCAAACCTATTTTTAATACCCGCCAGTTCCAGGATAGTTTGTTAACCTGGATGGGTAGCGAGGAAGCCTATTCCGATTTTATGGAGAATAACTGGGAAACCGGCTTTTTTACGCAGCAATCTGAATTTAACAGTTTCGATAAATTTTGGTTCAAATGCAAACAAGACGGTGTTTTCACCATGGCATCCGAACAAAAAGAACAACCTGCATTTACCGCTGCTAAATTAACAGCCGAACAACCCGGAAGTAAAGGATTAGAATTGGCACTTTACGAAAAAATTTCGATGGGTACCGGCCGGTATGCCAACAACCCGTGGCTGCAGGAGTTACCCGATCCGATTACAACCGCCACCTGGGATAATTACGTTACCGTCTCCCCTGCCTTTGCTAAAAAACATGGTTTAAAGCAGGAAGATGTGGTAAGCATCAACAAAAAAATTGAACTTCCGGTATTAATTCAACCCGGACAGGCAGAAGGAACCATTGGTATTGCCATAGGTTACGGCCGCAGCAGTGCCGGCAAAGTAGGTAACGGCGTAGGAAAAAATATGTTTACCTTATTAAATACCGAAGGCGGTTCAAAAAAGTTAATGGGTACGGTTGTTACACTTGATAAAACTTCAAAAACTTATCCGCTGGCCTTAACGCAAACCCATCATGTAATGGAGGGGCGTCCCATTGTAAGGGAAACCATTTTAAGTGAGTTTATTAAAGATCCGGGTGCCGGCAACGAAGCACACAAAGAGTTTGTTGAAAACCAAGACTTCAGTCTTTATCCTAAGCCTGAATTTGACGCTTTCCAGTGGGGATTATCCATTGATTTAAACAGTTGTACCGGATGTAGCAACTGCGTCATATCTTGTCAGGCCGAAAACAACGTGGCCGTAGTTGGAAAAGAGCAGGTAAAATTGGGAAGAATAATGCATTGGATGCGTTTGGACAGATATTACTCCGAAATGGAAGATGATCCGGAAGTACTTTATATGCCGGTTATGTGCCAGCAATGCGACAATGCTCCCTGCGAAAATGTTTGCCCTGTTGCAGCTACCACCCATAGTGATGAAGGACTGAACCAGATGGCTTACAACCGCTGTATCGGAACCCGCTATTGTATGAACAACTGTCCGTATAAAGTGCGCAGATTTAACTGGTACGAATTTGTTAACAACAACAGCTTCGATTACAACATGAATAGCGAACTGGGTAAACTTGTGCTTAACCCTGATGTTTCGGTACGTCAGCGCGGGGTTGTTGAAAAATGTACCTACTGTGTACAACGTATTCAGGAGAAGAAGCTGGAAGCTAAGTCGGAAAACCGCGAGCTGCGCGACGGTGAAATAATGACCGCCTGTCAGCAAAGCTGCCCGACCGATGCCATTCAGTTTGGCAACCTGCTGGATAAAGAAAGCGAAGTAAGTAAAACCAATGAAACCGAAAGAAAATATCATCTCTTGGAATCGTTGCACACCTTACCTTCAACAAGCTATTTAACTAAAGTAAGAAACAAAAACGCATAATAAAAAAAAACGGTATTATGTATAATATTAAAGCAAGAGGCGTATTAATTGAAGGGAATAAAAGCTATCACGACATAACCCGTGATATTACCAATCCCCTTCTTGCAAAAACAACGCCTGTCTGGTGGTGGATTTCCGCCTTTTTTGCCAGTGTAATGTTGGCCTGGGGTGTATGGGGCTTTTACAATACCATTACAGTTGGAACAGGAACGTGGGGACTAAACAACAGTGTTTCATGGGGCTGGGCCATTATCAACTTTGTATGGTGGATTGGTATTGGTCATGCCGGTACCGCATTCTCCATCTTTTTATTGGTATTACGCCAAAAATGGAGAACTTCCATTAACCGTGCTGCCGAAGCCATGACTATTTTTGCCGTAATGGCGGCAGGTATGTTTCCGCTCATTCACATGGGTAGAATTTGGGACGGATTTTTTGTATTTCCCTATCCCAATACGCGCGGTTCGTTATGGACAAACTTTAATTCACCCCTTTTCTGGGACGTTATGGCAATTAGTACCTATCTTACTGCATCGTTTCTGTTTTGGTACCTTGGTATGATGCCTGACTTTGCCACCATTCGCGAGCGTACCACCTCCAAAGTTAAAAAAGCAGTTTATAACATCCTGAGTTTTGGGTGGGTAGGTTCGGCCAAAGGGTGGTTGCGTTTTGAGTCAGCCGCTTTATTAATGGGAGGATTAACGGCGCCTTTGGTTATTTCGGTGCACTCCATTGTGGCTACCGACTTTGCTGCCGGAGTAGTTCCAGGATGGCACTCTACCATCTTCCCTCCTTTCTTTGTTGTGGGTGCTATCTTCTCGGGGTTTGCCATGGTATTAACTTTAATGATTATCGTTAGAAAAGTTTATAAATACGAAAATTATGTTACAAAAAGGCATCTTGATGCCATTACGCGCGTTTTGACGTTCGTTTCTCTTATTATGGGTGTGGCATATATTTCCGAAATTTTTGTTGCCTGGTATTCCGATTCACCTTATGAAATGTTTGTTTTCTTTAAAAACAGAACAGTTGGCGAATATGCTTATTCCTATTGGGCTATGATTACCTTTAACGCTATTGTCCCACAGCTGTTTTGGTTTAAAAAAATCAGAAGCAACGTTACCATTGTATTTATTATTAGTATTTTAATTAATATAGGTATGTGGTACGAGCGTTTTGTTATTGTGGTAACATCATTATCAAAAACATGGCTGCCTTCAACCTGGCACGGATATTCGCCAACACCAACCGAAATTGCAATTTATGTGGGAACCATCGGCTTTTTCATTTTAGGAATTTTGGTATTCCTGCGCTTCCTGCCAATGATGGCCATTAGCGAACTGAAAGGAATTAATAAAGAAACCAGTATTATAACAGAAAATACAGAGGATCATGAATAATCGAAATCAAATTCTCGGCGTTTTTGATGACCCTGATGTGGTTACCGATGCTGTAAAAGAACTTGTTAAGCATGATGTAAAGATTAAGGATGTTTTTTCACCTTTTCCTTTAGAGCATGTTTGGGAACTGCTAAAATTAAAAACCAGAATGCCTTATGCCACTTTTATTTACGGGGCATTGGGTACCAGTTCGGTTTTTGCTTTTTTATATTGGACGTCGGTTATCGACTATCCTTTAACATTTGGCGGTAAGCCTCATAATTCGCTTTCGTTTGTCGTACTAATGTTTGTTTTAACCATCTTATCGGGTGTAATATTTACGTTGGCAACTTTGTTGATTCGCGAAAAAATGTGGCCCGGAAAAAACAATCCCCTGCCCGATCCCAGAAGCATGGATGATAAATTTGTTATTGTCATCGAACAAAATCGTGATATGGATGAAAACGATATGCATAAAATTGATGAACTGTTAAAACAGAACGGTGCTGTTGAGGTTAACAGAAACAATGTTTAACGCGAAAAATATCTAACATGAAAAACAAAACAATATTTTTTATTCTTTCTCTGTTGATGGTAGCCATGTTATCATCTTGTAATCAGGATAAAAATAATCCGGGTTATGCTTACATGGCCGATCACGATATGTATTTTACAAAATACGACAAAGCATATAGTGCCAGTACTATTTTGCCCAACGGTCAGGTAAACCAGCCGGCTCCCGCAGGTGCAGTAGCTCGTAACTCCAGTTACTATCCGTTTCACCCGAAAGGAATAACCGACAGGGTATCAGGCCAAACAAAAGCGGGTAAAGAACTTGTAAATCCTGTTGAAGCCACCGAAGAAAACATTGCCGAAGGGAAACGTCAGTTTGATATTTTTTGTGCCGATTGCCACGGCTTTGATGCCAAAGGAAACGGTCATCTTTATACAGCTAAACTGTTTCCTGCCAAGCCTCGCGATTTGACCGGCAGTTATGTTCAAAATATGCCTGACGGTTCAATTTTCTTTATCATCACCGAGGGGTCAATATCAGGATTAATGGGGCCACACGGCACGCAGGTTACCCCTGAAAATCGTTGGAAAATTGTGGATTACCTACGTTCAATTGTTAAATAATAATTCCTCTGCCATTAAAATTTATTCTCATGGATAAGAAACTTAAAGTTAGTAAATCATTTAAAAGCATCATGTTGGTCCTGATTGCTGTTGGGGTTGTTACTGTTGCCATTGGTTTTATTGCAGGTGATGGTACCCGTACATGGGCTAACCTGTTATTAAACAATTTCATGTTTTTATCAATAGTTTTGGGAGGCCTGTTTTGGATGGCTTTGCAGGCTATTACCCAATCGGGCTGGTCAGCCGGATTTCTTAGAATTCCACAGGCCTTGTCGATAAATCTGATGATAGCTTTTATTTTATGGATACCACTCTATTTTGGCATCCCTCATCTTTTTCATTGGGCCGAACCCGGAGCAGCGCACGATGCCGTTTTGGTTCATAAATCACCCTATCTGAATATACCATTCGTTATTATTCGAACTGTTTTGTTTTTTGCACTGTGGCTGCTTTTGGCTTGTCGTATCAGAAAACTTTCGATAAAAGAAGATGAAATAGGAGGATTTGACTCTTTTATTAAAATAGAGTTTCTTTCAAAAGTATTTATTTTTGTATTGGGTATTTCCATTGTTTTTGTGGGTATCGACTGGGTGATGTCGCTTGAACCTCACTGGTTTAGCACGCTGTTTTCCATTAAAATATTTGTTTCGGCCTTCTATCACGGCTCGGTTATTATTACCGGAATTGTAATTATTTTAAATAAATTGGGATATCTGCCCTTTCTCAACAAGGCCCATCTGCATAACTTCTCCAAATATATTTTTATGCTGAGTATTATGTGGGGATATATGTGGTTTATCCAGTACCTGTTAATCTGGTATGGAAATATTCCCGAAGAAACCGTTTATTACCATATTCGCCGTGAATACGGATTCCAGGGACTGTTCCTCGCCGAGATATTCATCAATTGGGCATTCCCGTTTTTATTCTTAATGTGGAACCGCATTGCAAAAAATGCCAACGCCTTGTTATTTACTGTGGTTGTATTAATTGTAGGGCAATATATCGAAATTTTCAACGAGGTGATGCCGGGTACCGTTCACAACGCTTCCTTTGGCTTTATTGAAATTGGTACGTTTATCGGCTATGCCGGATTGTTTGCCCTTATATTTGCCACTTCGCTATCTAAGCGTCCGTTAATTGCAAAAAATCATCCTTATCTGGTAGAAAGTTTTAATGATGAGGATTTAGAAGAGGAATATTAATCGTTAGTGCCCGAGAAACCTGCAATAAGCATATTTGGGCATAAAATGACAAATAAATTCCAGATTATAAATTCTAAACCTAAAAGCCAGTTTGGAATTTATATTTTTAGAAAATTAGAAATTATTTGTGATTTGATGATTGGTGATTGGGTTTTTACTTCCCGATTTATCCTGATTAGGTTTTAAAATATATTAAAAGGCTCCTTTTCGTTGCGAATGGGAGCCTTTTGTTTTATTTTTACACTGATGAAAGCTTTTTTTAAAAACACCTGTGTTAAGAATCTCCTTAGAAACTTTCAGCTTCTAAGCCTTGATGTAGTTGTTGGTGCTTTGGCCATGGGATTATTTGCCGTTAAACTGTTGCAGGTAAACCCAAATAAATGGTGGTGGTTAGTTTTGGCGCTTTCGGTATGGGCTGTTTACACCTCCGACCACCTGATTGACGGGTTTTCACAAAAAGACTTGGCGGTAATACAACGACATCAAATTCACTATCTGTTTCGTATTCCGTTAATGGTTGCCATTGGTTTGTCATCAGTTGTTGCAGTAACATTAACCTTTTTGTTTTTAAACAAAACCGTGATAATTGTCGGTGTGATAATCGGATTTCTGGCCATGCTCTATCTTGCTTTGGTATATATTAGTCGAAAGCATCAACATTATTTTCACAAAGAGTTTTTCATCAGTCTTTTTTATGTAGCCGGAATATGGCTGGCTCCGGCTACCGCCGCACCACACGGTTTGTTGCTGTTTCACCGGCTTACAATGGCTGCAATAGTGCTCTTGGTTTGGTATGAAGGCATACTTGTATCAACTTTTGAAATGGAAAAAGACATCAGGGACGGTCACAACTCCTTTGCTGTTAATTTTGGAAGAGAAAAAACCAAGTTCCTTTTGAATATTTTGCTCATAGCCATTGTAATAGTTATACTCATTTTACTTGTGGTGGCAAAAAACGAAACAGAATATTTTTCGGTGCTTCTTGAAACCATCATGGTGCTGTCTCTTTTGTCCATTATAAAATTCCCCGGGTTCTTTAGCAAACACGAGTACTACAAAACCTTTGGAGAGCTTATTTTTTGGCTTCCTGCATTAATTTGGTTTGTTCATTGATTTCTTATTTAGAACAATTATATTTGCCAAAAAAATTGACTATGCAAATTGAAAAAGGCAAACTGGCCAAAGTAATGTATAAACTGTTCGACAATAGCGATAGCTCTCTTATTGAAGAAATAAAACAAGATAAACCTGTTGTTTTCAGGTTTGGCATCAATCACCTGTTTCCTGAATTTGAAAAGAACCTGACAGGATTATCAGCGGGTGACAGCTTCGATTTTGTTATAAAAGCCGAGCATGCTTACGGCCCCATTGATACCTATGCTATTTTCGACATCCCCAAAGATACCTTTGAAACAGATGGCAAAATTCCGGATAACTTTTTTCTTCCCGGGAAAAAAATATCCATGCATGATAACAACGGTCAACAACATACCGGAAGAATGGTTAAAATTATGGAAAAGGCGGTAACCATTGATTTTAACCATCCGTTGGCGGGAAAAGACCTGAGGTATGTTGGTAAAATAATTGATGTTTTTGAAAACGAAAACCTTTCCTGAGTTTATCGAAGGAAAGGGAAGCCGAAAATCATGACAAAACAATAGCGCAGTATATCAAGTAATTGCAAAATTATAAACAGATGAAACATCCATGGCGACACGTCGGCTCACAGAAAAATGATTATTTGCAAACTGCCGTATTTATGCTGCCCTTTCAGGGCGCATGATGGAT